>JAHZHX010000013.1:0-18784 GCA_019420065.1 Clostridiales bacterium | reverse complement strand
AGGACATTTCCTCCTGCCGGCGGTTCGAGGCGCTGCCCAGGGCGGCACAGGACTATCTGTGTTATCTGGAGCAGGCGGCGGGCTGCCCGGTGCGGTATGTATCGGTCGGCGCGGAACGCGAAGCGTATTTTGAGTGGCATAAATAACAATAATACAAGGCGCAGGGATGCGGCTTTGAACTGCCATCCAAGCTCTAAATATAGATCAAGGAGCTCAAGAGGGCTTGCGGTCTGTGAAGAGCAGACAGCAAGCCCTTAAACTTTACCTTGATACAATGGCTGGCGTAACTTCGGTTCGATAACCTTATCGTAATGCAATTTCAGAGCATGATGATAGGAAAAATCCTTGTTGTAAACGCTGGAGCCATTGGGATGGAAAGCCGTCAGCATGTTCGCCACAGGCTTGCCCGGTACGTCTGCATATCCCGATCCTCAATGTCCGTATGGCATGGATGCGAGTTGTTTGTGGCCGCCTCAAGAGCAACTAATGCTGCCATTGAATCTTTTGGCGAAACTCCGATAAAATTCCGAGAAACGCTCAATCATTTGACGAAACTCTGATAGAGGGTAAAAGAAATCTACCAGCCTTTGATACAAAGGCTGGTAGATTATATGGCGGAGCGGGTGGGATTCGAACCCACGGTACTGTGAAGTACAACAGATTTCGAGTCTGCCCCGTTATGACCGCTTCGATACCGCTCCGTATATATCCTCTGCTGCGCTCCCCGGGAATCGGAGAGAACAACAGGAGAGAACAGATGATTCAATTCGAGCCATTGATACCCGCAAAGCCTTGCGGCGTCAGGAATTTTCCGCAGCCGTGTTCCGCGAGGAATCCACGATTTCGAACCTAACCTACTACGATGCTTTATCGCATATGGCAAGCTGAAAAAGGGACAGCCGCGAGATTCAATGGTTGCCCTGAAAGCGCGTGCGCTAATCAAAGGCATCAATTACTTTACCTCATTTTGCTCGGTTTGTCAAGAAATATTCCATGCTTGATTGTAAAATCTTTGTAATAAAATCACGCTTTTACCAAAAAAGGACTTGCTTTTGACCGCGGCTTGTGGTATCATATTTTTTGCTGATTTATATGGATCAGCGCTATGACTTACAGGAGGCGAAGGAAGTGCCGAACATTCAGTCTGCTAAAAAGCGCGTGAAGGTAAGCGAAAAAAAGAACCTGCGTAACCGTATGGTGAAGAGCGGTGTGAAGACGTCCGTGCGCAAGTTCAATGCGGCGGTGGCTGAGGGTGCCGAGGCTGCCGGTGTGCAGTATGTCGCTACGACTTCCGCTATTGATAAAGCGGTCGCGAAGGGCATCATCCACAAGAACGCTGCCAACCGCAAAAAGGCGCGTCTTGCCAAGATGATGGCGAAAGCGTAATCCTATCAGGAATTTATGTGCAGCGCGCGGGCTAACGGCCTTGCGCGTTTGTGCTACCCGCGAATATGGCAATGACAAAGAACAAATCCCGCAGACGGTATTTGCGAAAGAGAGGGCGTGCCACCGGCTGAAAGCCGCCTGCAAAGCAGCGGGAAATTCGCTTTGGAGCCGCGCGCCGGAAAGAATAGTAGGGCGCGCCGTTTTACCCGCGATACAGGGTCACAAGCGCAGGCGGACTGCTTTATTTGCTGTTACCTGCGGAAATTGGGTGGTACCACGTCCATAGGCGTCCCATGTGCAAGCATGGGATGATTTTTTATTTTGGAGGATATATATGGGCATCAGAGAAAACATTGAAGAGATCCGCGCCTCATTGGAACGCGATCTGTCCGCGCTGGATGACGTTCGCCAGTTGGAAGAGCTGCGCCAGCGCGTGCTGGGACGCAAGGGCAGCCTGACGGCGCTGATGCGCTCCATGGGTCAGGTCGCACCCGAGGAACGGCCGGCCATGGGCCAGTTGATTAATGCCGGTCGGGAACGGATTGGCGCGCTGCTGGATGAAAAGCTGGATGCGCTCAAGGCGCGCGAACGCGAGCTTAAGCTCCAGCGCGAGGCGATTGACGTGACCGAGCCGCGCGATTTGCCGCGCGTGGGCGTGGCGCACCCCACCTCTTTGGCGCTGGACGAGGTGCTGTCCGCCTTGACCGGCCTGGGCTTTGACGTGGTGGAGGGCCCCGAGATTGAATTGGATCACTTCAATTTTGAGCTTCTGAATCTGCCCAAGGATCATCCGGCGCGCGACGCGCAGGATACCTTTTATGTGGATGACAATATTGTGCTGCGCACGCACACCTCGCCCGTGCAGGCGCGCACCATGCTCAGCCGTAAGCCGCCCATCCGCATTGCCTGCCCCGGCCGCGTGTACCGCGCCGACGAGGTGGACGCCACCCACAGCCCGGTGTTCCACCAGATTGAAGGCCTGGTGATTGACAAGGATGTGAACATGGGAGATTTGAAGGGGACGCTGGATGCGCTGTTCAAAAAACTGTACGGCGAGGACATTGAGACGCGCTTCCGTCCCTCCTTCTTCCCCTTTACCGAGCCAAGCGCCGAGGTCGATCTGACCTGCATTTCCTGTCGCGGCAAGGGCTGCCGCATGTGCAAGGGCACGGGCTGGATTGAGGTGCTGGGCTGCGGCATGGTCAATCCCAAAGTGCTGACCATGTGCGGCATTGATCCCAACGAGTATACCGGTTTTGCCTTTGGCATCGGCCTGGAGCGCATCACCATGCTGCGCTACGGCATCAAGGACATGCGGCTGCTGTATGAGGGCGACGAGCGCTTCCTGCGCCAGTTCCGCTAAGGGAGGAGAAAGCACATGAAGATTTCCATGAACTGGATCCGCCAGTATGCGGATATCCCCGTATCCCCGGCCGAGTATGAAAGCAGCATGATTATGCACGGCACGGGCGTGGAGGGTGTTGAATACCTGGGCAAGGATTGCCAGCATGTGGTCGTCGGGCGCGTGCTTACCTGCCGCGACCATGAGAACAGCGATCATCTGCATGTATGCACGGTCGATGTGGGCCAGGACGAGCCTTTGCAGATCGTCTGCGGCGCGCCCAATGTCAAGGAAGGCATCCTGGTGCCCGTGGCGCTGGTGGGCGCGGTGCTGCCCGGCGGCCATACCATCAAAAAGGGCAAGCTGCGCGGCGTGGAAAGCTGCGGCATGCTCTGCTCCGGTCCCGAAATCGGCGTGCCGGTCGAACTGTATCCTTCCGTGGGCGACGCGGGGCTTTTGATCTTCCAGGAGGAATACCCCCTGGGCACGGATGTGCGCAAAATCTTTGGCCTGGACGATTATGTGGCCGATTTTGAGATCCTGGCCAACCGGCCGGACTGCCTGTGCGCCTGGGGCATTGCCCGAGAGACAGCGGCGGCGCTGGATACCGAATTGAAGCTGCCCGAAGTGAGCGTTCAGGATGTGGGCGGCGATATCAGCGAGCATGTGAAGGTCACGGTGGAGGATCACGTGCGCTGTCCGCGCTATGCCGCCCGTGTGATCAAAAACGTGCGCGTGGCCCCCTCGCCCCTGTGGCTGCGGCAGATCCTGCACGCGGCGGGCATGCGTTCCATCAATAATATCGTGGATATCACCAACTATATCATGCTGGAAACCGGCCATCCCATGCATGCCTTTGATCTGGATAAGGTGCGCGGCCGCCATATCATTGTGCGTACCGCAAAGAACGGCGAAACGCTGCGCACGCTGGACGGCAAGGAGCACGCGCTGGTCGAAAGCGATCTTTTGATCTGCGACGAGGAAGGCCCCACCGGGCTGGCCGGCATCATGGGCGGCGAGGAGAGCGAAATCACCGACGCTACCCGCGAGGTGATGTTCGAATGTGCCACCTTCGACCGCGCCGTGACGCGCATTTCTGCGCGCCGCATGGGCATCCGCACGGAATCCAGCGGGCGTTTTGAACGCGGCGTATCGGCCAATACCGTGATGACGGCGCTGGAGCGCGCCTGCCAGCTGGTCAACCTGCTGGACGCGGGCGACGTGGTGGGCGGACATTACGATTATTACGAAAAGCTGGAGCAGCCCAAGACCATCATGTGCTCCATCAGCCGCATCGCGGCGCGCACGGGCGTGGACATCCAGCCCGACGAAATGGTGCGCGCGCTGAAAAAGCTCAATTTCAAGGTGGTCAAGGAGAGCGGTACGCTGGCCGTGACCGTGCCCGAATACCGTCAGGATATTGAGGGCGAGGCCGATATCTGCGAGGAAGTGCTGCGCATGTGCGGCTATGACCGCATTCCCTCCACCCGCCTGCGCGGCGAAAGCACCCAGGGCGGCCTGAACCCGCTCATGCAGCGCAAGGCGCGCATCCGCCGTGTGCTGGGCGGCCTGGGCTATGACGAGATGATGACCTATTCCTTTGTGAGCAAAAAGTCCATTGCCCAGCTTGGACTGAAAGAGGATGATCCCCGCATGCAGCCGGTGATGCTGCGCAACCCGCTGGGCGAGGATACCGCCTGCATGCGCACCACGCTGGCGCCCGACATGCTGCGCATCCTGGCGGGCAACTATAACCGCGGCAATGAATGCGCCATGCTCTACGAGTTCGGCACGCTGTTTGACGCGACGCGCCGCACGGTGGAGGGGTTGTTTACGGAATCCCCGGCGTTGTCGGTCGGCGCGTATGGCAAGGGGCTGGATTTCTACGCCATTCGCGGCGCGGTGGAGGCGCTGTGCGCCCAGGAGGGTGTGAGCGTGACCGTTGCACCCGGCGCGGACTGCTACTATCATCCCGGCCGCAGCGCCCGCCTGATGCATCATGATACGGTGATTGCCCAGCTGGGTCAGGTGCATCCGGATTTGACGCAGGCAATGGATCTGCCTGAGGAAACACTGCTGGCCGAGGTGGATATGGTGGCGCTTTATGGCTGCGCCAAGCCCATGGAGACCGTGCAGCCGATCTCGCGCATGCAGGCAGTCAGCAGAGACATTGCGCTGGTGATGCCCGCCGCGCAGCCGCTGGGGCCGGTCATGGAGGCGATTCGCACCGCCGCCGGGAATCTGCTGGAGGATGTGCGCCTGTTTGACGTGTTCCGCGGCATCCAGGTGGGCCTGGGAATGAAGAGCGCGGCCTTCTCGCTGACCTTCCGCTCGCCCGACCAAACGCTGACGGACGATACCCTTGCGCCCGTCATGAAAAAGGTGCTCAAGGTTTGCAAGGAACGCTTTGACGCCGAGATCCGTTCATAATACTGCTTTGCCCGCTGGTTTCCGGCGGGCATTGCCATCGTGGAGGAAAGAAAAATGAAACGCAGATTGCTTGCTCTTTTGCTGGCGCTGGCGCTGCTGCCGCTGGGGATCCTGGCGGAGGACGCGCCGGTTTATATCAATACGCTGTTTACCGACGGCAATCACATCGAAGCGCGCTTTTTGAATACCAAAAACAATGCCAAAACTGACGCGACCGTGCTGCTGGCCTATGGCCCGGAGGCGCTGGAGGTGGTGCTCATTGACGGCGGACTGGCCAACGGCCGCTGCTATCAGGAGGTGCTGGAGCTGCGCAAGGCGCTGCTGGACCAGGCAGGGCTGAGCGGCCAGTACAAGAACAAAAGCTATAAGCTGCGCCTGACGCTGATGGTCACCCACTGCCACAAGGATCATGTGGCGGAGCTGTATACCAACCTGCTGTCCTCCGCCATGCTGGAGGTGACGGCGCTGTACCTGCCCGCGGCTACCTGCCTTACGACGGACGGAACCTATGACAACAGCCAGAACGGCGATTACACGCACCGGCCCCGCCTGCTGGACGCCATGGCGCGCTATGCGCCTGACGCGCCCATCCATTGCCTGGACTTTGGCGCGACGCTGGAGGTGCCGCTGGCCTGCGGCAGGGCCATGCTGTATGCTCCTTTGCAGGATTACGGTACGCCCGAGGGGCTGAAATATGTCGAGGCGGTGTATTATGGCGACGCGAACGCGGCCAAGATCCGCAGCGACGTGCCGGTGGCCGTGGTCAATGCCAACAGCATGTGGATCCGCGTCGAGCTGGGGCAAAGCAGCATGCTTTTTACCGGCGATATCATGAAAAAGAAAAACGACCGCAGCGACGAACCGTTTGACAATATGATCGCTGCCTACGGCGAGGCGCTGCGCTCGGATATCGTCAAATATCCGCATCATGGCATCTCCCGCAATCCGGCCGCCGGGCCGCTGAGCCAGGCGCTGGTCAAGGAAAACGGTGTGGTGGTGCTGACCACCAAGGGCGCGCGCGACGCGTCGGGCGCAAAGCTTGCGGCGCTGGGCACGGATTTTGTGACCACCGAGGACGGCGCGTATACCTTCGTGCTGGACGAAACGGGCTGGAAGCAGGCGCAGTGAGCAATGAACGCCGCTGACGCTTTGGCCCGGCGTTATCAGGCTTCCTCCCGTACCGAGGGAAAGCAGCTGACCGCGCCCGAAAGCAAGACCATACCCTGGGAAGGCTGCGGCTTTCTGACCAACGATATCTCCTTTGACAGCGCTTATGCGCAGCATTTCTTTGATATTTACCATCGGGAAGCGGACTTTTCGGTATTGCGTCCCGTGTTCCTTTACGCGCATGGCGGCGGGTTCGTAATGGGGGATAAGAATAACGGCGATCCGGCTGTGCCGGGGATCACCGGGATCATCCGCATGATCCGCGGCCTGCTGGCGGCGGGTTTCACGGTGATTTCCGCCAATTATTGCCTGGCGCCGGATTACCGCTATCCCGCGCCGGTTTTGCAGATGACGGAGCTGGCGCGGTTTTTGCAGGCGCATGCCGGACGATACGGCCTGGATATGGCGCGGGTAGTCGTTGGCGGAGGCAGCGCGGGCGGGCATATCATGGCGCAGTTTGCCGCCATTCAGACCAATCCGAACTATGCTCGGGAGCTGGGCATTGCCCCGGCGCTGGGGGAAGGGCGGATCAGGGCGGTTTACCACGGCTGCGCTCTGCTGGATCCCGAACGCTTCGGTCAAACGGGCGATGCGCGCACGGACGCCATCTTTGAGCAGATGGGACGGTGCTACTTTGACGTGCCAAAGCTGCCGGGGGATTTCCGGGCCAGGCAGGCCAATGTGATTGCCCATGTAACGGCGGATTATCCTGCCTCTTACATATGCGACGGCAATACTGCCACTTTCAACGCGCAGGCGCACGATCTTGCGGCGCGGCTGACGGAGCTTGGCGTAAAAATCGATGCAATGATTCCCGACGAGCCGGACGAAGCGCCGCTGCCGCACGGCTTTGACACCCTGGAATACGCGCTTGGCGAGGAAAGCATGCGGCGGATGATCGCTTTTGTAACGAACGCGGTATTTGGAGAAATGGCATGAAAAAAGTAAGGATTACGGTCATGAAAATGGCCTGCTATACGGATCTGATCGAAAAGTACGAAAATCCGCTGGAGCATGCCTGCAATATGCGGCTGGGGCAGATGTTTATCGCCAACGGCTGGCAAAAGCCCGCAGGCTTTTGCGACAGCGCTTGGGAGAGCGTTTCGCCCTTTGTGATGGCGCTGGCGCATGGCGGCGAAAACTTTTATGACGGCTGGATGAAAAACAAACGCTCGGCTATGATCTCCTGCAACGACGGCTTCCGTCCGGTCAGCTTTCTGCTGGAAGCGCTGGAGGACGAGGCCGAATAATTCCCGCAAAAAAACACGCTGCAAGGCATACAGGCTTTGCGGCGTGTTTTCATTCTTTCTTGACAAACAACAGGTGATGGAAAAAAGCGATATTCCGGTATTCCTCGATTTTTGACACGCGCATTTCAAGCCGCGTCATTTGCGCCTGCCAATCCTCCGCCGCGTGCCTTTCCTGCTTCTGCTGCAAATGCCAGAATGCGCGAATCCCCCATAGGTCTATAAGCTGCAAGCGGCGTTCCCACTGCGCGATTTGTTCATCCTCATAATAGCGGATCGCGCCAAAACGCGCGGATACGCTGTCTTTTCCATCCAGTAATGCATGCGCCTGCTCCGCGTCGTCAAGGAGGACGGCCATCTGCATCACGCGACCGGCGCGATTGTGCTTAACCAAGGAGAGCGTGCCGCCGGGTTTGAGCAAGCGGCATAGGGCGCTGACGGTTTGCGCTTTATCATCAATATATTCCAGAACATTGTGACAAAGGATCATATCAAAGGATTCGCGTTTTATCGCTGAGAGTGTCGAAACGTCGCCGGCAATTTGCGTATAAGTATGATCGGCCCAACGGTTTTGACGCATTTTTTCGTCTGGTTCTATTGCTACGACCGTATTTCTGTCGGCAAAATGATTTGCCGTTATGCCCTCGCCGCTGCCAAAATCAAGGATCTGCTTGCCGGTAATTTCGCCCAATTGCGCCCAGACGAGGCTTTTTAGCATGCGCTCCCAGGGAGGCAGTTCAGCGACGTTATGCATTGGCGTTTTTCCTTGCGTCCGCTTTGCGGCGCAGCGTTTTGAGGTATTCCTTTTGCTCGGGCGCGATACGGTAGCTTTCCAGCGCCTTCTGGATGGTTTTGTTGTGCGTCCATAGGGGCAGGCGATGCTGCTCCAGATAAGGCAGAGCCGCGTCATATTGCTTGGCCAGCGCCGTGGCAAAGAACCAGGCCACCATCATGCGCACATAGTATGCGTCGCTCGATACGGCGGCGGGCAGGGCAAGATATGCGGGGTCAAAGCCGTCGTCCAAATAAAAGGTCATCAGCATTTCGACGCCGAAGCGGATGGTGTATTCCGCGGAAGCATTGATCCAGGATACGATATGCGGGTAGAGCGCCTCGCGATGATGGGAAAACACCTTGGGGGAGAGCAGGTCGCAGGTGATCCAGTTGTCGATATAGGGCAGATAGCGCTGCGTTTGCGCAAGCGCCGTGTCATAGTCTTTTTCCAGGCTGATAATGCAGCCATGCAGCACATATTCTTCCAGAAAGTCGTGCGGCAGCGCTTCCAGATAGGCGGCTGCCTGGCCGGTTTTGCGCATTTCCCGCGCCAGGCTGCGCAATACGGGCGTGCGCACGCCCAGGATGGTCTCCGGCGGCACGGTGGGAACAAGACGGCGCTGAAATTGCTGAAACGCCGGTTCGCTGAGCGCCATGAGCCGCGCGCGGACGGACAGCGCCGCCAGGCGCGACACGTTTTGGGCAATGGGCAGCGTGCCGTCGAGCGTGATGACCGGGCAGGACAGCGTTTTCAGCCAGTCCTCCACCATACTGTCCTCGCGTGCGGCCACGGTATCAAAAAAGCGGGTCTCCTGCTCGTGCAGATCGCCGCCGGGGAGCATGCGGCTGCCGAATTTATCGTGGGAACGGTTCCAAACGCGCTGAATGCGGGTTTCGCGCGGCACGCGCAGGTATACGGCGGCTTGATAGGCGCTTTCGATCGCTGGGCCATAGTCGCCCTTGATGGCGGCCAGCACAAAGCGATCGCAGGTGCTGAGCCGCTGCAGCAGCCGCGCTTCGGCCTGCGCGCGGGTGCAGGGACGGTCATATACATAGCCGTCCTCTCCCTGCGGGAAATAGCACTGCTCAATGTCGATATATTGGCAGCCGAAGGCCTCGGCCAGTGCCCGGGCCAGCGTGCTCTTGCCGCTGCCGTTCAGCCCGCAGACGATGATTCCCTTGCCCATATATAGCGTCCTCCGTATGTTGATGGGGGTATTATACCGTGCCGCGAAGAGGTTAGTCAACAAAAAACAGCGATGCCGTTCCACAAAAGCGGATGCGCATCGCCGTTTCAAATGTTATACGGATGGATTTCAGCAGCTCAGCTCCACCTGCGCGGGCGCGGTTTTGGCCAGCAGCCTGCCCTTGCGGTAGGAGCGCAGCACGACCGCGTCCTGATTGAGCGCGTCATACCAGTTTTTGGCGTCCAGCACCACGAAGCTGGCGTCGGCGCCGACGCGGATGCCGTAGCTGTCGCCCAGGTGCAGCGTGCGCGCGGCGTTATTGCAGATGAAGCGGTAGGAGTTCATCAGCTCCTCATAGCCCATCATCTGGCAGACGTGCAGCCCCATAAAGACCACATCGCGCATGCTGCCCGCGCCCAGCGGATACCAGGGGTCGAAGATGTCGTCATGACCGAAGGAAACGTTGATGCCCGCTTCGGTCAGCTCTTTGACGCGGGTTACGCCGCGGCGCTTGGGATAGGTGTCCATGCGCCCCTGCAAATGGGTGTTGACCAGGGGGTTGGAGACAAAGTTGATGCCGCTCATCTTGAGCAACCGCATCAGACGGGTCACATAGGCGTTGTTATAGGAGTGCATGGCGGTGGTATGGCTGGCGGTCACACGGTCGCCCAGCCCCGTTTCCAGCGCCCGCGCGGCCAGCGTTTCCAGACCGCGGGAGGCCTCGTCGTCGATCTCATCGCAATGCACGTCCATGAGCTTGTCGTATTTGACGGCCAGCTCCACAGCGTAATTGAGCGATTCCACGCTGTATTCGCGCGTGAACTCAAAGTGCGGGATCGCGCCCACGCAATCGGCGCCCATGCGCACGGCGTTTTCCATCAGCTCGCGCCCGTTCGGATAGCTGAGGATGCCCTCCTGCGGGAAGGCGATGATCTGCAGGGTCATAAAGTCTTTGCATTCCTCGCGCAGCTCCAGCAGCGCTTCCATGGCGGTGAGCTTGGGGTCGGTCACGTCCACATGCGTGCGTACATACTGGATGCCGTGCGCCGCCTGCATATGCAGGGCGCGCAGCACGCGCTCGCGCACGTCTGCTTTGGTCAGACTTTCCTTGCGCTTGCTCCAGCATTCAATGCCCTCAAACAGCGTGCCGGACATGTTCCAGCACGGCTGGCCCGCCGTCAGGCAGGTGTCCAGGTGGACATGGGATTCGATGAAGGGCGGCAGCGCGAGCTTGCCGCCGAAGTCCTCGCATTCCTCGCCCGGCAGGGGGAGCAGGTTTGCGCCGATGGCGGCGATTTTGCCGTCCTCAACGCGGACGTCGCAGGCTTCGGATGCGTTTTCAATGTAGAGATTTTTCAGCAGCATAGAAGTGCTCCTCGTTATTTTTTCAGCGCGCGGCCGATCAGGTAGCAGGCGCAGGCAGTGACCATGGCGTTGATGGAGGCAATGCCCCAGGGAACCAGGTTGCCCACGGCCGCGCCGCAGATCACGCCCAGGACGGAAGCCCAGTTGACGGCGCTGTCCGCAGGCTCGTTATTGCGGTACTTTTTGCGGTTGAGGAAGTAGTCCAGCGCGATGATCGCGCCCACCGGCGGCAGCGTGCAGTTGAGGATGTTCAGCCAGCCGCAGAAATTGTTGTACAGCCACACGGCCAGCACGGTGCCGATCACGCCGGATACGATGGTCAGGGGCTTTTTGCGGATCTTGGTGATGTTGGACAGGCCCAGCGCGCCGGTGTAGAGGGCGTTGTCGTTGGTGGTCCAGATATTCGCGCCCAGCACCAGGAAGGCGGGAATGGTCAGGCCCTGCATAATCAGCACATAGAAGATATCGTTGGCGCCGTTGGCGAAAGCGCCCGCCGTGCCGCCGAAGGCGAACATCAGCGTGTTGCCCAGGAAGAAGGCGATGACCGTAGTGATGACCGCCGTTTTGTTGTTCTTGGCAAAGCGGACAAAGTTCGGGGTGGCGGTGCCGCCGCTGACGAAGGAGCCGATGACCAGGCCGATGCCGCCAAATACCGTCAGGCTCCCGCTGGACTGATTGAACATGGCCGCGATGCCGCCGCCGTTGCGGATGGCGTCCGCCATGGAGTAGGTGCCCAGGATGGCGATGAGCGGCACGGAGACGTAGCTGACGATTTCCAGCGCTTTGATGCCAAAGTAGGCGGAACCCGTCATGCACAGACCCGCCAGGGCGACCAGCGCGTAGGTCAGCCAGCCGTAATCGGTGCCCATGATGCGGTTCAGCTCGCTGGCGGCGGGGATGGCGAACATGGCAACACCCACGCCGAACCAGCCGATCTGCGTCAGGCTGATCATGGCCGAGGGCAGGTAGGAGCCCTTGTCGCCAAAGGATTTGCGCGCCAGCAGGTCAAAGGACAGGCCGGTGTCGCAGCCGATATAGCCCAGCACGCCGGTGTAAACGGCCAGGATCGCGCCGCCCAGCAGGATGGCGGCGATAAAGCCGTTCAGCGTCAGACCCTGCGCCAGTTCTACGCCTGTCCACATGCTGGCGGAGAAGAAGGTGAAGCCCAGCATGATGAAGAACATGGCGATAAAGCCCTTGCGTGCCGTGCGGGGCACCGCTTCCAGAGAGTAATCGACGTCGATTGTTTGAGGATTGCGCTGCGTGCTCATGAGAAAAGTCCTCCCTTTTATCATTTGCCAAGCGGCGCATACAAAAAGCCCCTTCATGCTCATGCAAAGAAGGGGCAGCATTTCGTTACCATGCCCACAGTCCTTATCGGTCTCCCGGACCGATTTAAAGCACCGCACTGACTTTGGACAGTATATAAGGAAAGCGGCGGATTGTCAAGTATTTTTTTCAATTGGCAGTTGACAGCGGCGTGCAAACGGAATATAATATCATTTGAATAAATGTTCAAATGATGTGGGGAGGGAATCGGATGGACAAACTGGAAAAAATGCCGGAGACGGACGCGCCGGTATGTACGTATCTGAACGCGCATCCTGATCTCATCGGCCGCGTGCGTGCCGCGCTGCCGGACGACGATAAGCTGCTGGATGTAAGCGAATTGTTCAAGGTGTTGGGAGACAGCACGCGCTGCAAGATCCTATTTGTGCTGTTGATGGCGGAAATGTGCGTATGCGATTTGTCGCAGCTGCTGGGCATGTCGGTTTCGGCCATATCGCATCAGCTTCGCATTCTGCGGCAGGCGCAGCTGGTGCGCTACCGGCGGGAAGGGAAAACGGTCTTTTACGCTTTGGCGGACGAGCATGTGCGCACGCTTTTGTCCCAGGGCATGGAGCATGTGCAGGAGTAAAGGAGAGGATCATATGAGCACAGAGCATGAACATGAGCACCATCACGAGCACTGCGGCTGCGGACACGACCATCATCATGACGATGGCTGCGGCTGCGGACATGAGCATGGCGGTACGGAGGCGGGCGAGCGCAAAAGGATTCTTGTTCGCATCGCGCTCTCGGCGGTATTGCTGGCCGCGGCGTGGCTTTCGCCGCTGGAGGGAGCCTGGCGGCTGCTGGCCTTTCTGGTTCCGTATCTGATCGCGGGGTACGACACGCTTTTGAGCGCGGCCAAGGGCGTCGCGCGCGGGCGGATGTTTGATGAAAATTTCCTGATGGCGGTGGCTTCCCTTGGCGCGCTGTGTATTGGCGAATATCCCGAGGCCGTGGCGGTGGTGCTGTTCAACCAGATTGGCGAGCTGTTTGAGGACGCGGCGGTGGACCGCAGCCGCGACGCCATTCGGGACCTGATGGATATTCGCCCGGATCATGCCAACGTGGAGCGGGACGGAAAGGTTGTCACGGTATCGCCTGAGCAGGTGGCTGCGGGCGAGGTGGTGGTGGTGCGCCCGGGCGAGCGCATTCCTCTGGACGGCGAAGTGCTTACGGGCGAAAGCACGCTGGATACCTCCTCGCTCACCGGCGAGGCGGCGCCGCGCCGCGTACAGGCGGGGGAACGGGTCATCAGCGGCTGCGTGAACCTGACGGATGTTGTGCGTGTGCGCGCGGAGGGCGTATATGCCCAGTCCACGGTGGCGCGCATTCTGGACATGGTGGAGGAGGCGGGCGAGCGCAAGGCGCGAACCGAGAGCCTGATTACCCGCTTTGCCCGCTGGTATACGCCCATTGTGTGCGCGCTGGCCGTGCTGGTGTGCGTGGCGCCGCCCCTGGCGCTGGGACAGCCCTTTTCCATGTGGTTGCACCGGGCGTTGATTTTCCTGGTGATTTCCTGCCCGTGCGCGTTGGTGCTCAGCGTGCCGCTGACCTTTTTTGCCGGGATCGGCTGCGCCTCAAAAAACGGCATTCTGATTAAAGGCTCTTCGCTGATGGAGCAGCTGTGCCGCTGCGACACGGTGGTGTTTGATAAAACGGGTACGCTGACCTGCGGGCGCTTTGCCGTCAGCGAGGTCAGCGTCCAGGGAATGGAGCGGGAGGAGCTGCTGCGCCTGGCGGCGCACGCCGAGGCGTGGTCTGCCCATCCGATCGCGCAGGCGGTGCGCGCCGCGTATCCGGGCACGGTGGATAACGCGCTGGTTTCTCAGGCGCATGAGGAAGCGGGCTATGGCGTGAAGGCAACGGTCGGCGGCCGCGCGGTGGCGCTGGGCAATGCCCGCCTGATGGAGAAGGAGACGGGCGCGCGTCCGCCCAGGCAGGCGGACGGGACCTGCGTATACGCGGCGGTAGACGGAAAATTTGCCGGATATATTGTCATTGCCGACGAGATAAAGCCCCATGCCGCCCAGGCGGTTGCGGATCTGAAGGCGCTGGGCGTGCGCCGCACCGTAATGCTGACCGGCGACCGGGAGGAAGCGGCGCGGTATACGGCGCAGCAGGTGAAGGTGGACGAGATGCACGCTTCGCTGCTGCCGCAGGACAAGGTAGCGCATGTAGAGCGGCTTTTGCAGGAAAAACCCGCTGGCAGCGCGCTGGCCTTTGTGGGCGACGGCGTAAACGACGCGCCTGTGCTGGCGCGCGCCGATATCGGCGTGGCCATGGGAGCGCTGGGTTCGGACGCGGCGGTGGAGGCGGCCGACGTGGTGCTGATGGATGACGATCCCCTGCGTCTGACGCAGGCGGTACGCATTGCCCGCCGCACGCAGCGCATTGCCTGGCAGAACATTGCCTTTGCCCTGGGGGTGAAGGCGGCGATCATGATTCTGGGCGCCTGCGGCCTGACGGGCATGTGGGCGGCAGTGTTTGCCGATGTGGGCGTATCGGTGCTGGCGATTGCCAACGCCACCCGGGCGATGAAAATCAAATAACATCCAAAATTCCCCTGCAAAATGGTCGGCGGCCGTTTTGGCAGGGGAATTCAATATTACGGTCTTCCGGAAAATACCGGGAGACTGTTTTTGTTTGCGCCGGTGCAGACAGTTCAGGTTGCCTTGAACCAATGCACGCCGGGAATGTTCAAATCATCGGCGTCGGAAACAACGCCGGCCACGTCTCTTGCATTGCAGACGCCAAAGAGCAGATGCTTGTCAAATTTTCCGGAATCGCAAAGGAAAAAGCAGTTCTGCGCATGGCGAATCATGGAACGGCGCAAAAGGGTTTCCTGATCCGAACGGTCGGTAATCCTGCCTTCCTCATCCAGCCCTTGCGATGAGAAAAAAAGATAGTCCACCTGAAGCATGCTGACCGCGGACTCTGCCAGTGTGCCGGTGGCGGCCAGCGAAAGGGGAATGATGGAGCCGCCGATGCAGTAGGTGGGGATTTGGCGCTCGCATAGCTTCATGGCGGTGCGCAGGCAGTTGGTAAAGACGACGTTTTCGTTGGCGGGATCCAGATAGTCGGCCATGTACATTGTGGTGGAAGAAGCGTCGAGCATGACCGAGGCCTTGGGCGGCACCATTTGCGCTGCCCGCCAGGCAATGCTTTTTTTCTTTTCCGTGCGCTCGTTTTCGCGAATAGAGAGGGGGACGTTGATTCCGTCCATTTGCGCAAGCATAACGCCTCCATGAAACAGGCGTACAAGCCCCTGCGCTTCCAGTGCCTTCAGATCGCGCCGGATGGTAGCGGGGCTGGCGTAGATAGCGCCGCCAATTTCCTGAACGCTGGAGTATTTTTTATCCTGAAGAAATCGCATCAATTCTTCTTGCCTTGCTGATTTTATCAAAATGCCGCCTCCAACTTGAAAAAATATGATTAATTGTATACTATAAAATGATTATTTGTCAACATAATTGTCACGCATTGACAAAATAAAATCATAATGATATGATTTAACCATCGGATCTGATACTCACGCATGCTGAAAAAATAATATGTCAGGAGTAAATTTACAGTGGAATTCTATACAAATCAGGTAAGAGTCGCGGCGCATCGGGGGAATTCCCGTTATTATCCGGAAAATACGCTGCCATCGTTTCGTTCGGCACTGACACTGCCGGTGGATCAGCTGGAAATTGATCTGCACATGACCCGGGACGGACAGATTATTTTGATGCATGACCATACCGTGGATCGCACCACCGACGGAACGGGGCTGATACGGGAAAAAACGCTCCGGGAAATGCAGGCACTGGATGCGGGCATTCGCAGAGGCGAAGCGTTCTGCGGCACAAGAGTGCCTACGTTTGTGGAGTTTCTGGAGCTGCTGCGCGATTATCCGCAGATGACGGTCAATGTGGAACTCAAGGATTATCCGCAGGGAGACGAAAATGCCTGGGCGCGGGAGTCGGCCGATAAATCGCTGCGGCTGATTGAGGAATACGGTTTGGCTGACCGCATCTGGATCAACTGCTGGAGCGGTGAAATGCTGGAATATATCGATCAGAAATACGATCACCGGTATAAGCTGCACGGTTATTTCCCCTTTGAGCTGATGCATGGCAAACAGGCGCGTGACCCCTATGATTATCTGCATTGCGTGTGCCTTTTTGGCAGCAAGGAGAAACCCGTGCAGGATAAGGCCGAGTTTGACCGCGCCATTGCCCATGACGTAGAGCCGTGGTGCTACTTCCGGGATGATGATTTGACGTGCATTGGCCAGGCGGTGGAAAACGGCTGCATGCTTTTGACCACTAACGATCCGGCAAAGGTGCTGGAATACCTTGCGGCTCGCGGGCTGCATCATGCTTAAAGGAAAAGGAGAGGAAATATGAGCGTTATTACCATTGTCGGTGCGGGCCAGATGGGCTCCGCCATGGCTTTTCCCGCCCGCGAAAACGGTCATGAGGTGCGTCTGGTGGGGACGCATCTGGACCGGGAGATCATTGAAAACTGCATCAGGAACAATCAGCATCCCAAGTTTGATACGCCGTTCCCGGCAGGTGTTTCCTTTTATCAGATTGAGGATATGGAACGGGCGCTGGAGGGGGCGGACCTGGTTATTGGCGGCGTGAGCAGCTTTGGCGTGGAGTGGTTTGGAAAGCACGTACTGCCGCGCATTGCCGAGGGTACGCGCGTGCTGACCGTGACCAAGGGACTGATGGATACGCCGGAGGGGGAGCTGATTCCCTATCCGCTGCTTTGGCAGAAAATGCTGGATCAAACCGGCAAAAAGCTTTCCCTGAACGCGGTGGGCGGCCCCTGTACCAGTTATGAGCTGGTGGCGCACGATCAGACCGAGGTGGCTTTCTGCGGTCGGAGTATGGCCGATTTGACCTTTATCAAATCGCTTCTGGCGACAGATTATTATCATATCAGCCTATCCACGGATATCGTAGGCATTGAAAGCGCCGTGGCGCTTAAAAACGGCTATGCGTTGGGTATAGCCCTGACGATCGGCGTGAATCAGCGCCTGCGCGGCGAGAAGAGCGTGCTGCATTTTAATTCGCAGGCCGCAGTCTTTGGCCAAAGCGCGCGGGAGATGAACCGGCTGCTGCGGATGCAGGGGGTGGAAAGCCTGGAAAACCTGTGGGTGGGCTTGGGCGACCTGTATGTGACGGTGTACGGCGGCCGCACGCGCCTGGTAGGCATTTTGCTGGGGCGCGGGCTGGATATTGACGAGGCGCGCACACAGCTCAACGGCGTTACCCTGGAATCTCTGGTGGTGGCGGTGCGCGTGGCGCGCGCCATCCGCATCCGCGCAGAACGCGGCGAGGCACGGCTGAGCGACTATCCGCTTTTGATGCATGTGGACGATATCTTGACCCGGCGGCAGGCTGTGGACATCCCGTGGGAGGCGTTTACGTTCCGTCAGCTCTGAAAATCGCAAAAAATTTGTAAGGAGGGAGAAACATGGCACAATTATCCCCTGCGCGCGGCAATCGCAAAGGGCTGCGGCGGCCCATGAACGCGCGGCTGCGCAGGAGCCTGGGCATGTATGCGCTGCTGCTTCCTGGCTTTTTGCTGATCCTGCTGTTCAAGTATACGCCGATGTACGGGCTGGTGATTGGATTTAAGGACTATAACATCTTCAATGGCGCAAATCCGTTGGATGCGATTGCCAATAGCCCGTGGATTGGCCTGAAAACATGGAACAAACTGTGGGGGCAGGCCAAATTTCGCCAGGTGATTGCCAACTCGCTGATTATCAGCACGATGAAAATCGTCCTGGGCTTCCCTCTCCCCATTCTGCTGGCGCTGATGATCAACGAGGTGCGCCAGCGCCTCCTCAAGCGCACGCTGCAAACGATCATGTACCTGCCGCACTTTATCAGCTGGGTGGTTGTGGGCACGCTGTTCATGAACCTGCTGGGGTCAAACGGCGTGGTCAATCAGGCGCTTGTCGCCCTGGGCGGCAAGCCGCAGCGCTTCTTTATGGATAACCGCTGGTTCCGCTGGATTCTGCTGTTCACCAGCATCTGGAAGAATGCCGGCTGGAACACCATCGTATATCTGGCGGCGATTGCCAGCATCGATCCACAGCTGTACGAGGCGGCCAGGATCGACCGCGCCAACCGCCTGCAGCAGATATGGCATGTAACGCTGCCGGGTATTGCCAATACCGTTGTGATGATGCTGATTCTGCGTCTTGGCAGCCTGATGGACGCGGGCTTTGGGCAGATTGTGGTGATGTACAATCCTACGGTCTATGCGTCCGGCGATATCATTGATACCTATGTGTACCGCGAGGGACTGGGCAAGCTGAATTTCAGCACCGGTACGCTGGTCGGGCTGTTCACCTCAGTTATCAACATGGTGCTGGTGCTTGGCAGCAACGCGCTGAGCCGCAAATATGCGCAGCGCAGTATCTGGTAAGGGGGGAGAAGCATGAAGAAAAAAGAAACTGGCGCGGCGTTCATTCGCTCCGGGGGCGAAAAAGTGTTTGAAAGCGTCAACATTTTTCTGCTCCTGCTGGTGGGTATGACGATGCTGTTCCC
>JAHZHX010000012.1 GCA_019420065.1 Clostridiales bacterium | reverse complement strand
CGTCGGTGCGGCCGGCCTCGGTGATGGCCTGCAGCGCGCCGATGGAGGTTTCGTCGTCCAAAGAGAAGATCGCGTCGATCTCGGGATAGGTGGTCAGCACGTCATGCGTGTCCTTCAGCGCGGTCTCACGGTTAAAATCGGTAGCAACTTCGGCAATGATTTCAACGTCAGGCGCGTTTGCGCTGATGTAATCCTTGAAGCCCTGCAAACGGTCGTCATTGACGTTGCCGGCGGCGGGCTTGCACATCACAACCACCTTGCCCTTGCCGTTCAGCTTTTCGGCAATGTACTTGCCGCCTTCGGCGCCCATGCCGTAGTTATCGCCGGTAAGCTGATACATGTTGGCGGCATATTCGTCGGATACGTTAATAATCATGTCAAAATTGGCAATGACGATGCCCTTGGACAGCGCCAGCTCCGCGGCGGTCTCCACGCCGGTGAACTGGGGCCAGACAACGATCGCGTCCACGCCCAGGGAGATGAGCTGCTCGATCTGGGAAGACATTTCTTCCGCGTTGGAAGAGGTCAGCAGAACGGGCTCGACATTTTCCAGCTCAGCCACGGCCTGCTGCGCATAGTACAGCACGCCGCCGACCCAGCCGTGCGTGGTCTCGGGCGCGAGCACGCCGATCTTGTAGGTAGGGGCTTCCGCGGAAGCGGTGCATGCCAGGCACAGCATCATCATGGCGGCCAGCGCGAGGGCAAACAGCTTTTTCATAAAAGGAATCCTCCTTCACAATATGGGCGGTTTTCCACCCTTTCATTATAGCCCTATTATAGCAAATGCCGTATCGGATTTCAATGGGATTTATGCAATAAACGATTGTAAAAGTGACAAAATGAGCTGAGTTGTTTTTACGGAGTTTTACAGGACAATTTATTGTATTTATTCTCCTTTTATGCTATACTGAAACTGGATTGATGTCAGCATAAGGAGAAGACGATGAATTTCCCTGCAATTATTACAGCAAAAAAGCTGGGCGGCGCGCTGACGGATGAACAGATCGATGCGTTCGTGCGCGGCGCGGCGGATAAAAGCGTTCCGGATTATCAGCTGGCGGCGCTGTTGATGGCGATCCGGCTCAACGGCATGGACGCGCGGGAGACCACCAGCCTGACGCTGGCCATGGCACGGTCGGGCGACATGCTGCATCCCGATGTGGGCGGCATTGCGGTGGATAAACATTCTACCGGCGGCGTGGGCGATACCACAACGCTGGTGCTGGCGCCGCTGTGCGCGGCGTGCGGCGCTAAAATTGCCAAAATGAGCGGCCGCGGCCTGGGGCATACCGGCGGCACGGTGGACAAAATGGAATCCATCGGCATGCGCACATCGCTGCCGGAGGAGGAATTTCTGCGGCAGGTACGAAAGATCGGCTGCGCGGTAATCGGCCAGAGCGCCGAGCTTGCGCCCGCGGACAAGACGCTGTATGCGCTGCGCGACACGACCTCGACGGTGGACAGTCTGCCGCTGATTGCGTCCAGCATCATGAGCAAAAAGCTGGCTTCGGGCGCGCAGGGCATCGTGCTGGACGTCAAGGTCGGCTCCGGCGCGATCATGCCGACCTATGAAGGGAGCCTGGAGCTGGCGCGGACGATGGTGGAAATCGGCACGCGGGCGGGACGGCAGGTTTCGGCACTGCTGACCGGCATGAACGAGCCGCTTGGCTCCCATGTGGGCAATCGGCTGGAGGTCAAGGAAGCGGTGGAGATTCTGCGCGGAGAGAGCGCAGGGCCGCTTTTGACGGTGTCGCTGCGCTTGGGCGCACAGCTGCTGCTGGCGGCACGGATTGCGCAGACGGCGGAAGAGGGTGAGAAACTGCTGCTGGCGGCGCTGCGCGACGGGCGTGGGCTGGAAAAGCTGCGCGAGCTGATCCTGGCGCAGGGAGGAGACGGCAGCGTGTGCGATCATCCGCAGATATTGGCTGACGCGCCCATCGTGCGTGATCTGCCTGCATGGGAGCCGGGGTATATCGGGCGGATGGATACCGCGCTTTTGGGCTACGCTTCCCAGGAGCTGGGCGCCGGCCGTCGGAAAAAGAGCGATGTGATCGATCCGCGCGTAGGCTTTATCATGCGCTGCCGGGTAGGCGGCTATCTGGAAAAAGGTCAGCCGCTGTGCAGCATTTATGCCGCAAACGAGGAAACGCTGCTGCGCGCGGAGGAAATGATCCGGCAGGCCGTTGAGATATCGGCTGAACCCGTGCCGCCGGAGCGGCTTTTGTATGCATTGGTCACGCGGGAAGGCGTGCAGAACCTGTAAAAGCTGGAGGAAAAAATGATGAAAAAATGGATCGCGATGCTGCTGGCCTTTGTGATGATTTTACCTGCTGCGGCGCTGGGTACGGCCGAGAGCGAAGCGCCCACGGTGGATGAGCTGATCGCGTTTTGCGACACGCTTTTGTCCGAGGCGCTGAGGGAGGCGCCTGTCGCCGCGGAGGAGGCGGAGGAAGGCGGATACCGTTTTGATTACGGCAATTTTGCCATATACAGTCCGGACGATACCCTGCGTGAAAACAGCCGGATTACGGGTGTGGAGATATCAGGCAGCGAAGAGCTGATTGCCGATATGCGGGGGATCGCCTGCGGAAGCGCGCTGGAAACGCTGCTGGCTGCGTATCCGCTGGATAACGCTTCGCTGAGCGGTACCTATGAGGAAGCGGCGCTGTATATCCGCGGTTCGCTGCCCGGAGAGGCTGGCAGCGGCCGGGCGGTTCGCTCCGGCTCGCATGTGCTGGTAGCGGAATATGACGTTTATAACAGCGAGGGCTCGCAGACGGAAAAATGCTGCGTGCTGTATACGCTGGAGAATAATGAGGTCATTGCCATTCAGGTGCTTTTGGGCGTGCAGGTGATGAGCCTGGAGGAAGCGCAGGCGGAGCTGGACACGCTTGCTGCCCTGCAGGAGAAAAACGAATACAGCGCCTATTTTTCCGACGCGCCGGAAATGCTGGCGCGCGAGGATCTGTACTTCAGTGGGATCGATTTTCTGACCGCGTCGCCGCAGGCGTTGACAAGCGCTTTCGGCAATGCGCAAAGCGATACCTGGGAAGCGGATCAGGACGGCTTCCTGCGCATTATGCAGTGGGAAAGCATGCAGGCCATTTTTGAGTACGACGGGAAAAAGCAGGATGGCTCGCTGCGTCTGCTGGAGATATTCGGCAGCCAGATCGAAGGCCCGCGCGGACTTCATATGGGCGACGCTGTACAAAACGTTTTGGCCCGTTTCCCGCAGCAGGAGAGTGCGATGCTTTATGGCGATGGTGTGAATGCGCCCTATGGCCGCTATGAGGAAACCGCCAGCGGCGCGCAGGCGGCCTATGCCGTTGAGGTGGAAGGCAAAACGGTGCTGCTTACGCTCTTGATGCTGGATGGCCGACTGGTTGATATTACGGTAAGCTATCAATAAAAATCTGCTCACAGGAAGCGGAAGGGTGAACATAGATGAGGATTGACCTGACTTGCCCCGTTGAGTTGTGGCATTATGCGCTGCCAACGCCACAGTACCCCGTGTGCCGGCTTCAGCTGTTTAATCTGACGGAACAGTGCGTTGCCAGCGTGCAGGCGGTGTTTGCCTGCTATGATAAAGACGGCGCGCTGCTTTCCCGCCAGGTGGAGCGCGTACAGGGGCTGACGGGTCAGGGCCGCAGCGCGTTTGAGATGGCTGTGGAGGTCGATGGCGGGGCAAGCGCTGCCGGAATGGATTTTTCCATTGAAAAGGTGTGGTTCGAGGATGGAACGGTCTGGCGGCACGCGGGCAGCAATGTGAGCGAATACACGCCCAATTTTTTGCCTGCCGGACGCAGGCTGGATGTGCTGCGCTATCTGGCCGGGCCGGACGCGCTGGGCTTTCCCAGCGACCAGGGGGCGGTGTGGATGTGCGTATGCGGCCGCCCCAACAGCGCCAGCGAGGACATATGCCGCCGCTGCGGCCGTCAAAAGCGGGAAGTGTTTACCCGCTTTAACGAGGCCACGGTGGAGAAGGTTATCTTTGAGCATGAAAATGCCATGGAGGAAAAAGCGCGGCGCGAGCGCGCGCAGGCCCTGAAAGAGGCGGAGGAAAAAGAAGCGCTGCGGCTGAAAAAGCGTCGGCGTCGGCGGCGGATCATCTGGTCAAGCGCGGGAACGGTCTGCGTGCTGGTGCTGGGATTCGGCGCTTATTTCCATGCGGTTCCATTCTATCGTTATTATACCGCCAGCCGCCAGCTGGAAAACGGTGTGTATGCCACAGCCAAGAGCGGCTTTGACGCGCTGGCGGCGCAATGCGGCAGGCGTTCGCTGCCCATCCGCATACCGGCGATCGGGCTGGATGTGGATCTGCTTGATATCAGCCTGTATTACAGCAGCGCGGAGCTGTCGAAAGAATGCGTTTACCGCCAGGCGGGCGATATGCTGCGCACCGGCACCGTTCCGGCGCTGAAAACGGCGCAGGATGATTTTGACGCGCTGGGCGCGTACCGCGACAGCGCTTCCATGGCGCAGGAGGCGCGCTATCAGCGGGCGGCGCTGCTGCTGGCCTCCCGCCAGTATGAAAGCGCGGCGGCGCTGTACGATGAGATTGCGTCTTATCGGGATGCCTATGAACGCCGTCAGGAAGCGGTGTACCAGTGGGCCGAGCAGGATTTGGAAGCGCTTTCGTATGACGGCGCCCGGGAAAAATTTCTTTCCCTGGGACAGTATTCGGACGCGGAGCGCAAAGCGTCCATGTGCCTGTACCTGCCGGGGCAGGCGGCCCTGGAGGCGGGCGAGTACCTGAAGGCGATCGAACTGTTTTCCCAGCTTGCGCCGGAGTTTGAAAACACCGCGGCGCGTTTGCAGCAGGCGCATTACGGCGCGGCCAATATGTATTTTGAACAGGCGGATTATGAAACCGCGGCGGAATATTATCTGCTGGCGGGGGATTATCTGGATTCGTATACGCAGGCGACGGCCTGCCTGTACGAGCCTGCCTGCGTGCTGATGGAGGAAGGCGCGTATTCCCAGGCCAAGGAGATGTTTGATAAAATTCCGGCCTATCGTGACGCGCAGGAGAAATCCTATCAGTGCAGCACGGAAATGGGACGGATTGCCATGGAGGCGGGCGACTATGAAGGGGCGCGCGAGCTGCTTGCGGTTGCCACCGAGTATGAGGCGGCGCAGGAACTGTGGCTGGAATGCACCTATCTGCCGGCGGTTGCGCTGCAGGAAATCGGCGATGCGGACGGCGCGGAGGCGCTGCTTGAAACGATTGCCGGATACAAGGACAGCGAAGAGCGCCTGAATGAGATCCGTTACGGCAAGGCGATTGCAATGATGAACGCGCGCGAGTATGCGCAGGCGATGGACGCCTTTGCGGCGCTGGGCGATTATCGGGAAAGCCGCGACGAATTGCTCAACGCTCGTTATGGGTATGCCCTGCAGCTGATCGACAGCGGCGAATATGAACGCGCGGTTGCCGCGTTTACCGAGCTGGACGGCTATCTTTCAAGCGAGGAAAACATCAGTAAGGCGCAATATCTGTGGGGCGTTCAGCGGCAGGAGCTGGAGGATATTGCCGGCGCGGCGGCCTGCTTCCGCGCGGCCGGGAATTATGAGGATGCTGCCGCGCGCTATGACGAATGCATGTATGCTCTGGCGCAGACGGCCATCGCGGAGGAGCAGCATGAGCAGGCGGCGCAGTATCTGGCTGAAATTCCCGATTACGCCGATGCGGAACTGCTGCGCCGTCAGAGTGTGTATTTGACGGCGGAGGCACGGCAGGAGGCGGGCGATCTTTCGGGCGCGGCGGCGCTGTTTGCTTCCATCAGCGGGCATGAGGATGCGCAGGAACGCGCGGCGGCTTGCTATGACGCATATTATCGCGAAGCATATACCACGGCCAAGCGTGCCATGGAAGCGGGCGATTATGCCGTGGCGGTTTCCGCGCTGGAAAGCGTGTCGCGCGAGAATGCCAGCGAGGAGTACGCCGATATTGATGCTGTTTACAAAGAGGCCAATTACCGCTGCGCAAACGCGCTGTTTGAGGATAAAAAGCCATATGAGGCGCTGCGTTATTACCGCAACATTCCCGGATACCGCGATGTGGATAAGAAGCTGGATCGCGTATGCTACCGTATCATTGGCGAGTGGACGAGCGTCAAGGGAACGGTGATGGTTTTCCGCGATGATGGGACGTGTACCATTGACGGGCGCGACTATTATTATCGCGCGGCGACCTACGCCTTCTATGTGGGCGACCAGCCGGATGAATTGAACAATGCCTGGACGATCTACTCCTGCCAGGGTAAAAACCTTTCGATTGAGAATAATAAAACAAAATCCCAGTATAAGCTGGTGCGTACACAGCAATGAGCGCGGGATGGAGACAGCGCTATATTGACTATACGCAGCGCGAGCGCGGCGGGCGTCTTCCGGCATTGGATGGTGCCCGGGCGCTTTTTGTGCTGCTGATCGGGGCCTATCATATCTGGCAGCAAAGCTGGCTTACGCCGGTATTCTCTGTCGGAGGGACGCGGGTATCCTTGGATCCGCTGCTGCGGTCGGGATATATCTGGGTGGACGCTGTCCTGCTGCTCAGCGGTTTTTTGCTGTATCTGCCCTGCGCCGAGGCGGCGGAGAGCGGCAGGCGGCTGCCGCGCGTTTGGCTTTTTTATAAAAAGCGGCTGCTGCGCATTGTACCGTCGTATGATCTGTGCCTGCTGATTATGCTGGTTTTTGTGGCGCTGCCGCAGGGCAACTACCGCGCGGCGGACGGCACGCTCAACACCTGGCATATGGGGCGCGATCTGCTGGCGCATGCCACGTTTACGCATACGCTGTTTGAGTTCAGTTATACCTATACACCGCTGAACGGCGTTCTGTGGACGCTGGGGGTGGAAATGCAGTTCTATCTGGTTTTTCCCCTGATAGCGCGTTTGTTCAGCAAAAAACCGGCATGGGTATACGCGGCAATGGTGCTTGCAGCTTATGGTTACCGTTCCTGGGTGGCAATGCTGCCCAATACTGCCATGTATTTCAACCAGCTGCCTGCGCAGCTGGGCGTATATGCGAACGGCATGGCGGCGGCGGGGATTTATACGGCGCTCAAGCGGCGGATGAAGGAGGATCAGTGGACGCGGGCGCTGTTTACGGCCGTGACGGCTGTGTCGCTTTTCGCCATCTGGATGCTGGTGCGGATGCAGGCGGGCGAAAACGGATACGAGAATATCCGCATGGGCCAGCTGAACAGGCGATACATGATGTCGCTGCTTACGGCGCTTTTTCTGCTGGGAATTCTATACGGCGCGCGGCTGCTGCGGCTGCTGCTGGGCAATCGGGTGACCCGTGTTTTGTCCGAAATGTCCTTCCAGTTTTATATGTGGCATCAGGTATTCGCGGTGCAGCTGAAAAAATGGGGTGTTCCCGCTTCAATCAGCGATACGCCCTGGATGGACGGCGAGCGCAGCTGGCAGTATCTGTACACCTTTTTATGCTTTGGCGGAGCGCTGGCGATTTCGGCGCTGGTGACTTATGCCTTCGAGCGGCCGCTTGCCCGATTGGGAAAAGGACAGGCGGTTTCCAACTCTGGCAGGAATAACAATTAGACAAAGCCTGCGGCGGTATGGTATACTGCATACGATTACGAAGGGATTTACAGCTTTGCTTTAGGAGGATAACGACCATGCGTGATCGCAAACATATACTGAAAAGGAGTTTTTCCGCCTGGCTGATGGTATGCATGCTGCTGTCGGCGCTGGGGATTCCGACGCCGGGCATGGCGGAGACGCTTTCAACCGCGCCGCTGACCGCGCAAAACGGGGCCGCTAATGGCATGGTGCGTGTGTTTCTTAGCTCCATGGGATCTCCGACCAGGCTGGATGTGACCGTTTGCGGCAGCTATTCGCTGGATGGAACGGCAGGTACGGCGATCCCGGAAGGCAGTACGGTCATTGTGAATTTCAATGCCGGCACCGGGCGGCTGACCCTGACGCGCAATGGCGTCGCGCAGGATATGGGCAGCGGTTTTACCCTGCGCCGTCATGAAAAAAGCGGGGATAACGGTGTGAAGATCCGGCAGGCCAGAGAGAGCAACAACCTGTATCCCGGCGATGTGCAGTTCAAGTCCGTTCTCAGCGGCGGGCGCTATCGGATGTATACCATTGTACATGTTTATATTGAGGATTACCTGTATGGCGTGCTGCCCTATGAGATGGGCAATGCGTCGGCGCTTGAGGCGCTCAAAGCGCAGTGCGTATCGGCGCGTACCTACACGGTGCGCGCGATGCAGTCCTCTGCGGCGCGCAGCTATGACGTTGTGGATACCACCAATGATCAGGTTTATAACGGCACGCCCTCCGGCAACGCGCGCTGCCGTCAGGCAGTTGATGAGACCCGCGGCGTTATTGCCATGAATGGCAATGAATTTACGGCAACGTATTATACCGCTTCCAACGGTGGACAGATTGAATCGGTCCGCAACATCTGGAACTCGAGCGGGTACGACTATATCAAGGTCAAGGACGATCCGTATGATTATCAGAACCCCAATTCCGTGGTGCGCTCCTTCAGCGTGACGGCGATCGGCGCGCAGAGCAATGCTGTGCTGGGCACGCTGCTGGTCAATAAAGCGAAGGCGGTTTTTGGCGGGTCGTCGGTGGTCATCCGCAGCGTGAACGCGGTTACGCCCCATACGCCGCGCTATGCTGCCCCGAGCCGCCTGTATTCCAAGCTGGATTTTGAGGTAACGGCCTTGTGCGACGGAGCGGTGCGTTCCGGCACGCTGACCTTTGATATTTTCAGCGAGCTGGAAAGCCCGCTGAACATGAGCATCAACAGTTCCAACAACGAGCTGTGGAGCGTGGTGAAAACGGCGACGGGCTATACCGTGCAGGCGCGGCGCTTTGGCCACGGCACGGGCATGAGCCAGCGCGGCGCCATGCGCATGGGCGAGCTGGGATACCGGTATGAGCAGATTCTGGCATTCTATTTTGAAGGCTGCCGCCGGGTGCAGTATACCTTTGTGCGTTCTGTGCTCAGCGCGCTGGGCAACGGAACAAGTCAGCCGGTATTGAGCGTGGACGCTCCGGCGGATATTTCGCAGCAGGCGGCCTGTACGGCTGTGGTGCAGCTGTCCGGCAGCGATGCGGAAATGGCGCTGCGCGTGTCGGCTTCGCACACCAGCGATATTATTGCGGGAATCCCGCATGGTGCGGCGGTGAACGTGCATGCCGCGGCCGGCGACTGGTATCTGGTCAGTTTCGGCATGCTGTGCGGCTATGTGCAGGGAGAGGGACTGAAGCTCAGCGGTACGCCCGCAGGAAATGCTCCTGCCGTGACCACGCTGGCAGGATACGGCACGGTCATGAATACCAATTATCTGAATTTGCGCGCGCAGACCAACACCTCCGCCGCTTCGCTTGCGCAGATCCCTGCCGGGACGGTACTGCCGCTTGTGTCGGTCAGCGGCGGTTGGGCGTATACGCAGTATGGCTGCCAGGCTGGTTATGTGAGCATGGACTATATTGCGCGCTCGGATCGCTATACCGGCAGCGCCAACGACGCGGACGCGTCGGGCGCGGAGATTGTCAGCGCGGGCGGTACGCCGCTGTATCTGACGGCAAGCGCTTCCGCTTACCAGGCGATGACGGTTCCGGCCGGAGCGAATGTCAAGATAAAATATGACGACGGCTCCTGGGCGCTGGTTTATTATGCGGGCGTAACGGGATATGTGCGCTCGGCTTCGCTGAAACGCAACGGCACCATCGTGGAAGAAACGGCGGATCGACCGGGGGACGGCGAGCAGTACGCCATTGTCAGCTCCAGCGCTTCAACGCTGAATTTGCGCGAGCAGGCGAATATGAGCAGCACGGTCATGATGGAAATTGCCCGGGGGGAAACGCTGATTGTGACCCGACAGGGCACGGATTGGTGCCAGGTGCGCTATCATGGCGTGACCGGTTGGTGCGCGACGCAGTATCTGACGCTGGGCGTGAGCGGCGATGATCTGGTAAACGGGCAAATGACGGCGGTGGTGACAACAAAGTCCGGGTCGCTGAACCTGCGCAAGAGTGATTCTACCAAGGCCTCCATTTTGACCACGATTCCCCGAAACGCGACGATTACCGTGCTCAGCAAAGGCTCGATTTGGTGCAAGGTGACTTACGGCGGCTTTATCGGTTATGTGATGAGCGAATTTCTGACCTTTGGCAGCGCCCCCGCCGTGCCGGATACGCCTTCGGTTCCCACCGTAACGCCTGCGCCGTCGGAAACGCCGGCGGCAGCGCGGGTGACAACGGTCTCCGGGTCGCTGAATCTGCGCAAAAGCGCCTCTTCGGGCGCAAGTATTCTGACGACCATTCCGCAAAATACGGTCATCGACGTGCTGGGGATTCAGGGCACATGGACGAAGGTAACCTATAAAAACAAAACCGGTTATGTGATGAGCGCCTTCCTGACCTATATTTACGGGCAGACAGGCGCGGAGGCAACGCCAGCGCCAACGCCCGTTCCGGGCGACACTACGGCGACCTACGCTCAGGTGACGACGGTTTCCGGGTCGCTGAACCTGCGTAAGAAAGCCTCCTCGGGCGCAAGCGTTTTGACCACCATTCCGCAAAACGAGATGATCCCCGTTCTGGAACGGCTGGGGACATGGACCAAGGTAAGCTATAAGGAACGTACCGGTTATGTAATGACCGCTTTCCTCACCTTTGTGGATGTGCCGCAAAGCACGGCTCCGCAGCCGACGGAAAATGTTTCCGGCGCGCTGGTATCGGCGCAGGTGACAACGGAGAAAGGCTCGCTGAATCTGCGGGAGCGCGCGTCCTCGGGCGCGAAGGTGCTGACCACCATTCCGCAGTATACTGTAATTGCCGTGCTCTCGCGCGGCGAGAAATGGTCGCAGGTGACCTATAACGGCAAAACCGGTTATGTGATGAGCGCCTTCCTGACTTTCAGCAGCACCCCCGTGCAGCCTACGCCTGCGCCTGCCGTTGGCCAGGATGAGCCGTATGCCCGCGTGACCACGGAGGAAGGCTCGCTGAATCTGCGCAAGCGCGCTTCGCAAAGTGCCGGCCTGATCTGTACCATTCCGCAGCATGATATTGTGGCGGTGCTGGAAAAGGGAACGGTTTGGAGCCAAGTGAGCTATGACGGCAAAACGGGATACGTAAAAACCGAGTTTTTGACCTTTATCAGCGCTACGCCCACGCCGCAGCCGGCAGAAGAAACGCTGACGGCGCTGGCTGTTCCCGTGGCGGTGCGCGTGACCGGCGATCAGGCTTATGTTATGCTGCGCGCCGCGCAGCGGGACGACAGCGATGCGCTGGCGGTCATTCTTCCCAGCGAGTATGTGCTGCTTACCGCACGCGGCAGCGGCTGGTGCTGTGTGAATTACGAGGGCTTGACGGGCTATCTGCCAAGTCGGTATTTGGAACTGCCATGATAGAATTGCTGGAAAACGAACATATTGACGAGCTTCAGCGGGGCGGTCTGCGCGTGATTCAGCGCGCGGACGCCTTTCGCTTTGGCACGGACGCCGTGCTTCTGGCTGATTTTGCCGGCGCCCGCCGCCATGACTGCGTATGCGACCTGGGCACGGGCACGGGGATCGTTCCGCTGCTTTTGTATGGACGGGAAGAGACGATCACCGTGGATGCGCTGGAATTGCAGGAGGACATGGCGCGGATGGCGGCGCGGTCAATGGCGCTGAACGGTCTTGAGGAGCGGATCCGCGTTCATTGCGGGGATCTGCGGGCAATACGGACGCTGCTGCCGCATGCGCGGTACGATCTTGTCACCTGCAATCCGCCCTATGGCAAAGCGGGCGGCACGCTGCTCAACCCTGAGGACAGCAAACGCATTGCGCGTCATGAGGAAACCTGCACGATTGCCGACGTAGTGCATGCGGCGGGATGGCTTTTGCGCAATGGCGGGCGGCTGTGCTGCGTTTTTCCGGCAGCGCGGCTGGTGGAGCTGCTGGATGAAATGAAAAAAAGCCGCTTTGCGCCCAAAAGGCTGCGGCTTGTGCATGCGCGCGCGGAGCGCGAGGCGAACTTGTGCCTGGTGGAAGGAATGCTGGATGCGCGGCCGGGACTGCGGGTGGAAGCGCCGCTGATTATCCATGACGCCGTTGGGCAATACACGCCGGAGCTCAGGCGGATTTACGGCTTGGACGGCTGACTGCGCGCGCGGATATATTGGGTGGGCGTTACGCCGTAATACTGCTTAAAGGCGCGATAAAAGGTGCGCGGGCATTCAAAACCGGCATTCAGGGAAATTTCCAACAGCGTTTGATCGCTTTCCAGCATGGCGTGGGCAGCGTGCTGGCAGCGCAGTGCGTTGATAAACGTACCGGGCGGGCAGCCGAGCGTTTCATTGAACAGGTGAGAAAAACGGCTTTTGCTGTATCCAAACTGTTGGGCCAGCGTTTCCATGCGCAGCGGCTGCTGATAATTGTTTTGCAGGTAAACAAGCACGTCTTTCATTAGCCCTTTGCGCGCGTCTTTGCTGACCGGCGTCAGTCCCACGCGGGAAATCAGCATGCCCAGCAACGCATAGCTCAGGCCCTTTTGCGTTTCTGTACTGTATAGGTGCCAGCCGTCGCAAAAAAGATTCAGCAGCGCGCAGATTTTTTCATCGCTGCTCACATCGCATACCGGCTGGGCAAAGATGCAGTCCCGCAGCGTTTTTTGCAGGGACGGCACGAAGGAAAGCGGAATAATAATAATGGCGTCGTCATTTTCAATGCGGCTTTGATAGGTATGCACCATGTAGCCGGACACAATCAATACATGTCCGGCCGGAACGGTGACCCCGTGGCCATCCAAAATGGCGTACAGCGCGCCGGAACGCACATAGACCAGTTCAATACTGGAATGAAAATGAGGCAGGCAGTGATTGTTGCGCGCCAGCCAGCAGGCAGTTGTGTGCATATCGTCACGGCTGTATTCGTAGAGCTGCCGTCTGGAACGGATGATTTCCAAGAGGCCACCTCCATACAAAATGACATTTCACGCTATTCTATCATATTTTTGCGGCGTTGAAAAGTGGCAATGTGCGCAGCGCTTCCCTATTTCATTTTGCGCCAATATATGATATAATATATGAAAGTTTTGACCCGGAGGGAGAAAACCTGATGTTTGGACGCATGATGAACAGCTTTTACTACGGGAAGAGCGGTAAGGGAGATTACCGTCGGGAGGATTTGCCAAAAAACCGCTGGCAGCTTTTCTGGGAGATGCTTCGCATCCGCCTGTCAGGACTGTGCCGTATCAACCTGATGACGTTTGTTGTGTGGATTCCCATGATGATCGTCATTGCGATTCTGGCCAATAATTTGGTCGCGGCCAGCGATATTGTCCGTATGACGGACGAAAGCACCGGCGCGGCATATGTTGCGCTGGTTTATGCCGAACAGGTGGACGAGGCGGGCAACGTGCTGGTTGAAGCGTCCAGCATGCCGCTGCAAACGCTTTTGCAGGTAACGCTTTTGATGCTGATTCCCTGCCTTTTGATTACCGGCCCTATCCAGGCAGGCATGGCGTACGTGACGCGCAACTGGGCGCGGGACGAGCATGCGTTTCCCTGGGCGGATTTCCGCGATGCGGTGAAAGAAAACTGGAAGCAGGCGCTGGGCGTGTCCGCGATCACGGCCGTGCTGCCCTTCATTCTTTATGTTTGCTACAATTTCTATGGCCAGCTGCAAAAGGACAGCATGTTCTTCCTGGTGCCGCAGATGTTCACCCTGGTGCTGGGCTTTGTGTGGTATTTGGGGCTGGTGTTCATGTATCCGCTGATGGTGACCTATAAAATGAAGTTTGGCCAGCTGCTGAAAAACGGCGTTATGCTGGCGGTGGCCCGACTGCCGATGACGATCGGCGTGCGCCTGTGTACGCTGATTCCGGCTTTGATTGCCTTTGCGGTGGTGTTCTTTACCGGTGCCTGGCTGTACGCGCTGATGGGGCTGGCAGGCTATTATATCCTGATCGGCAACAGTCTGACGCGTTTTGTGTACGCTTCTTTCACTAACGGCGTGTTTGATAAATATATCAACTGCCGCATTGAGGGCGTGGAGGTAAACCGCGGCTTGGCCAAAGAGGAGGACGACGATTATACCGATGAGGATGAACCGGACGATGAGGGCATGAAGCCATAAATAGCGCGGCGCTTTTGCGCACATACTGTGTGCGGAGGTGTTTGTCCATGCAGAAAATCAGTGAAGAAATGCGCTTGAAATATCTGGCTGCCCAGCAGCTTGGATTAACGGAAAAGCTGCTCAGCGTTGGCTGGGCGGGGCTCAGCACGCAGGAGACCGGCCGCATTGGCGGAATGGTGGGCGCATTGAAAAAACAACGCGGAAAGGGATCGTAAGCACGCATGTATACAGCCTTTGCCATGGTATATGACCGCCTGATGAACGATGTGGATTATGACGGCTGGGCGGCGTATTACGCGCAGCTGCTGCGCCGGGCAGGCATTTTGAACGGCAGCGTATGCGAGTGCGCCTGCGGAACCGGCGCGCTGACGGTGCGTCTGCAGCGCCTGGGATACCGCATGACGGGCGTGGATCTGAGCGCTGAGATGCTTTCTCAGGCCATGCAGAAGGCGCGCGGGCAGGGACTGGAAATTCCGTTTGCACGGCAGGATATGTGCTCGCTGCGTCTGCATCGCCGCCAGGAGGCGGTGCTGTGTACCTGCGACGGGGTGAATTATCTGAAAACGCCAGCGCAGCTGCGCCGCTTTCTGCAAGCGGCCTATGCGGCGCTCAAGCCCGGCGGCGTGCTGATTTTTGACGTATCAACGCCATACAAGCTGCAAAATGTCCTTGGCGGCCATACGCTGGGCTGCCAGGAGGAGGAAATCAGCTATGTTTGGCAAAACGCATATCATCCGCGCACGCGCACGGTGGATATGCGTTTGTCCATTTTTGTACGCGAGGAGGATGGACGCTATGCGCGCCTGGAGGAGGCGCAGACGCAGCGGGCCCATACGCAGGAAGAGCTGCGGCGCGCGCTGGAAGCGGTCGGCTTTGGCGAGGTAAGGTTCTATGGCGACCGCACCCTGGGGCGTCCGGGGCAAAAGGCGATGCGCTGGCATGTTGCGGCAAAGCGTCCAAAGGAGAAAAAAGTATGATGAACAATCAGGCCTATCAGGAAAATGACGCGCTGCTGCGCATGACCGTTTGCGGCGGCGAGGCGCGTGTGGCATTGCTGCGCACCACGCAGACGGCGCAGCGCGCGGGGGATATTCATAATGCTTCGGATGTTGCCATTGCGGCCATGAGCCGGCTGATGACGGGATCGGCCATGCTGGGCACAATGATGAAGGAGGAGCAGGCCAGCGTTACGGTCATGGTGGATGGCGGCGGCCCGGGCGGGCGCATGACATGCGTTGCGCATGGCGGCGATGTGAAGATCTCCATGCAGGATCCTACCGTCGTTTTGCCGCCGCGCAAGGGCGGTCAGCCCGATGTGGCCGGGCTGGTGGGCAAAAACGGCATGCTGACGGTGATTCGCGATTATGGCGTGGGCGAGCCCTATATCGGCAAGACCGAGCTGGTTTCCGGCGAGCTGGGCGAGGATTTTGCCGCCTATTATACGCATTCGGAGCAGACGCCTTCCATCGTGTCTCTGGGCGCAATCGTGCATGAGGGCATGGTGCTCTCCGCCGGCGGCGTGCTGGTACAGGCCATGCCCGGATGCAGCAGGCAGACCCTGGAAACGCTGGATCTGCGCGCGATGCTTTTTTCCGGAATCAGCCGCGATTTGTTTGAGGATTCGCTGGAAGAGCTGGCGCGGCGCTGGTTCCATGATCTGGATATGGTGGTGCTGGGGCGGCAGGCCATTCGCTATCATTGTGGATGCAGCCGTGAAAAGGCGCGGCGGATGCTCAAATCCGTGGGCCGCAGCCAACTGCTGGAAATTCTGGAACAGGATCATCAGGCGGAGCTGACGTGTCATTTCTGCCACACCACGCATATCTTTACGGAAGAGGACATTAAAGCGCTGCTGGGCAGCGATATGCAGTAAACCGCCTCGAGGAGGAAAGCATGCCTAACATTGTACCGCTGGATATGCCCGCCGCCTATTGGCGGGATAAGGCGCAGCGCGCACAGCGCGGAGGCAGAACGCAGGAGGCGGTGCGGCTGTACCGCGCTGCTTTGCGAAAGCATGATGACAATGGCATCCGCCGCGAGCTTGCGCAGGCATATGCCGATATGCGCTCCATGAGCGCCAGCGACCGGCTTTATCTGGAAAATCTGGCGCGTGACGTCAGCGATACGGACAGCCTGTACGGGCTGGCGCGCAATCGTGCGCTGGCGGGGGACGCGGCCGGTATGGCTGATTTGCTCGATCTGTACCTGCGTTTATCGCCCTGCGGCGAACAGGCGGATCGCGCAAGAGATATTTTGTGGCAGCAGCCGCGGCCTGAAAAACAGAAAAAGCGCATGCGCCGCGCCATGACGCTTTGCGAGCATGCCATTGCGCACAGAAACGATATGAAAACGGCGCTTGAGCTGGCAAAAAAATCATGGAAGCGCGGCAAAACAGCGCAGACGGCACAGCTGCTGAGCAGTTTGTACCAGTGCATGGAGCGCGGAAAACAGGCGCTGAAATATGCGGTCGAGGCATGCGGATTGGCGCCGGAGGATATGAACGCGCGTTTGCTGCTGGCCACGGCGCTCAAGCAGCAGGGGATGCGGCAGGCAGGCCGCGCGGCGCTCAGGCAGGCGATGAAGCTGTGCCGGGAGATCGAGGAAGCGCCTGCTTTCTGCCGTTTTGCCATTGACATGGACGAGGCGGAGCAGGCGGTGGCACTGCTGGAGGGCTTTTTGAAAAAATATCCGGCAAGCACGGATTTATTGCTGCTGCTGGCGCTTTCGCTGCGCGCGGAAGAAAAAGAGGAGGAACGCGTGCAGTCGCTTCTGCACACGGCGGCGGCTTTGGATCCGGACGATCCTGTTCCGCGCATGATGCTGGAATCCACTTTTTCCGCCGGGAACGATCCGATACAGGCGCAGATGGAGCATGTGATCGGGCTGATGCAGCAGGTCAATGATTTGGAAGCGCGGCCAAAGGACAACAGGCAGCTGCATGAGGAGACGGTGCGCCTGATGCGCATGCCCATGCCGGGGATGACAGAACTGGCGTTCCATGTTTTTATCAAAATGAAGGATGCGGTAGGGCTGCGCATGGTGCTGTTGGAGGGCGGTCTTCAGCCGATTTTGTACGGGGCGGCGCTGAATGAACTGCACAGTCTGGGAGAACCGCTTCCCTGCTTTGCCCGCATCAAAGGGCATTTGTGCCTGCTTCCCCAGCAGGAACGCGCGCCGTATGACGCTGATCTGCATGCGCTGATTCATCGTCTGCTGCATGACGCAGCAGTACGGGAACAGGTTTCGCTGGACGCTATAACGCGCTTGATCCCCGCGATATGGCGGCGTCTTCCCGAAAGCGCGCGCAGACATTGCGCGCAGAGCCGGGACGATGTGTGGCTCAGCGCCTTTGCGGCGTATCTGCTTTTGTGTTGCCGCGGCGCGCAGACGGCCGAAGGGCGGCTTGCGGCGTCGCGTACGCCGCTGCGCGCAGGCCGGGCATACATGCAAATAATTCGGAGGAGCAAAAGACCGTATGAAGTGCATTGATTTTGACAAAGCGTTTTCCCTGTTTGCCATGCAATGGTTCCGCGACCATGGAAAGGAATATAAAAATTACGACGCCATGGAAGCGGCCATGCCGGATGTTTACGCTCGTTTCCTGGATACGCCGGCGGATTTTCTGGCCCATGCGAAGCCGGGCGAATATTTTGAGAGCTGGGATGACGCTAAGCTTTTGATTGATTGGATGGAGGATTATTTCAAGCAGCGCGTTCCCGTGCCGGATATGCTGCTGAACCGTATCGGGCAGCTGGGCGAGGCGGCGGAAAAACGGCTGTATGCCCTTTTGCAAAAGGAGCGCGCGCCGCAGGAAGCGCGCATGACGGCGGTATCGCTGCTGGGAGAAATGGAAAGCCATTTGCCCATGGCGCTGTATATTTCCTGGGAGCAGGGCCGCGAAGCGGACGACGAGCTGTGTGACGCTGCGGCGGAGGCGCTGGCGCAGATGGGCGAGGAGGCGGTTGCGCCTATGCTGGAAGCGCTGGATACGGCGACCGTGGCCGGGCAGGAGGCGCTGTGCGGTGTTTTGTCCCGCTATGAGGACAAGAGCGGCAAAGTGCTGCAAACGCTTTTGCGCCTGATCCGCAGGCCGGAAGCCAGCATTGCCGTGCTGGCCGGATATTTGGGCCGTTTGGGAGATGACCGCGCGCTGGAAACGCTGATTGATCTGGCGCTGTCGGAGGAACTGGGTTATCTGGATTATATTGAACTGCGGGCGGCGATCGAGCAGTTGGGCGGCGATGCGCCGGAGCGCACCTTTGACGAGGCTGATCCGGAATATGAGGCGATGGCGCGCATGCAGCTGCCCTGGCGGAAAACGGGGAGCGCGGCGGATGAAGAGGACGAGCCGCTGCCTTCGGACAGCGCGCTGAACGGAGACTATCTGCAATGATCTGCAATCGGTGTGGAACACAATCTGAAAACAGCGCCCGCATCTGCCCGCGGTGCGGCGCTCCTTTGAGCGCCTATAACGGCACGGAGGGCGTGAATGGCATCCGCCAGGGGCGCACGCACGAACCGCCTCCCGTTTATGGTGAGGAGACCGAGCGCATGCCGCGCATGGAACGCTATGCCCATGATGCAGGGCGGCCCTCCAACCGCCGCGGTGTGCGCGGCGAAGAGGATGAGGCGCGCGAAATGCAGAAACCGCGCCGCCATGGCGCCGCGCCGCGTGCTGTCGCCAGGCGAGGAGTCAACCGCGCACTGCTTCTGACGGTGACGGCCGGCGTTTTGCTGGTGGCCGCCATTGCTTTGTTTGTGCTGGCCATTCGGCTGCCGCAGGGGCATCTTATCCTGATGCGCGCCGTGAATGGAAACGCGGATCGGCAGGAAAGCGTGATTTCGCTGCTCGGAGAGGAAAATGCCGCCAAAGCGATGTGGCAGATCGGCGACGAACAGTTGGATCAGGGGTATGTGGCGCAGGCGATTGAAACTTATCGGGAGGCGTTTGAACTCAATCCGGAAATCGAGGGGCTGTACGACCGGCTGATGCGTTTGGCAGACGCTTATGAGGCGGTTGGCGCGCTGGAGGATGCGGAGGAGGTTTACCGTCAGCTGTATACCGATGTTGACGCAACAAAGCCCCAGGCATACCGCTATACGATTGCGCTGATGATGGATCAGGGACGTTTGTTTGAAGCCGTTGCGCTGATGCAGACGGCATATGAAAAGACCGGGGAGCTGAGCTTTAAATCTCAGCGCGAGCAGCGCGTGCCGCTGGCACCCACATCTACGCTTTCGGCCGGACGCCATATGCTGGAGCAGGTTACGTCGCTGGAGTCTCCGCAGGGATACGACGTTTATTACCTGCTGGACGATGAAACCAGCGAGCTGCCGGAGAACGGCATTCTTTTTACCGAGCCGATCCAGCTGACGGAGGGAGCGCATGTGCTGCGCGCTGTCTGCGTATCCACCGAGCTGGTCAGCGATGAGGTCAACCTGAAGTATACGATCTATTATCCAACGCCCAGCGCGCCCAAATCACGCTTGCTGACGGGAGAATATGACAAGCGCCGCCGCATATATCTTTATATGGAAGAGATTCGCGACGGGAAAAAGGTGGATACGCCCAACCAGGATTATACGATTTACTATACGGTGGACGGTACCGCGCCGACCCTGGATTCGCCTGTTTATACGGACGAGGGGTTCCTGCTGCCGGCAGGACCGTCAACGGTACGCGCGGTAGCGGTCAACCAGTATAATAAGGTTTCCAACGAGTATGTCGGCACATACAAGGTGAATGTAGCGTTCAAAAATTTCTTCCGTGATACCAATGACCAGTTCAAGTCTTTTGCCGTAGGCACAACGGATTACGAGGCATTCAAAAAGCTGTTTGGCTCCGGCAGGGAAGAAACGGTCACAACGGAGGATACGCGCTCCGGACAGGGCCTCAAGGTGAGCTATGAATGGGGCGAGGCGTACTTTACCGTGGGGAAAAAGACGCTGTATTCCGTAACGACCAATTACGCGTCATCCATGACCGGGCCGCGCAATACCAAGGTGGGCATGGGTCTGGACGAGGTGACGGCGCAGTTCCGTGATATGGGACAGGCGGCCAACGCCAAGGGAAACCGCAGCCTCTATTATGATGAAAATGTGGGTTATGGCCGCTATTGGAAGGATTCGGATACGGAGGGCCATTTGGAATATGTGTACCGGCGGGAAGACGGCGGGGTCACAACGCTGACCTATATGCTGAAAAACAATGCGGTGACACGTATCACCATGACGGTTTCCGGCATGGAAATTGAATAAAAAGGATGGCGAAGGAGGATCAATCTCTTTCGCCATCGGTTTTTATGTGGTTTCAAGGCGGGATTGCATATATTGCCTGAACAGCGCGGCAGGGCCGCTTTGACCGCAGCCGGACAGTGTGACCAGAACGATTTGGGATTCGACCGCGTTCGCTGCCAGCGGAATGCAGTGCAGCGTATTGCTGTGGACCAGCGCGGCGGCAGATGCGGGAGCGATACAGACGCCAAGCCCGCGTTCTGCCAACAGGATGGCCGTGCGCGCGTCGTCGCACAGGCAGCGAATGGCGCATGTCAGCGAGCGTTCCTCAATTTTTTTGCGGACGATCGTTTCCCAGCGGCGGTACAGAATCAGGGGAAAGCGGGCAATCGATCCCCAGGTCAGCGCAATATCCGGCTCAAACAAATCAGGCGGGATAAAAGCGATCAGCGGCTCGGTGGACAGAGGAACGCAGCACAGGTCCTCATCGTCCGGGAAGGGACGGCGCACAATGGCAACTTGCAGCAAATGCGCGCGCAGCTTTTCCAGCAGCTCATAGGTATTGGCTTCAAACAGTTCGTAATTGATATGCGGATACAACTTGGCAAAGCCGCATAGCCACTCGCATACAGGCGTACTGCCAACACTGGAAACCATGCCCAGACGCAAAACGCCGTGATTTCCCGTTTGCGTGGCGCGCACGTCCTCCTCGGCAACACGGCTGAGCGAAAGCAGCGTTACGGCATGCTGATACAGGGTGCGTCCGGCTTCGGTCAGGCGCAGACGGTGATGTCCGCGCTCGAACAACGCGCAGTCCAGCTCCTTTTCCAGCGCCAGAATTTGTACGCTCAAAGGCGGCTGCGTCATGAACAGCTTTCGCGCCGCTGCGCTGATGCTGCCTTCGTCGGCGGCATAAACAAAATATTGCAGCTGCTTGAGATCCATAGGCACTCCTATATAATAAACATATTCTATATATGTAAAACAACTATTTTACATATATGATAATTTATGATATGCTATTGCGCGGAAAAAGTCAAGCGCAGGAGCGTGGAGAATGAAATGAGAAGATTATTGGCGTATCTTAAGGATTATCGCCGCGAAAGCGTGCTGGGGCCGCTGTTCAAGCTGCTGGAAGCATCGTTTGAGCTGATTGTGCCGCTGGTGGTGGCGGCAATTATCGACCGCGGCATTGGGCAGGGGGGCGACCGCGGCTATATTGTGCGCATGTGTCTGGTGCTGGTGGCGCTGGGATTGATCGGTCTTGTGTGCTCGGTTACGGCGCAGTATTTTGCGGCAAAGGCCTCCGTTGGATTTGCAAAGAAGCTGCGGCATGCGCTGTTTGCACATATCCAGGGATTTTCTTATCAGACGCTGGACAGCGTGGGCGCATCCACGCTGATTACGCGCATGACCTCGGACATGAACCAGGTGCAGACGGGGCTGAACCTCACGCTGCGCCTGCTGCTGCGTTCGCCCTTTGTAGTGTTTGGAGCCATGGTGATGGCCTTTACCATTGACAGCCGGGCGGCGCTGTGGTTTGCGGCGGCCATTCCGCTGCTGTCGGCCGTGGTGTTTGGCATTATGCTCGTCAGCATTCCTTTGTATAAAAAGGTACAGGGCTTGCTGGATCGGGTACTGGGCATCACCCGGGAGAATCTGACGGGCGTGCGTGTGATCCGCGCCTTTGGCAAGGAGGAAAGCGAAACAGCCGCTTTTCAGGAAAAGAATGAAGCGCTGACGGCAATGCAAAAGCATGTGGGCCGCATCTCGGCACTGATGAACCCGGTAACGTATGTGATTATCAATGCCGCGATTATTTTCCTGATCCATACCGGCGCGGTGCGTGTGGAAATGGGAATCATTACCCAGGGCGCGGTGGTTGCGCTCTACAACTACATGTCGCAGATCCTGGTGGAGCTGATCAAGCTGGCCAATCTGATTATCAACATTACCAAGTCGCTGGCATGCGCCAGGCGGATTCAGGCAGTGCTGGAAATCCCTTCGGGCGAGAAGGGGGGGGCGGAAAAAGCAAAGGTGGACGCTGTTTTCCGCGTTCAGTTTGAGCATGCCGGTCTGCGCTATGGCAATGCGGGCAGCGAATCGCTGCGCGACGTCAATTTGTCAGTGCGTCCGGGAGAAACGGTGGGTATCATCGGCGGTACGGGCGCGGGCAAATCCACGCTGGTGAACCTGATTCCGCGCTTTTATACGGCGACGGAGGGACGGGTGCTGGTGAACGGGACAGATGTGCGCACGCTGGATCCCGTTCAGCTGCGCGACCGCATTGGCGTCGTGCCGCAAAAAGCGGTGCTTTTCAAGGGAACAATTCGGGAAAATCTGTGCTGGGGCCGTGCGGACGCAAGCGACGAGGCGCTGATGGACGCGGTGCGCATTGCCCAGGCCGGCGATGTACTGGCGGCCAAGGGCGGACTGGATGGACAAATCGAGCAGAATGGCCGCAATCTGTCCGGCGGTCAGCGGCAGCGGCTGACGGTTGCCCGCGCGCTGGTGCGCCGCCCGGATATCCTGATCCTGGATGACAGCTCTTCGGCGCTGGATTTTGCCACCGACGCAGCCTTGCGTAAGGCACTGCGCGGCCTGGATTATCATCCCACGGTGTTCATCGTGTCGCAGCGCACTTCATCCATTCAGCATGCCGATCAAATTGTGGTGCTGGATGAAGGTGCGGTCGCCGGGATCGGCACACATGAGCAGCTGCTGCGGGAGTGTCAGATCTATCAGGAAATTTACGATTCGCAGTTCAGGAAGGAGGCGGCGCAGGCATGAGCAAGGTAAAACAAAAGGCCGAACGCGGTACGCTGCAGAAGGTGCTGGCGTACCTGAAGCCCTATTGGGCGTTGGTAGCGCTGTCCGTTCTTCTTTCGGCGGTAACGGTAGCGCTGACGCTGTATGTACCGGTGCTTATTGGCAACGCCATTGACATGATTATCGGCGCGGGGCAGGTGGACCTGGCCGGCGTGGTAAGGCTGCTTTGCAGGATTGGCGTTATTGTGCTTGTGACGGCGGCGGTACAGTGGCTGGTAAATACCATCAACAACAAGATCACCTATCAGGTGGTACGCGACGTGCGGGATCAGGCATTTAAACGCTTGCAGATTCTGCCGCTCAGCTATATTGACAGTCATCCGGTCGGCGGGATCGTCAGCCAGGTGATTACCGACGTCGATCAGTTTGCCGACGGTCTATTGATGGGCTTTACGCAGCTGTTCACCGGCGTGGTCACCATCCTGGGCACGCTGGGCTTTATGGTAACCATTCGTCCGGGCATCGCGGCCGTGGTGGTAGTGCTGACGCCGCTGTCTTTTGTGGTGGCGCGTTTTATTGCTACCCATACATACAGCTATTTCAAGCTGCAAAGCGAAACACGCGGCGAGCAGACGGCCTTTATTGATGAAATGCTGGGCAATCAGAAGGTGGTCAAGGCTTTTGGGCAGGAAGACGAATGCATTGAAAAATTTGACGAGATCAATGAGCGGCTGGAAAAATGCTCGCTGCAGGCTATCTTCTATTCTTCGCTGACCAATCCCTGCACACGCTTTGTGAACAACGTGGTATATGCCGGGGTGGCGCTGACAGGCGCGCTGGTGTGCGTGGCGACGGCCGGGGCGGCCGTGCCCTTTACGGTGGGCAGCCTGTCTGCGCTTTTGTCCTATGCCAATCAGTACACAAAGCCGTTTAATGAAATATCGGGCGTTGTGACCGAGCTGCAAAACGCGCTGGCCTGCGCGGCGCGGATCTTCAAGCTGATCGCGGAGCCTGCGCAAACGCCGGACGCCGGCGATGCGCGGGTGCTGGAGAATGCTTCCGGCGCGGTCCAGCTGCGGGATGTGAGCTTTTCCTATACGCCGGAACGCAAGCTGATTGAGAACCTGAACCTGACGGTGCAGCCGGGACAGCGCGTGGCCATCGTCGGGCCTACAGGCTGCGGCAAAACGACGCTGATTAACCTGCTGATGCGCTTTTATGATGTGGACGGCGGCGCTATCAGCGTGGAGGGGACGGACATACGCCGGATCACCCGCCGCAGCTTGCGCGCCAACTATGGTATGGTATTGCAGGAGACCTGGCTGAAAGCCGGAACGATCCGCGAAAATCTGACCTTTGGCAAGCCGGAGGCGACGGAAGAAGAAATTGTTGCCGCCGCCAGGGCGGCGCATGCGCATGGCTTTATCAAACGTTTGCCGCAGGGATATGACACCGTGATCGGAGAGGATGGCGGACAGCTTTCCCAGGGGCAGAAGCAGCTTTTGTGTATTGCCCGCATCATGCTGTGCCTGCCGCCCATGCTGATATTGGACGAGGCCACCTCCTCGATTGATACCCGTACAGAAATCCGTATTCAAAAAGCGTTTGCGGCAATGATGGAGGGGCGCACGACCTTTATCGTGGCGCATCGTTTATCCACCATTCGGGAGGCGGACGTGATCCTGGTCATGCGCGACGGGCATGTGGTCGAAATGGGCAGTCACGAAGCGTTGCTGAGGCAAAATGGCTTCTATGCCAAACTGTACAACAGCCAGTTTGCCGCATAAGCAAAGACGGCGCTTGACAAACCTCTTGCGTGGGGGTACGATGAAGGCGACAATCTGATAAAGTGAGCGTGCGAAGATGAAACAAGCGTATTTTATTGCCTTTGATGTGGGCGGAACCAAGACGGACGCTGTGCTGTTCGATCAGGATGGCACAGTGCTGCGCCGGGTGGTGGCGCCGGGCGCGAACCCCCTGGATGTGGGCTTTGACGAGGCGTGCGCGCGTTATCTGCGCGCTATTGAGGCGCTGCAGGAGGGGCTGAATGTGCCGCTTCGCTGCATTTATGGCGGCGTTGCCTGCCTTGAATACTTTGGCGACCGGGTGCAGACATGGCTTGCGGAGCGCGTGCCGGCGGAAAAAATCCGGATTGAGCCGGACGGCGCATGCCTGATTTCGGCTATGCTGGGGCATCAGGACGGCGCATGCCTGATTTGCGGCACGGGGTCGTCGCTGTGCTTCCGACGCGGGGATGTGAACGATCATATCGGCGGATGGGGCTATCTGGTGGATAGCTGCGCCAGCGGCTTTATTCTGGGGAAAAAGGCAATCTTGGCCATTGTCCGCGCCCAGGACGGCCGGGATGGCGAAACGCTTTTGACGAAGCTGTTTGAGCAGCGCTGCGGCGAGGATATCAACGCGCATTTTGAGAAAATCTATCGCGGCGGGCGGCCTTATATCGCATCTTTTGCCAGCCTTATTTTTGAGGCGCGGCGCGCCGGCGACCGGGCGGCAGCGCGCATTTTTGACGAATGCGTGGCGGATCTGAACGAGCTGGTATGGACGGGCTACCGACGTTTTGGCGGCGGTTATACGCTGGTGCTCAACGGCGGAATTTTCCGTCATTTCCCGGAGTATGTCCAGGCGCTGCGCGCGCATGCGCCGGCGGCGGTAGAATTGATGGATTCCGACGCCCCGCCTGTTTACGGCGGCGCGGTGGAGGCCATGTATGACGCGGGGTATTCCTGCGACGCGGCGTTTAAGGCGAAATTCTTATCCGGCTATCAGGCTTGGGAAAAGTGAATACGGGGCTGACCGGGATCATTTTTCCGGTCAGCTTTTATCATGGAGCGATTGAGAAGCGAAAAAAATACCCCTGCTCCTGGCGACAACAAATTTTGATAAAGCGATAATAATATTTAATAGGAAGAAAGTTGACAAACAGGGGGATCCATTGTAAAATATGTCGGTTCATTCAAAGGGGGCAAAGCGATGTTTTTGATTCTGTTTGGGTTATGGATTCTATTCAATGGCCGGTGGACGGCGGAAATTGCCCTGACCGGCATTGTGGTCAGCGCGGCGATTTATGCCTTTACCTGCAAGTATATTGGTCTGAGTCCGCGCCGGGAGCTGCGCAGCGTCAAAAAGGCGCCCGCGGCGTTGGCGTACCTGTGGTTTTTGCTGCGGGAGATTATTAAGGCCAACTGGCAGGTGCTGCGCCTGATTTATTCGCCGCGCCTGGAGGTGGAGCCCAAGCTGTGTACCTTCCATACCAGGCTGCGGTCGGAGATGGGCAAGACCATCCTGGCCAACTCCATTACCCTGACGCCCGGAACGATTACGGTGCATGTGCGCGATGATTTGTTCATGGTGCATTGCCTGGATACAGAGCTGGGAGAGGGGCTGGAGAATTCGGCTTTTGAAGAGCGCATCGAAAAAATGGAGGGGGCAAAGGCATGACGCTTTCACTTGCATATGAATGGCTTTACCGCATTGTGCTGGCAGTGCTGGCGGTCAGCCTGTTTTTCAGTCTGGCGCGATCGATCAAGGGGCCGCGGATTGCTGACCGTATCGTGGCGGTCAATATGGTGGGCACGCAGATTACCATCATTATCGCGGTGCTGACGCTGATGCTGGACGAAGGATATCTGGCGGATGTGGCGCTGATTTATACCATGCTGTCCTTCCTGGCGGTCGTGCTGCTGACAAAGGTATATCTTGGCGTATACCGCGAGCGCCTGCAAAAGAAAGCGAACGGGGAGGCGGACAAAGATGCTTGAGTGGCTGCGCTTTATTCTGGCGGCGGCGCTGATGCTGCTGGGAACGTTTTTTGTCATTTCATCCGTTGTTGGCGTGAATCGCTTTAAGTATGTGCTCAACCGCATGCATGCCGCGGCGCTGGGAGACACGATGGGGATTCTGTTTATTATCCTGGGGCTGACGGTGATCTCGGGCTGGAACATGAATTCGCTCAAGCTCCTGCTGCTGGTGGCGATGTGGTGGCTGACAAGCCCGGTGGCTTCGCATCTGATCAGCCGTTTGGAGGTTACCATCAATCCCCATTTGGAGCAGGAAATGGAGATCGCCACGGAGGACGACCCGCATAAGGAGGTTGAGTCCTGATGGATTTTTTAAATGTTGCGCTGCTTTTGTTTATTCTGGTCTGCGCCATTTCGGTCAGCCTGACAAAGGATCTGCTGACCAGCCTGATTATTTTCATGTCACAGTCGCTGGCCATGTCGGTCATCTGGATCTTGCTGGAATCGCCCGACCTGGCCATCACCGAAGCTGCGGTGGGCGCGGGCGTGACCAGTCTGCTTATGTTTGTGACATTGAAAAAGATTCATGCGATAAAGGGGGACGCCAAAGATGGCGAAGCAAAGGAATGATTATGAAAATTCCTGGTATCCACGCCTGAAGCGCTGGCTTCACGGCGGCGGCAGCCTGCTCAGCGATCATATGACGCAGGAGCTGGAGCAGCCCTCGGATGCGCATCGCGTCATTTCTTCTGATGAAATGGCAGAACGCGAGACTGAAACGGAAGCGCATCAGCTTGAGGTGGAGCAGCATGAGGCAGTGCTGATGGAGCGCGCGCATCATTGGAGCCGTACCAAGGGAGCAAAGCTGATGCGGGCGTTATACAGTTTGCTGGCGGTAGCGCTGTGCGTATCGGTGATTTTTGTATTGCTGACGACGGTGTCCAACCTGCCTTCCTTTGGCGGGGAGAACAACCCCATCAATAACGAGGTGTCGCAGCGCTATATTGAGCAAGGCTTGCAGGAGACGGGCGCCGTGAACATTGTCAGCGGTATGATCCTGGATTACCGTGCCTTTGATACCTTGGGCGAGTCGCACGTGCTTTTCATTGCGGCATGCTCGGTCATCATTCTGCTGCGCATCAGCCAGGGGAACGAGGGTGCCGCTTCCAGGGAAAAGCTGGAGAATGAAGCCAACGACCGTGTGTATGAACCGAAAAACGACATTATTTTGCAGCGTGTGGCCGGATTCCTTGTGCCGATTATTCTGCTGTTTGGCGTGTATGGCTTGCTGAACGGTCATTTGTCTCCGGGCGGCGGCTTCTCGGGCGGCGCGATCATGGGCGCGGGGCTGATTTTGTACCTCAATGCTTATGGCTTTGCCCGCACGGAACGGTTTTTCACCTTTAAGACCTTTAAGGCGGTGTCCTTCTGCGCGCTGGCCTTCTATGCGCTGGCCAAATCCTATTCCTTCTTCTGCGGCGCGAATCATCTTGACAGCGGCATCGGGCTGGGTACGCCGGGGAACATTTTTTCCTCGGGCTTGATCCTGTATCTGAACATTGCCGTGGGTATGGTGGTAGCCTGCACGATGTATGCGTTTTATACCCTGTTCAGGAAAGGAGATATGTAAGCGATGGGCAATCTTTTCCAAAACTATGAGGAAGCCTGCGCGATCATTCTCTTCGGCATTGGCTTTACCACACTGCTGCTGCACCGGAATATGATTAAGAAGATTCTGGGCTTTTCCATGATGGACAGCGCCATTTATCTGTTCCTGGCAGCGAAAGGATTTATCGCCGGGCGCAAGGCGCCGATCATCGTGGACGGGATACAGAGCATGGAGGCGTATATCAATCCCGTTCCAGCCGGTCTGGTGCTGACGGGCATTGTGGTGTCCGTGAGCGTGACGGCGCTGATGCTGGCGCTGACCGTTCGCCTCTACCGTCGTTATCATACGCTGGATATAGACGAGATCGCCATGCTGGCGCGGAAGGAGGAGCTGTAATGGCACTGTGGCAAAATCTTCCCTTCGCCATGATTCTGCTTCCGCTGGCAAGCGCCTCGCTGACGAGCATTCTGAAGGGAAAAGCGGCGCGGCGCGCGGCGATTGCCGTCATTACGCTGGTTTCGATCATGGCGGCGGCGCTATGCGTGCTGATGGCGCGCTTTGACAATAGCTTTACCTTTATGATGGGCCACTTTCCCGCGCCGTGGGGCAATGAGATCCGCGCGGGGATGCTGGAAGCGCTGACGGCGCTGTGCTTTGCGCTGGTGATGCTGTTTTCCGTGTTGGGCGGCTTGCGCGGCATTGAGCGCGATATTGCCGGCGATAGACAGAATCTCTATTTTGTCATGACTGAGCTGACCACCTCGGCCCTGATGGCGCAGGTGTTCACCAACGACGTGTTCACGGGCTACGTTTTCCTGGAAATCATGACGATCGCCGCCTGCGCGCTCATCAGCGCCCATACCAAGGGGCGCACGCTGGTGGCAGCCATGCGTTATATGATCATGAACCTGGTTGGCTCCGGCCTGTTCCTACTCGGGCTTACGCTGCTCTATGACCTGACCGGGCATTTGCTGATGTCCAACATTCGGGAGGCGATTGCCGCGCTGCATGAAAGCGGAAAATATGCGCAGCCGCTGAACGTGGTTATTGCCTTGATTACCATTGGCCTGGCGATAAAGTCGGCGCTTTTTCCTTTCCATACCTGGGTGCCGGATGCTTATTCCAGCTCCACGCCTGCATCCAGCGCGATCCTGTCCAGCCTGATTTCCAAGGGCTATATCTTCCTGCTGGTCAAATTCTATTATCGCGTATTTGGCCTGGATGTGGTAATGAGCACGGGGATTGCCGATATCCTGTTTGTTTTCGCCATGCTGGGCAGCGTGTTGGGGTCGGTTTCGGCCATTCGGCAGCTCGATATACGCCGTATGGTGGCATTTTCTTCGGTGGCGCAGATCGGCTATATTTATATGGGGATCGGTCTTGGCACGCAGGAGGGCATGGCGGCGGCCATGTTCCAGCTGATGGCGCACGCGGTATGCAAATCCATGCTGTTCATTTCTGTGGGTGGGCTGTGCGACGCGTCGGAGAACAAGCGTACCTTCCGGGCGCTGCGCGGAGCGATTTACCGTAATCCTGTGGCCGGAATCGCATTTGTCGTGGGAGCGCTCAGCATGATTGGCATTCCTTTCCTCAGCGGCTTTATGGTCAAAATCTATTTTGCCGAGGCGGCGCTCGCGTGGGGCGGCCTGCACATGTGGGGGATACTGGCGGTGCTGGCGGTCAGCACGGCGCTGAACGCGGTTTACTTTGGCCGCACGGTGATTACGCTGTTCCGGGTGGAAGAAGGGCAGATCGCCGCGCAGCCCAGGTGGCATAGCGGCGCGTGCTTTGGATTGGCCTGCATGGCGCTTTCCGCGCTGACGGTTTTGCTGGGCGTTGCGTCTCAGCCTGTGATGCAGATGATTTTCCGCGGCCTGGCGCTGCTGGGATGACAAGGGGAGGAAGTTATAATGGATATGAATACCAAGGATTTCCTGCTGGCATTGCCGCTGCTGATTCCCATTCTGGGCGGCTTTGCCGTAGCGTTTGTCAAGGCGCTGGATGATATGCGCCGGCGCCGCATTGCTGTTTCAGTCACGCTGGGTTTGACGGTGGCGGCGGTGCTGGCTGTGATTCTGCGCCCGGACAGCAGCCTGACGCTGCTGCGTCTGACGCCGTCCATTCCGGTGCTGCTGAAAATCGATCACGTGGGTCGCCTGTACGCCGGCTTTATCAGCGTGGTGTTTGCGGCGGTGGGCGTGTACAGCTTTGAGTATATGCACCATGAGAAGAACGAAAAGCGCTTTTATGCCTTCTATCTTTTCACGCTGGCGGCGCTGATGGGGCTGTCGCTGTGCGGCAGCATTGTCACGCTGTACATGTTCTATGAGGCCATGACGCTGCTGAGCCTGCCGCTGGTGACGCATACCATGACCAAAGAGGCGGTGGCGGCCGGCGTTAAATATCTGATTTATTCGGTTATCGGCGCTTCGCTGGCGTTGGCGGGTATTTTCTTCCTGAACCAGTATACGCTGACGCTGACCTTTACGCCGGGCGGCGCACTGGATATGGCCAAGGTTGCCGGGCATGAAAAGCTGCTGCTGGCGGTATTTTTCCTGACGGTGCTGGGCTTTACGGTAAAGGCAGGTATGTTTCCGCTGCATGGCTGGCTGCCTACGGCGCACCCGGTGGCGCCTGCTCCGGCCAGCGCTGTGCTTTCCGGCGTAATTACCAAGGCGGGCGTTCTGGGGATTATTCGCGTGATTTATTATCTGGTTGGCCCGGAATTCCTGCGCGGAACCTGGGTGCAGACGGCGCTGCTGGCGCTGGCGCTGGTGACGGTGTTCCTTGGCTCGATGATGGCTTTCAAGGAAGGCGTGTTCAAAAAGCGCCTGGCTTATTCGACCGTCAGCCAGGTCTCCTATATCCTCTTTGGCTTGTTCACCATGACGCAGTGGGGCGTGATTGGCGCGCTGCTGCACATCGTGTTCCATTCCATCATCAAAAATACGCTGTTTATGACGGCGGGAGCTGTGATCTATAAAACGGGCAAGACCCGGGTTTCGGAGCTGACGGGCATTGGCAAGCGGATGCCGCGCGCCATGTGGTGCTATACCATCGTATCCATGGGCCTGATCGGCATTCCGCCGACCTGCGGCTTTATCAGCAAATGGTATCTGGCGCAGGGCGGCCTGTCCATGGCTTATTCCTGGAACTGGGTCGGGCCTGCCGTACTGCTTATCAGCGCGATTCTGACTGCCGGTTATCTGTTTTCCATCGTGATTCGCGGCTTTTTCCCGGGCAGCGATATTCCGCGGGAATCCTTGGCCAAAGCAGAACCCACTTATGTGATGCTTGCGCCCATGATGCTGCTGGCCGCGCTGTGTCTGGGGCTGGGCATGTTCCCCACCGGGCTAACGGAGCTGGCAGCGTCGATTGCCGCATCCGTGCTGTAAGGGGGTGCGTGTATGGCGCTGATTGCAGCAACCCTTCTTGTGCCTTTGCTGGGAGCGCTGGCGTTGCCGCTGTGCCGGTTCGAAAGCCGCCGCAAGCGGGCATGGTACGTGGAAGCGGTAACGCTTTTGACCTCCTTGCTGGCCGGGGCTTTGTGCTTTACGCAGCCGCGGGGCACGCTGACGCTGTTCAAAATGGCTGACCGGTTTACGCTGGCGCTGCGCGTGGACGGTATGAGCCTGGTCTTTACCGGTTTGATTGCTTTCCTTTGGCCATTGGCAACGCTGTATGCCTTTGAGTACATGAAGCATGAAAACCGTGAAAACGCCTTTTTCACCTATTATACGCTGAGCTATGTCGCCACGCTGGGAATCTCCATGGCGGCCAATCTGTTTACGCTCTATGTGTTCTATGAATGCCTGACGCTGGCGACCCTGCCGCTGGTCACGCACAAGCGCGACGCAAAATCGATCCGGGCAGGGCGCAAATATCTGCTGTTCTCCCTGAGCGGCGCGGCGCTGGGCTTTATGGGCATGATGGTGCTCTCAAAATATGGCGCCGGGCTGGATTTTGTTCTGGGCGGCGGTCTGAACGCGGCGGCGGCAGAACAGAAAACGATGCTGCTGATTGTTTTTGTGCTGGCATTTGCCGGATTTTCGGTCAAGGCTGCGCTGTTCCCGTTTTATGACTGGCTGCCGACGGCTTCGGTCGCGCCAACGCCTGTTACGGCGCTGCTGCACGCGGTGGCGGTGGTCAATGCCGGCGCGTATGCCGCCATGCGTCTGATTTACTATTGCTATGGCACTCAGTTTCTCTTTGGTACCTGGGCGCAGACGGTTGTAATGGCGCTGGCAGCCTTTACGGTGGTCTTTGGCTCGGCCATGGCTGTGCGCGAACAGCACTTTAAGCGTCGGTTGGCGTACTCTACCGTCTCCAATCTGAGCTATATTCTGCTGGGCGCGGCCATGATGACCGAGGCGGGGATGACGGGCGCGCTGACGCACATGATCTGCCATGGACTGATGAAGATCACCCTGTTCTACTGCGCGGGCGCGGTGCTGGTTAAAACGGGGCAGGAGTATGTGCAGGATCTGCGCGGCTTTGGCAAGGTGATGCCCTTCACTTTTGCGGTATTTACGCTGGCTTCCATGGCGCTGGTAGGCGTGCCGCCGCTGTGCGGCTTCCTGAGTAAATGGAACCTATTGACGGCGGCCGCGGAGACGGGATTGACGATGGGCGTTGTGGGCATCGCAGCGCTGATTGTTTCCGCTGTTTTGACGGCGATTTATCTGATGAGCGTGGTTGTCAGCGCGTATTTTATGCCGCTCAATAATGAACTGAGCGCCATGGCGAATGAGAACCATGATCCTTCCTGGCAGATGAAAGTGCCGTTTGTGCTGCTCTCGGCGGCGATCGTGCTGGTAGGCCTTTACGGCGCGGGCGTGACTGAATGGCTTGGCCGCATTGCGGCGGGCCTGATCTGAAAGGAGATAAACGATGAATTTGTTCTTGCCAATGCTGGTGTTTTTGCCGATGGCGGGCGCGTTTGTTTCCTATCTGATAGGACGGAAAAGCAAGGGGGCGCGCAACGCTTTCTGCTGTGCGCTGCTGACGGCGGAATTCCTGCTGGCGGTCTGGACGTTGACGCAGGCCGCGGCGGGAAAAGAACTGGCCTTTACCTGGGAGCGCTTCTGCGGACTGGGGCTGCATTTCCGCCTGGATGGTTTCCGGGCGCTGTATGTGCTGATTGCCGCCTTCATGTGGATGATGACGGGGCTGTTTTCTCCGCAGTATTTTGCGCACTATCATAACCGCAACCGCTATTATTTCTTTACCCTGATGACCCTGGGCGCTACTGCCGGCGTGTTCCTCTCGGATGATTTGTATACCACATTCATCTTTTTTGAGATCATGTCCTTTACCTCCTATACCTGGGTGGCGCACGAGGAAACGCCCGGCGCCATGCGCGCGGCGGAAACCTATCTGGGTATTGCCGTGGTCGGCGGCATGGTAACGCTGATGGGGCTGTTCATGCTTTATCACCGGTTTGGCACGCTCAGCTTTACCGGTCTGCGCGAAGCGGGCGAAACCGTACCCGCGTCGCAGCTGTATCTGCCCGGCGCGCTGGTGCTGTTTGGATTTGGCGCCAAGGCGGGTATGTTCCCGCTCCATATCTGGCTGCCAAAGGCCCATCCGGTAGCGCCGGCTCCGGCCAGCGCGCTGCTGTCCGGCGTGCTGACGAAGGCGGGCGTGTTTGGCGTGCTGGTGACCAGCTGCAATCTTTTCCTGCATAACGCGGCGTGGGGCAATGCGATCCTGGCGCTTGGCGTGGCCACGATGTTTGGCGGCGCGCTGCTGGCGATGTTCTCAGTGGATCTCAAACGCACGCTGGCCTGCTCGTCCATGTCCCAGATCGGTTTTATCCTGGTGGGCGTGGGCATGCAGTGTCTGCTGGGGCATCATAATGCTTTGGCGGTGCAGGGCACGCTGCTTCATATGGTAAACCATAGCCTGATCAAGCTGTGCCTGTTCATGGCCGCTGGTGCAGTCTATATGAACCTGCATAAGCTGAATCTGAATGAGATTCGCGGCTTTGGACGAGGAAAGTGGGTGCTGCATTTCGCTTTTCTGATGGGCGCGCTGGGCATTTCTGGCGTACCGCTTTGGAACGGTTACATTTCCAAGTCGCTGCTGCATGAAAGCATTCTGGAGTATGTGGCGCTGCTGAAGGAAACGGGCGCGAGCGCGTTGTGGTATCAGGCGACGGAATGGATCTTTGTGATCACCGGCGGCATGACCTTTTCTTACATGCTCAAGCTTTATATCGTGTTGTTCTGGGAAAAGCATCCGCAGCGTCAGGATGAATTCACGGCGATGCGTAAAACCTATCTCAAACCCTTGTCCATTTTTGCTTTGGCTGGTTCGGCTGTGGTGCTGCCGCTGTTGGGAATGCTGCCTTCAACCCTCATGACGGGGATTGCCGAATTGGGGCAGGGCTTTATGCATGGCGAAAGCCCCGCGCATGCGGTTGCGTATTTTTCGGCGGAAAACCTGCTTGGCGCGGCGAAATCGCTGCTGATTGGCGCGGCGCTGTATCTGGGCGTGATCCGTCCGCTGCTGATGAAAAAGGAAAACGGCGTGCGGATGTATGTCAACCGCTGGCCATCCTGGCTGGATATTGAGAATATTGTGATTCGTTCGCGGTTTACCACGGTGTATCTGGGCGGCGCGGTTACGGCAGTCTGCCGTTTCCTGGATGGTCTGGCCACCAGCAAGCTATTCTATACGATTATCCCGGCTATCATCACCGGTATTACGCGCGTTTGCGATGAAGCAATGGATTGTGTAGCTGTATTTATCAGCAATACACTGCTGGCCAAACGGAAAACGCCGAAGCTGGCTCCGGTGGGAACGCGTTGGACATATGGCCTTGGACGCGCGCTGGACGCCGTTGCGGCTTTTCTGAACCGCACGATTCTGCGGCGGCGGCCCATAACGACGGATTTTGAATACCGTTTGGATGTAGGTCGCCGTGAAGCAAGCAACGGCATACGTATGTTGGTACGGTCGGTATCCTTTGGCTTGCTGCTGCTGTGCATCGGTTTGTTCATTACCTGCTGGTATTTATTGAAATAAGAGGGTAGCAAAAATACCTCCTGATGTGTTCGGGAGGTATTTTTGCGTTATAATAGATTTTTGTCTGATAAATATTGCAGGCTGTCGCGCAGCGCGGCAACCGTTTTAATCTCCAATACCACGCGCGCATGACGCGTCTGCGCCAGATGCATCAGGGTGGGAACATCGCGTTTGCCAGAGCCTAAAGGCAAATGGCAGTGGCTGCCTGCCGCGTCATGCAGGTGCATATGGCGCAGGCGCGAGGCATGCTGGATATAGAGCGGCTGATCGACATAGCGCGCGACATAATCGTGGCCAACGTCCAGCGTCAGCGCGAAGCAGGGGCTTTGAAGCAATAATTCGATTGCCTGTCGTTGGAATGGCAGAAATCCGTTGGTATTCTCGATGCAGACAAGCACCTGACCGGCCGCTTCCTGCAGACAGAGCTCCCGGAAGGCCAGGGTATGCCTGATGTATTCTTCTTCATAGCGTGCGTACAGATACTCAACGTGTTCCGGAAGAGTCACATAAATACCGCGTTCCCAGTGCATATTGACGGCCGGTACCTGCGCTGCGCGTGCCAGCGACAGGGCAGCCTTGGTGGATTCCAGCCAGGCATTGCGCACGGGCGTGGAAAATGTGCAGGGGGACAGCGCTTCGTGCAGATGAAAAGTGAAGTAGATGCCGTATTTTTGGCTGAGTGTTCGCAGCATATCGGCGCAAAGACATTCGGCAGCGCAGCAGGGAAAGGTCATATTCAGCTCGACAAAATCCAGCTTTAATTCAGCGCACAGTGCGGCCGCGGCTTCAACGCTGCCGTTTTCCAGCAGAAAAGGCATGCCCAAATCGGTTGTATGCATGAAAGCTCCTTTAATCTAATCAAAAAGCGGCGAAAAGACAAAGCATCTTTTCGCCGCCGGCAGAAAACCATTATTGCTTTGCGGCAAGCTTGGCGTCAATCATGGTCATGGTGGCAGGGCCGGCTTTGCCGTCCTCCTTCAGACCGTTGGCCTTCTGGAAACGGCGTACTGCCGCCGTGGTTTTATCGCCGTATACGCCGTCCGCGGTGAGCTTGTAACCCAGCGCAATCAGCTTTTCCTGCAGCGCTTTGACAGCATCGCCCTTATCGCCCGGACGCAGCACGCCGTCATCCTTTACAACCGGCTCGGTGGGCTTGACGATTATGCTGGGATCGAGCTTGAGCAGCATGGCCCAGGTGTTGGCGCCCACCTTGCCATCCTGTTCCAGACCAACGGACTTCTGGTAAGCCTTGACGGCCTTGATGGTATCGCCAACGTATTTGCCGTCGATCGAGCCGGAATAGAAGCCGGCCGCGCGCAGCAGATTCTGCGCGGTTTTTACATACTTACCGGTAGCGTTCTTGCGCAGAATGGGATAATCCTTGAGCGTTTCCTTGTCGGTCGCGGCAGACTGCTTAACGGCATTGTCAGAATCGAGCTTGGCCAGCGTGTTCTTTCCGACCGCGCCGTCCACTTTCAGGTCGTTCGCCCGCTGGAAAGCCTTGACCGCCGCGATGGAGCCGGTGCCGTATACGCCGTCAATCTTGCCGTTATAATAACCATAGAACTGCAAGCGCTCCTGAATATGCTTCACAGCGTCGGCAGAGGCGGTTTTATCGACAACGGGCGCTTTGACCACGTTGGCGCCGGTGAGGATGGCCAGGGTTTCGGCATTCATTTGCCCATTGACAGTCAGCCGGTTATACTGCTGGAAAGAGCGCAGCGCCTTCTCGGTCGCGTCATTGAACAGGCCGTTGATCTTGCCGGTATAGTAGCCGTATTGCTTGAGCAGGGTCTGCACATTGGTAACAATGGCGGCGTCGCTGCCGGTCTCAGGGGACTTGGGCGCGGAAACAGCATTGTTGCTGGTCAGCTTGGCGTTGGTTTTGGGACCGATTTTGCCGTCTACCGTCAGATCATTGTATACCTGGAACTGACGCACGGCCTGGGTGGTCTGGCTGCCATAGGAGCCGTCGATGCTGCCGCCGTAGTAACCGTATTTTTTCAGCAGCCGCTGAGCGACCTTGACGGCCTCGCCCTTGGCGCCGGGACGAAGAACGCCGTCTGCCATTGCGGGGCAGCACAGCGCAAGAATCAGCACGCAGGCCAACAGAGAAGAAAGGAACTTTTTCATCAACTACTCCACCTTTCGCAAAAAGCGGGTTCAACCGCCGGATTGTTGAGGATTTGTGATCCGCTTATATTATAAACGTTTTAAACGCTGGATTTGTTGCCGATTCATAACAATTAGTTAACCAATATCTTACATTGCTATGCAAAATGTAAAATGCACCTGAAAGCGGAACAAAAAAGCATTATGCTTCGTCACACGTCATTGCGCATAGCGCTGTGAAGGAGAAAGCCGCCAGGGAGGCAGCGAGAACGGCAAACCCATTTGCTCCCTGCGCGCACAGGGCCGTCAAAAGGGGAGCGGGCAACAACAGGTTTTCCAATAGGTAGAAAAAGCCTGCTGCGGCGCCGGTACCGGCGCAGAGACGGCAGGCATGGTCGGAATGCTCGCATACCGGCAATGCGCATGCCAGCGGCAGGAGCGCGGCAAACACGGCATAGAACGGCCGCCATTGAACGGGAGCGGGCGTGTGTGCGGCTGCGGATGAACCCACTATGCATAATCCGATCCAGAGCAATGCGGGCAGGCCTGCGCCGCAGAGCCGGACTTTATAAGGGATCAGCCGCTGCGGCAGCATCAGCAGCGCGCCGGCGGCCAAACCGGCGTAATACGCATGCGGCAGCGGCAGGAGCAGCGCTGCGGCATGGGCGAAGGCATGCAGATAAAAGCCGCCGCCCAGCAGCCGCAAAAAGGCAAAGAGCGGATTTCCGTGACGGCTGCGCAGAAAAAAGGCCGCGCGGCATGCGAGCGTTACCAGCAGGGAAATCAGCAGGCACTGCGCGGGCGAAAAAGAAAGAAAGCGGGGGAAGCATTCCAGCCGCATGGCTGCGCAGGCGGATAAGTGGACGGCGGCCAGCGAAAGGGCGGCGGCGGTTTCGCGGCAGCGGACGGCACGCGCGGGGCGCATAGAAATCACCTCGGGAAAAAATATGTGCGGACCGATGAAATCATGCATGGGATGCAGTTCAGCGTATTTTGTCACATCACGCGCAGTTTTTGTCACGACAGGCGCGCAAAGGCACGATACAATAATTACATACACTATGAGTGTCTTGAAAGGAGTTTTTGTATTATGGCAAATTTGAAAGCTGGTATTATCGGCTGCGGCGGTATCGCCAACGGAAAGCATATGCCCTCCATTAAGGCGCTGGGCGGCGTGGATCTGGTCGCCTTCTGCGATCTGATTGTGGAGCGCGCGCAGAAAGCGAAGGAGCAGTACGGCACGCCCGACGCGCAGGTGTTTGAGGATTACAAGGAGCTGCTCAAGCTCGACCTGGACTGCGTGTATGTCTGCACGCCCAACCGCAGCCATTCCTTCATTACGGTGGACGCGCTGCACGCGGGCAAGAACGTGATGTGCGAAAAGCCCATGGCCATCAACTCCGCCGAGGCGAAGAAGATGCTCGACGCCGCCAAGCGCACTGGCAAAAAGCTGACCATCGGCTACCAGAGCCGCTTCCGCGCCGACAGCATGTATCTGAAGAAGTGCTGCGAGGCCGGCGATCTGGGCGAGATCTACTATGCCCGCGCGCAGGCCGTCCGTCGCCGCGCCGTCCCGACCTGGGGCGTGTTCCTGGATGCTGAGAACCAGGGCGGCGGCCCGCTGATCGACATCGGCACCCATGCGTTGGACCTGACCCTTTGGGAGATGGACAACTACGAGCCCGCGATGGTCGTTGGCAGCACCTTCCGCAAGCTGGCGGACACCAAGAACGCCGCCAATGCCTGGGGCTCCTGGGATCCTGAGAAGTTCACCGTCGAGGACAGCGCTTTCGGCTTCATCAAGATGAAGAACGGCGCGACCATCGTCCTCGAGTCCTCCTGGGCGCTGAACACGCTGCTGGCCAGCGAAGCCAAGACCATCCTCTGCGGCACCAAGGGCGGCGCAGACATGCTGGGCTCCGAAAAGTCCCCGCTGCGCATCAACGGCGAGCGCTTCTCCAAGATGTACACCACCGAGCCCGACCTCT
>JAHZHX010000118.1 GCA_019420065.1 Clostridiales bacterium | reverse complement strand
TTTCGATCAGCTGCATGGCAGCCTGACTGCACTCCACACTCATCAGCGTGTCAAAGACAATCCAGCCGGTATCGCCCTTGACAACGGTAAGATTGGCCATGTCGTAGCCGCGAACCTGATAAATGCCGTCGGTCACCTCAAAAAGCCCGTATACATGGTTGTTTTTGGTGTTCTCCCACAGGCTTGGATTCACGCTGTCGGGTGCTTTCTCGTAGTCATCCAGAAACGCGAAGGCATCCTGACTCCAAATAATCCTTCCATCTTCATCCTTCAGCTCCAGCGTTTCCGGTGCGTCAATCAGACCGCGCACAGCAAATTCATATTCCTGCTTATCCTCAAAATCCAGCTCGTCATAGACCGCCGCGTTTGCCCGTGCCGTATACTCGGTAGCGGGTTTTACCTCGCTGTTCAGGTGAAGCCCATCGGCTTCCGCCATCGCGCAGGAAAAGAGCATCGAAGCGGCAAGGAACATCGCTGTCCATCGTTTCATTGAATCATCCCTCCTGATTACCGATTATTCCTGAACACGAATGACGGGGGCTTCCCATGTTTCCAGCGCAGTCATATCCGGCAGATAGATGCGCATGAACAGATGGAATTCTCCATCGGAAACAGGCAGCCAGTTGGACGTATCCTCCGGTGCTTCCTTTGAGAGAACAAGATCCAGCGTGCCGTCCTCATTGAGCCGATACGCGGAGCGGTCGTTGATGCAGTAGCGGTCGATGGGATTGTCAATGAGGAAATTCTCCTCGTTGTAGGCGGTCACCGACCAGAAACCGCCCTCCAGCGTAGGCGGAAGCGTTTCAAAGTGGATGGTATAGGTCTTTTCGCCGGTCACATCCGTATCCGTCTTGGGATAGATGGCCACATCCACCGTGTTGGCTCCCAGTCCCACCAGAGCCACCATAGCGCGGTAGGTATACGCCGTTCCGAAATCGCCGATGGGTCTGCCGAAATAAATCCACTGACCCAGATTTTGGGCATAGTTCGCGCTTTCGGCAGAGAGCGTGGCGCGCAGTCCCTTGAGCATCTGCGTCCAACGCTCGGCGGCGTCTGCGCCCAGAATGGAAGCGTCAAAGGTCATGCCCTGCCCCACGTTGATTGCAGCGAGTTTTTCCAGCAGCTTCGCATCATCCTCCGCAGGCGGGTTAATCTGCATCAGCGCATTTGCCGTGTTGAAGAACTCCGCCGGCGACATGGAAAGCACCTTGTTTACCGGAACAAAGTCGTTCTCCTTGTCATACGTTCCCGCCGGCGCAATATAGTCTCCGCCTTCAAGATACGCCGAAAGCGGAAGAAGCCGCATCTGCTCTCGAATGGCGTATACATTCGGCAAATCCTCGTTTCCGGACAGCACAATGCGGGCAATCGTCCACACCGTTGCGGTAGGTACATCCACACGGGTCACGCCCTCAGGCAGTTCGCCTTCCCAACTCGGAAGCGCAATGGCGTATGCGCCCGCCTTGTCCAGCACGGCGGCGGTGTTCGTCCATGCGTCCAGAAGCTGCACATTGCAGAAA
>JAHZHX010000117.1 GCA_019420065.1 Clostridiales bacterium | reverse complement strand
ACCGCATCTTCTACTATGTGGCAAAGTACAAGAGTTTTTCTCGCGCCTCTGAAGCGTTGACACGCAATCAACCAAACATCACGCGCGCCGTGAAAAATCTGGAAGCCCAGCTCGGCTGCAAACTGTTTGTGCGCTCCAATCGGGGCGTCTCGTTAACTCCCGAAGGAGAAATGCTCTATCGCCATGTTTCCATCGCCTATTTTCAGCTTCAGAAAGCCGAGCAGGAACTTGCGGAAAACCGCCGCCTGCACGGTGGTATTGTGCGCATTGGCGCCAGTGAAACGGCGCTACATGGCATGCTGTTGCCCGTGTTGAAGGCCTTTCATGACGCTTACCCGGAGGTTCGCCTGCAAATTTCCAATGACTCCACGCCGCAGGCACTGCAGGCACTCCGGGATGGCGTCGTGGACTTCGCCGTGGTCACCACGCCTATGGACATCCGCCCATCCTTTCAGTGCACAAGTCTTGTCCGCTTTCAGGAATGGCTGCTCGCTAGTCAACCGTATGCACATCTCGCGCGCCAGCCGCAGGCGCTCAGCGATTTAATGGAATATCCCTGGATCGGCCTTGGCCGTTCCACTAAGACCTATGAATTTTATATGGGCTTTTTTCTGGATCAACATCTGGTGTTGAAGCTGGATACCGAAGTCGCCACTGCGGATCAACTGCTTCCAATGATCCAAAATAACCTTGGAATTGGCTTTGTCCCGGAAGCGTTGGCACGAGACGCCCTGACTTCCGGTGATCTCGTTCGTATATCGCTTGCGGGCTCTCAACCCGAACGCGAAATCATCCTCGTAGAGGATACCTCCACACGGTTGAGCATCGCGGCAAAGGCCTTTCGCCAGTTGCTTTTGCAACACGCCAGCGAAAAACCGGCGTTTTCCTGATCCCTTGCCCTTCACACAAGCAGCCCTGTCGCCTCCGGCAAAACCTGTGCAGAGGATTTTGTCGGAAGGCAACGGGGCTGTATTGATTCTTCGCGATCTGCTGGCAGAGACTTACTGCACTGAGGGGAAGAGATCGGCGTCGGTATGCGGCAGGAAGCAAGCTGCCACGAAGGAATCCATGTATCCTGGCTCAGTGGAGAGTTCGAGGTAGGTCATGCTCTTTGCCAGTTCATCCACCTTATTCCGGGATTGGGTAGAGGTCAGCATGGCGTATGCGCCAGACAGCGAGGAGTTTCCGATATAGGAGAAATGCTCCAGGGAGATGTCCGGAAGCATTCCGATGGTCACGGCATTCTTCATGTTGATGCCGCTTCCGATGCCGCCCGCCACATAGACGTGTTCCAACACCGAGGGATCCATGCCCATGGAACCTAACATCGTCATGGTCGCGGAGAAGATCGCGCCTTTTGCCCGGATAAAGTTGTCGATGTCCACCTCGTTGATGGATACATCGCGCACAGAACCGGTTTCCTCCATAAAGGCAATCACATAGCTGCCCATGCCATTTTCATCAAAGCGGATGCGATGCCCTTCCCGTGCGAACTTGCCCTTGCCGTTGATGATACCCGATCCGCAGATGCCAACGGGGTGCTCGGTATCGCCGATGGTGGTAAAGGTCGGTTCCATGGTTTCCGGATCGATCACGCAGGAATCAATAGCGCCGTCGGTGGCGCGCATACCGCAGGAGATGTCGCCGCCCTCAAAGGCCGGGCCCGCGGAACAGGCGCAGGACATCAGGAACTCATTGTTCCCGAACACCAGCTCGCCGTTGGTACCCAGGTCAATGAACAGCGCCAGCTCCTCCTTGTTCCA
>JAHZHX010000116.1 GCA_019420065.1 Clostridiales bacterium | reverse complement strand
GATTTCTCCACGCTGACGGGCGAATAGTCGATGCCCTTCACGATGCCCTGCGGGCATTTTTTCAGAAGTCTCTTGATGTTCGCCCCGCCGCCGCAGCCGCAGTCCAGCACCTTGGCGTCCGGCGCAAGCTCTAAAAATTGAAGTCCCCACCGGGCCACGGCGCCGTGCCCGACGTTCATCATGGCGACCATGAGCTTCCCGCCAAAGCCCTCGGGCTTGCGGGTGTTTTCAAAGAATGACATATCACACCTCCGATTTCATGCATTCCGCATAAGTCAATGGGAACGAGGCTTTCAGCACAGTGCTTTTCCGTACCATCCAGCCGTTCTGCCTTAGGAAGCGCAGGTATTCCTCGCTCGTCCACTTGCTGTGGAGAGGGAAGCCTGCCAGCTTCATGAAAAATGCCCTGACCTTGCCGGTAAACGAGTTCCCTGCGTGGGTAAAGGTCGGCGCAATCAACACGCCATCGTCTTTCAGCACCCGGCGAATCTCGGCAAGGGCTTTCTCCGGCTGCGGCACGATGTGCAGCGCATTGGACACGATCACCACGTCGAAGGACTTGTCTGCATAGGGCAGGCGGAACATATCCTGCACGGAAAAGTGCAGCTTGGCAGATCGGTTGTCCCGCTTTGCTTCAAGAATCATCTCCGCGGAGGCATCCGTCGCCTCGATGTGCGCCGCCGCGTTCACGATGTTTTTTGCGATCAGCCCCGTGCCGGTCGCCAGCTCCAGCACCGTTTTGGCTTTCACGACCGGCCGAATGAGCGCATACATCTCGTCATACGCCGCGCAATCCCTTCGCATAAAGCGGTCGTACCGACCGGCATTTCTGTCCCAGAAATTCTTATGATCTCGCATCGCTATCATTCCTTTTGCAGTGATACCCACCTAACCAATACATACAGGCAACACAGTTAGATATAGCTAACCAGCTTGCCTTGGAAAGGCCGCAGATGCAGCCTTTCAGCTTATTCAAATAACTCCCTGCATGCGCCGTACACCGGCGCGCTGGTGCCTACAGATCTCCGGCTTACGCCGATTCTTTCAGGCGAACAGCATTGATGACCACAGGCTCATTGCTGCCTTGATAGCGCAGCACCTGCAGGTAAACCTCAACGTTATCCATGTGCTGGGCCATTGTAAACGTCAGCGTATATTCACCAGCCTCGGATACCGTCTGCTCTGCCTTGGTATAGCGTCCGTTATAGTCATTCACGCCAAATTGCAGCTCCGCCCCGCATTCGGCAACGTCCACGATCAGGGTGTAGGTTTTGCCCCGTTGCAGCCGTACCGTCTGCGTCATGCGATCCGTATTGGAGCCAGAGGCCAGCACGGCAGCGCCGCTCTCAATTGCCGCGCTTCCGGAGAGCCTCCAGTGGTCTGCTCCGTTGGAGAAGTCTCCGTTTGGCAGGAGGCTCGCACCCGCAGGCGGTGCAGGCTCCGGTTCCGGTGCAGGCTCCGGAATATTCCCCATCTCACCCTCTACCAGCGAGACGTTCCTTATGAGGACAGGATTGCTGCTTTGCTGATAGCGAAGCACCTGGAAATAAATCTTCACCGTGTCGATATGGGCGGCGGTGGTAAAGGTCAGCTGGACGATTCCGCCTGCGTCAGCGACCTTTTCCAGCTGCGTGTAGCGTCCGTTGTAGTCGCTGACGCCAAATTGCAGCCTTGCTCCGCAGGATACGATATCGGCAGACAGCGTATAGGTTTTTCCCTTTTCCAGCTGCACCGTCTGGGTCATGCGGTCCGTATTGGAGCCGGAGGCCAGCCTTGCAACGCCCTCTGCGATCTCAGCGCCGCCGGAAAGGCTCCAGCCGCTGCTCCCATCAGAAAAAGCGCCGTTGACAATGATGTCCGGCTTCTCTGCCGGCGGTTCCGCAGGCTCAGGCTCCGGCGCAGGGATACCAGGGGATGTCGGCGCATTTTTCCCACTGATCACCGAAATGTTATCCA
>JAHZHX010000115.1 GCA_019420065.1 Clostridiales bacterium | reverse complement strand
GAACTCTACCAGATCTCGATCCATTTTCCCGCGTTCCAGCATCTTTCATCACCCTTGCCCATTCTACCATATCTATCAGAAAAAGCCCAGCTCCAGCCGGACTTTTTCGACAGACTGAGTCAGAGGAACGTAAATGTTCCTCTGACTTTTTTTATTGAAGGGATATACGCCAGACTTATGCTTGGCCATTCACCAGCTCACGGACGATGGCCTCGCCCGTCAACTCGCTGGTACGGTAAATATTTTGGCAGAATGGCTTCAAGCTGAAGTCCATGCCTGCATTTCCTTGATCCAGCAAAATGCCCGTGATCGTAAAGCGGCGCGCAGACTGTTCCTTCTGCAAATTTGAGATGTACTCCTCCGGCAGAAGGCACTCACCGTCGGTGATAAACACAATATCGGCGTTGTCGAAGCCTTCCTCCTTCATCAGCCGCAGGGCTTCGTTCATCGGCGTGCAAAAATCCGTACCGCCGTCAAGGAAAGTCTCAGCCGCGCGCAGCTTATCCTCCACCGTTGTCTGCTTCGGAAGAAACAGGTCCGTCTGAAATCTGCCGGGGCCGGAGAAGTGAATGAGGGCAAATTTGCGCCCCTCGCTTTCCGCGATCTCCAACAGCGTCAGTGCAACGGCCTTACCCCATGCGGCGCATTCACCTGCGGTGGAGCCGGATTCGTCGAGGCAGCAGATGATATCGCCTGCGCCTTTATAGATGGGCTCACGGCGGCGATACTGCTTGATCTGACGCCGTTGATACTTCCGTAGGAACAGCGGCAGCGTCTCCGGCGTTGCCAGCATAGCAAGCTCCGAGGTCAACGCACGGGAGAGGTCATTGCCCAACTCCAGCGAATACTTCTCACCGCGGCCGTAGGCGTACCCGTTTCTTTTCCTCTGCGCAAATATCTCCCGGAAGCGGCCGAGGTATCGGGAAACATCCCGCAGGGGCTCGCTTGCCCGGACACGCTCCAAAAGGGTCAGATTGGCAGGCGTTCTTTGAAGGTCTCCCGGTTCATCGCTCCACGCGCCAATGATGCTCTGTACCTCCTCAGCTTTTTGGGACGCGGCAGACAGGGCATGATGGACGATACCACCTACAGCCACCTTGCTTTGCATCGCGCTGTTGTCGATAAGCTTTGTGACCGCCTCCATCTGCCGGCGCTTGCTTTCCGCTTCATTGGCGGCTCTTATCACGTCCCTGTTCAGAAAGGGATCGTCCGGCTGGGCGGCATCATACTGCTCCAGCAATTCCGTGAGCCGTTGTGCCGCTGCTTCCTGCGCCTGCTCCAGCTTTTCCAGCGTATTCAGCGCGTCCTTTTTCCCGCCAAGCTGATGCATCAGATCATCTAATTCCTCAGCCGCCGCAGACACAAACTCCGCTGTCGCTTCATAGGCTGGGAGCTCGCGTCCCTCGCACACCTCCTTGAGCGTGGGATACTCCTCGCTCTGCGTGATATGCTTCAGGATCGGTGCGTTGAATTTACGCGCCGACGCAGAGAGCGCCTCCTCGTCATTGCGCCGGGGCATCAGAGAATAAAACGACTGGAATACGTCCTGCGACAGTGCGGGAAAGGATCTCAGCTTTTCCCCTGCACTCCGCTCGATCTCATCCATAGCGGTGTCCTCAGCGCGCAGGTCATGATAGATATTATTCTCCAGCTTGGTTGAGCGCAGCACGCGGTCAGTTCGTTCCACACGGTCTGCCTGCGGCTGCCGCGCCCACGGAGAAGCCAAAACATCCTGAATGGTCCGATAAGGCTTCAGCATGGCGTGTCGTCCTCCTTCTCATTAAAGGTCCTGATCCACGCCAAGAGGATATCTCCCGCCTTGTTTCGATTATCGCGAAGCTCGGGAAACTCGGATTGCAGATAGGGGACAGCGCCGTACATATTTGTCTCGCCGCTCTGCCGCAGCCGTTCCAGATAATCGAAGTATTTCTGATTATCATTCTCTTTGGCATAGGCATTTAAGTACATATTGTAGTCCCCCTTGCGGGTAATGAGTCTGATCCAGAAATTGCAGCGTTCGCCCACATAGTAAAAGCTGAACTCATCCCTGTACTCCTTCGAGATGCAGGCGTCCATGTGATCGGTGCAGAATTTGCGCAGCGCAGCAAGATCCTTTAAGGCATCCGGAGCAGCCAGCGCATCATAAACGCGGTCAATTTCCGCACAGACCTCCAGTGTGGCAAGCGCCTTATGGCACGGCCACACGGTGTTGTACCAGCGCCAGCCGTCGTAGTCGGCGCGAATGTGTCCGATCTTGCGCCGAG
>JAHZHX010000114.1 GCA_019420065.1 Clostridiales bacterium | reverse complement strand
TCTGGTACTTCTCTTCCCGCTCTTTGTTCTCTTTGAGCATGCGGAAGAACAGATAAATGTAAAGCACCGCCCATATCCCCTGCTGCACGGCCAGCTCCAGGAGCTGCGTGAGGTTCGCTTCCACGGATCTTCACCTCCCCTCCGTGAAAGTCCATTTCTGTTTACTGGAACAATGGTATCGCCCCGCTTCAGTGGCATTTATGGGTACTAAGAAGCGGCCTCGAACATCGAAGCCGCATCAAAACCATCTTCTTCATCCGGGAGCGAAGATTTGCCTTCCGTCTGCGGGCTGTACACCGCCGTGTTTTCATGGGCGCCGTCCATGCGCTTTGCAGGGGAGGTCTGTTCCCGGGCGCTGCCCTTGTTCGCCGGCAGGAATTCGTCCGCCGTCACTTCCACCGAAAGGGCGCCGCTCTCGCGCATGTGCTGGGTAAGATAGCCCTGCACCGCCACCAGCTGCCCCTGCTCAAGCCGTTTCGCGCCCCAAAGGGCCACGTTGTTCCAGGCGTTGACCGTGTAAAGCTCATGCTTCACTACGCCCTTCGCCGTCCTGTGCCGCACCCGCAGCGGGAACAGCAGGTGTGCCGTCCCGCCTTCCGGCTGCGTCAGCCGCGGCTTTTCTGCGATGATCCCCGAAAGAAATACCTGATTCATATCCATCCTCCATTCTATCGTTCCTGTATCCATTTCCTTTGCTGTCTGCTGCGCCGTTTTGGCGCCTGTTTCCTTCTCTCTTTTGCCGTTTCCCACCGCCATATGGCGCACAGCTTTCGCTCCCCCCTCATCAGCGGGCCGACCCTTACAGTGACGTTAGCCAGTCGGGTGTTTCCCTGCCGCTTTCAGGCCTGACGGTATTGCTCGCGCCTTGGGCTTGCGTCCCCGCTTCGCCGTTTACGCCCTCGCGCAGGCGGTCTTCGCATATTCCCGTCACCCTGTTCCCGGCAGCTTTTGTGCAGGTCCCAGGCTATGCAGTTTTCAAGATCCTCTTGAGCGGCTTTTTGTTGCCCCTCACTTATAAGTCACGGGAAGGGGTCAAATATAAGGTGTCTCCAAAATTTTATTCAATTTTTTCCGAATGGTATTTAATCTCTGAGATACTGCCGGCTGAGAAACCCCTTTCCGTCGCGCGTATTCCACGATGCTGATACCCTCGAAATAAATCGCCTGCACCAGAAGGCGCTGGCTGTGCGACAGCTGACTGATCGCAGCCTCCAGCCGCCTTTCCCCTTCCGTACGATCAAGCGTTTGCGGATCGGCAATCTCCATGGGCTTCCCATCCGGCCCCGGAGCGTCCAGCCGCACAAAGCGTCCCGGCCTTTTGCTGTTGGTCTGCTCGTTATTGCTCTCAAGCCGGTCCTCGCCCCGCAAAACGGCCAGCATCTCTTCGCTGACCTCCACGCTGATGCTTTCTCCGTTGACAAATTTATAGGTGTATTGCATACTCAGGCTCCTTTCGGAACCTGACAAGCAGCTCCAGCTTCCTACAGTCAAACAAAAATGGACCCGACGAATAGCTGTTTCAGCTACTTGTCAGGTCCATCCGTCGTTTTTTGCCATGCTGATCATCCGCATGGCACGCGCTGGACTCAGTACATTTATCCCATGTTCGCAGGAAACGACCGGCTTTCTACGTCACCTTGTGTATGCCGATCTCCTGTTTGCATCTGCCGCATTTGATTATGTAGTCCGGTATCCACGGCGGCGGCGCCCCGTCCCGAAGCGCGCCAGCCTCCATCCTCCCGGAAGTAAACGTATCGCACAATCGCCACCCGCAGTTGGGGCAACATACGATCCTGCGCACCATCCGCGGCTGCCCGCGATCACGACCGCCATATGTCCCTGTCTCCCGCATTTGGATCCTCCCTTCTAGAATCGGCTGTACATGCGTATATTTCCTGTTATTTCTTCATATAGTACCAGTTTTTCCTTGACATATTGCTTGACCAGAAGTATAATCTAATCAGCGCCCGCGTTTAGGGAAATTATAGCAACATAGCGCCGCATTGTCAAGGGTAAAACGGGAATTATAGGAAATATAGGAAATTGTCATAGGAAATATTTGGTATTTGGAGGGAATGATATGAAATTTGCAACAAACTTGCGGGAGGCGCGAAAAGGGCTGCGGCTGACACAAACCGAACTTGGCAAAAAGATCGGGGTATCGCAGCGGAGCATCGCCAACTACGAATCCGGGAAGGTCGTACCCCATCGGCCGACGTTGGAGAAGCTGGCTTCTGTTCTGAACATGGCGGTGGAAGACCTTATGGTGGAGAGCGGAGAAACGCCGGCCTGCAACGCCCAGCAAACCGAGTACATCACTGAGGCGCGGGAAAGATACGGCTCCCAGGGCGCGAACGAAATGGCTGACCTGCTGAGGCGAAACATCGCTTTTTTCGCCGGCGGGGATGTAGATGAAGCCTTAAAAGACGAGATGTTTCACGCCTTGGCCAGTGCTTACTTCACCTGCAAAGAGCGGGCGCGGGAAAAGTTTGGTCCAAAGGGACAAAAAAACAGCACCGTGTAATGCCGTACACGTTGCAGGAAGGTGGTTCCCATGAACATCTTTGAGCGCGAGAACGCATGGTTGGGCACAGCTGATTTTGTCGCCGGGCATGACACGTTCGAGAGTTTTCTATCACAGGCAAGACCATCATTGACCATCGGGCGGCGAATCCTACGACCAGCGACAACGCCACTATCACCGCCACGACACTGATTGTCAAGCTGGATCATGCCATCTGTGCGGGTGATTCGGCGACGCTCCGCATGACG
>JAHZHX010000113.1 GCA_019420065.1 Clostridiales bacterium | reverse complement strand
CTATGTCCAACTGGACATCACGGACAGGGAAGCGGTCGAAAAGGTTCTTTCCGAGACCGCCCCGGACGCGGTGATCCACTGTGCGGCGTGGACGGCGGTGGACGCGGCAGAGGAGACGGAGAACGTCCCTAAGGTTCGCGCGATCAATGGAGACGGCACGTGCAACATCGCCGCCGCCTGCAGGAGTCTCGATTGCAGGATGATGTATATCTCCACGGATTACGTTTTTGATGGACAGGGGACGGAGCCGTGGAAGCCAGACTGCGCGGCCTACGCGCCGTTGAACGTCTACGGACAGACGAAGCTAGAGGGCGAATTGGCGGTGCGGGAGACGCTGGAGAAGTACTTCATCGTGCGCATTGCTTGGGTGTTTGGGCGCAACGGCAGGAACTTCGTTAAAACAATGCTGAATGCAGGCAGGACGCACGGGAGCGTGCAGGTGGTGAACGACCAGATCGGCACGCCGACTTACACCTACGACCTTGCGCGGCTGCTGGTTGACATGATCGAAACGGAAAAATACGGCTGCTATCACGCCACGAACGAGGGCGGGTACATCAGCTGGTACGATTTCTGCCGCGAGATCTACCGTCAGGCAGGGCTGAAAACGGAGGTCATCCCGGTGACGACGGCGGAATACGGCCTGAGCAGGGCGGCGCGGCCGTTCAACAGCCGGCTGGACAAGACAAAGCTGGTCGAAAACGGCTTTACGCCGCTGCCGGATTGGCGGGATGCGCTGGAAAGGTATTTGAGGCAGGAGGGCACATTATGCGCGCAGGGGGTTTCAACATTGCATCGGAGATCGAGGCCATGATTAGGCGCAGATATTCGTGCAAATGAAATCCATGAGGATTTGTGCCTCCATGACGATGCGTAAGAGTTTCTGTTTTTTCTTCCCGCCGTCCTCTGATTGGGTATGGTTTTCTTTCTATTCGCGCAGACTGGGGAGCAGACGATGTCTATGAGCCTGGCCATCACGCGGTACGCATGTGTTTCTTCCCGGCGTTTTCGAGGCGGAGCTGAACGTTCTTGGCGCACTTCCAGGCGCAGAGGCTGTTTGGCGTGCTGAAGACAGGAACCATAAATAGCAAAATGGGCGTGCAGATGGGTGAACGCCCGTCTGCACGTTTTCGAATTTGACGCTTTGGATCGATCATGGTGTCTCTGCGCTGGCGCTCTCGCGGAATTCGCTGGGCGTTTGGCCGGTGTGCTTTTTGAAGCAGGTGCTGAAGTAGTATTGATTAGAGAAGCCCGTTTCTGAGCTGATCGCCTTGATGGATGCAGACGTATATGCCAATTTGTTCTTGGCAGCGTTTATCCGCAAATCGACGATCGTGTCTGTGACGTTTTTTCCATTCGCCATTTTATACAGCGCGCTCAGGTATGTCGTCGTTATGCCGACATGGTCTGCAATGTCTTTCAGGCGCAGCTCTGAGTCGGTATAGTGTTCCGAGATATACAGATCAACGGCGGCGGTCAGCTGGCTCTGATAAGAGCGCATGGAGTGGTCGAACGCATCGCATGCGGCAAAGCACAGACCCTCTAGCCATTCAGCGAGTTCATCCTGTGTCTGAAATTCATCCAGCCCCGGAGCTGTCTTCACGCCGAGGCCACTAACGATGCCTAACTCATTCAGGAAGCGGATCACATTGCCGCCCATGTCGTACACGGCCAAATACAAAGAGGCCTTATCCATGTGCTGCTGCGCACAGGCCTTGCAATACGAGCGGATCAGATCGCGTACCTGCTGTTTTGCGTTTTTGCTGATGGCCTGAATGAGAGCCTCGCTCTTGTCTTCCATAAAGAAGCGTATGTGGCCGTGCGCTTTGGGCATGTCTTGATAGTTGAAGATATGCTCGTTTGAAAAGAAGAAGCGGAACTCCAGTGCGCTTTTCGCCGTTTCGAACGAACGGCACAGCTCGGAGAACTTCGTTATCGGAAGGCCGATGCCTGCGACCGTGTCGTCCAGAGAAATCTCGTCCAGCAGTGTACGGGCGCCAAACATAGGTAACACGGAACCGAGCGAGAACAGTCAGGGGAAGGGTGGAGATTTGCGAAGCAAATACTACCCGACCTTGACTGTGGTAAGGAAAACATAATGGGCTTGGGCCGTCCGGCGCAATGAGCCGGATGGCCTTGTCTGCTACATGATCCCCCGATACAGGTCAAGCACCTCATTGGGGGACCTCATGCCCAGACAGGTCATGATATGGTCGTTGGATCGACGCTGATACGCGGCCAGCTGCTTGCGGCCATCCTCCAAACAGTACATCCGCATGCGCTTGTAGAACCGCAGCTCGTCCGTGCGGTGCTGGCGCTCCACCTTCCCGTTATGACGCGGGGTCGCGATTTGGATCCGATGATACTCTATCCCCATTTCGATTAGCGCCTCCTCGTGCCGTAGTACTGCGTAGCAGATGGAGGGAAGTATTACCAGTTTACGTAGCAACCGGGAAGCTGTCCGCTTGAAGCAGCCGTAGCTCCTGCTGTATCCGTTCGCGCGCGCCCTCTTGTACCCCAACAACCACTTTGGAGTTCTCTTTTCCAGTCTCGTTGTTACCTGTCTGTTGCGCCTCAACAGTGTGCGAAAAACTGTAGCGCCATAATGTTCCACGAAATGCTGAACGGCTCAGACGAAGAACGTCTGGGCCTTTTTTATGCCTTGAATATCCCGTCCGGATAAGGATAAGGTACAATAAATTGCGCAAAAAGAGATAGACATGGTATTCAGGGAGATAAGGTACAATAAGTTGCGCAAAAAGGGATAGACATGGTATTCAGGCAGCTGATAGAATGAAGTTGCAACTCAAACATTCGAAAGGAGCCTGAGGACCATGTCTGAGAAGATTGTAACA
>JAHZHX010000112.1 GCA_019420065.1 Clostridiales bacterium | reverse complement strand
GTGCTGGCAACACAAGTCCGGGACGGGCTGACCGACTCCATGGAGACGACCTTCCCGGTGACCTCCCCGATCTTTGAGGGGAGCATACGGCGCTTTCTGGAAAAGGAGGACGCCTTCTTTCACGAGCCTTTCGTGTCCGTCAAGCTGCCTTTCCGCGTCGCCGAGCACGGAAATGAACGGTTTGACGCCATTCACACTGAATACGCGCCCTACGTCCATCAGAACAAGGCCTTTGACAGGCTCAATGGCGATGATCCGCGCTCTACGCTGGTAGCTACGGGTACGGGCTCCGGCAAGACGGAGTGTTTCCTCTACCCGGTGCTCGAGTATTGCTATCAGCATCGCGGCGAGCCTGGGATCAAGGCGCTCATCATTTACCCGATGAATGCCCTGGCCACGGACCAGGCGCAGCGCATCGCAAAGCTGATTTTTTCCTCGCCCGAGCTTCGTGGCAATGTGAACGTTGGAATGTATGTAGGTGGACAGAGCAAGCTGGATAGCAAGACCATGCAGCCGGACAAGGTCATCACGGACCATGAAACCCTGCTGCAAAGCCCACCGGACATTCTGCTGACCAACTACAAAATGCTGGATTATCTGCTGGTCCGGCCCAGGGATGCTTCTTTGTGGAGCCGCAATCATGACCCGGATGCGCTGCGATACATCATCGTGGATGAATTGCATACCTTTGACGGCGCGCAGGGCACCGACCTGGCATGCCTGATCCGGCGCTTGAAAAGCCGTCTGAAAATTCAGCCGGGTTATTTGTGCTGCGTGGGAACCTCCGCCACCATGGGCGGCCCTGAAAGCCACAGCGCCATGCTGGAATATGCGCACGCGGTTTTTGGTGAGCCTTTCGAGGAGGATGCCATCATCACCGAGGATCGCCTGAGCAGCCGGGAGTTCTTTGCCCAGCAGGAAGTCTCCTATCATCGCATTCCCACGGCAGAGGAAGCGGCGGAACTGTCCGCGCTGGCCAAATCGGAAGATGAGGACAACTATCTCATTCGTTCCACGCAGGTGTGGTTTGACGAACAGGATGCCATCACCAATCCGCTGTCCGATTCGGGGCGTCTTGAATTGGGCGCCAAGCTGATGCATCACAGCTACTTTCAGAGCCTGATGAACGTGATGGACGCGCGCGTCATCCAGCCCAGTGCGCTCTGCGATGAACTGAGCCAGGTCTTTCCCATCATGGGCAGTGTGGCAGGTAAGGCGATCCTGGACTCCATGCTTGCGCTCGTTTCCCACGCGCGTACCTCAGATGTGAATGGGCGCCTACGCCCCTTCCTGCAGGTACAGCTGCAGGTGTGGATGCGGGAATTGCGCCGTGTCATTGGCAAAGTCGATCGGGAACAATCCGACTTTATGCTGGAATCCGACTTGAATCAGGCAAAGGCGGAGCGTGGGGAACATTATCTTCCGGTAATCAATTGCCGGGACTGCGGCGCGACCGGATGGGCAGGTGCGCTGGACGAACGCAGCCAGCTGGTCGTCAAGGACATCAAGGTCTTTTACAACCAGTACTTTGCGTTCGATAAGCGCATCCGCATGGTGTTTCCCCGCAGGGAGAATGAAGAGAACACGCAGCTGCACCAAAAGTATCGCTTCTGCCCACAGTGCCTCTATGTGCAAAATGAGCAGCACAGTGAAGACAAATGCGCAGCTTGCGGTCATGAAACCATTCCCATTTGGATGCCGGAGATTGAAGTCAGCAAGCAATCCGGCGGGTATATCTGCCCCTTCTGCGGCGGAAAACACAGCCTGATCCTTGTCGGTCTGCGAAGCGCTACGGCCATCAGTGCGGGAATCTCGCAGCTGTATGCCTCACGTTTCAATGATGACAAGAAGCTGTTGGCATTCAATGACAATGTCCAGGACGCCGCACACAGGGCCAGTTTTTTCAATGCAAGAACATGGCGCTTTAGCTTGCGTACCGCTATGCAGCACTTTGTGTGCGATGGCGGAGAGGGGCTCGCTGTGGATGCCTTTGGCGATGCGCTCTGCGACTACTGGCAAAACAGGATGAGCGACGAAACGTTCATCGACACCTTTATTCCGCATAACATGGCTGGAGACAGAGCCTATGAAATGCTGCAAAGAACGGGCGAATTCCCGGATGAGGCAGGACGAAAAGGGCTGCTGAGCGACGTGCGCAAGCGCATCAGCTATGAGGTATTGCTTGAATACGGTTTGAGCAGTCGTATTGGCCGCACCCTGGAAAAGAGCGCCGCGTCCATGATCTCTCCCGAGTTGAACAGGATAGAAGATGCCGCCCATACCATCCTAGAGCGGATCCATAATGAGGCGGGCATCCGAATACTCAGCTATGAGCAACTGGTAGGCTTTATGCTACTCTGGATGAACCATATGCGGCAGAATGGTGCTTTTGCACTGCCGTTTTACTCGGGTTATGTGGAGAGCGGCGCCAAGGGATATTTGTTGTCCAGCAAGCATATCAGCTGGATGCCTGGCGCGTATCTGAGTCCGCTCTTTCCGGCATTGCAATCGCGTGGCGGCGCGTCCAGCAGTTTTGAGGCGCTGTCTGACCACAGCTGGTATGTCCGCAAGTTTATGCTCATGCTTCAGACAACAGCACTTGAATGCCCCGGCATTGTGCAGGCGGTTGGCATACTCCTGGAAGAACTTGAAAAACAGAAGATGTTCATCCGAATGGAAGGCCCCAAGGGTCTGCCTGTATTTGGTTTGTCTCCTTCTCTCTACCGCGTTACCCGTAATGTTGGTGCGCTGCGCTGCAATGTATGTGGGCATGTGATCAGCGTTGAAGCGGCGCATGCGCATTATTGGGAAGGAATGCCCTGCAGCCGCAACAACTGCGCTGGCCGCTACGTTCACCAAGTGGACCTATGTCAATACTTTGGACAAAAAAAGTTGAAATATTATGCTGATTTT
>JAHZHX010000111.1 GCA_019420065.1 Clostridiales bacterium | reverse complement strand
CTGAAGATAGGTGAGCACGGTGGAAAACATTAGATAGATCAGCCCCAGCTCCAGGTACAGCGGCAGCGACTGATAGGTGCGCCCGGTAATGCGCCGCGTGGCCATGAACATCTCCATCACCGTGATGTTGGAAGCCAGCGACGTGTCCTTGACCATGGAGATCAGCGAGTTTGACAGCGAGGGGAAGGCCGTGCGCAGCGCCTGCGGCAGCACGATGCGGCGCATGATCTGCAAATACGTCATGCCCGTGCAGTAGCCCGCCTCGATCTGCCCCACGGGCACGGCCTCCAGCGAGCCGCGCACGGTCTCGGCGCAGTACGCGCCCTCGTTGACCGAAAACACGATCACCGCCGCCACAAAGGGATCAAAGGTGATCCCCAGGTTGGGCAGCCCGTAAAATACCACAAAAAGCTGCACCAGCAGCGGCGTGCCGCGGATGACCCAGATGTAAAACCGGGCGATATGCCGCAAAACCGGCACGCGGGCAAACTGGATCAGCGCCACGATGATGGCAATCACCATGGCCAGGGCAAAGGAGATCACCGTCAGCGGCACGGTCATCTTCAAGCCCGGCAGCAGGATCTTGGGAAAGGAATCCAGCAAAAGCGCAAAAATTTTCTGATTCATATATTTTCGGGTTCCTGCATTTATATTCAACCGCGACGACACGGTTAGCGCTATTTTACCGCATTTTATGCGGAATGTCAAACAACATCGCGCAGGCGCGCCGCGCCGGACGCTTTCTGTGCGCTCCCTTCGTTTTCGCCTGTTTTTCTTCCATATTATATTGCTTGCGCTTTCGCCGGCATGGGGTTATAATAATTATTTGTAGAATAAAAGGAGCAATTTTTATGGCAGATCAGAAGCGAACGATCCTTTTTGAGCGCGAAAGCGTTCCCCGCGCGGTATTCAAGCTGTCCGTGCCCATGATTATTTCCAACCTGGTGGCGCTGGTGTACAGCCTGGCCGATACCTATTTTGTCGGCATGCTGGACGACCCTGTGCAGACCGCTGCCGTCACGCTGGCCGCTACCGTGCTGCTGGCCTTCAACGCCGTTACCAACCTGTTTGGCGTGGGCTCCTCCAGCATGATGAGCCGGGCGCTTGGCCACGGGGATATGAAGACCGTGCGGCAAAGCTCGGCCTTTGGCTTTTACGGAACGCTGGTATGCGGCATTTTGTATTCCCTTTGCTGCGCCCTGCTGATGCAGCCGCTGCTTCGCCTGCTGGGCGCGGACGCGACCACGGCGGCTGCCACGCGTTCTTATCTTTTCTGGACGGTCGTGCTGGGCGCGGCGCCCTCCATGCTCAACATGGTGATGGCGTATCTGATTCGCGCCGAGGGCGCGACGCTGCACGCCAGCATCGGCGCCATGAGCGGCTGCCTGCTCAACATATTGCTGGATCCGTTGTTTATCCTGCCCGGCGGGCTGAACATGGGGGCGGCGGGCGCGGCGCTGGCCACGCTGCTTTCCAACTGCGCCGCCACGGTATATTTTCTGGCGTATCTGTTTTTCAACCGCCGCAGCACCTGCGTATGTATTTCTCCCCGCGAGCTGACGCTCCGGCGCGAGATCGTGGGCGGCGTGTGCGCCGTGGGGGTCCCGGCAGCCATCCAGAACCTGCTCAACGTGGTCAGCCATACGCTGTTCAACAACCTGGCCGCCCCGCATGGCGCGCAGGCGCTGGCCGCCATGGGCATCGCCGGCAAAATCTCCATGGTGCCCTGGTATGTGGCCACCGGCATCTCGCAGGGCGTGGCGCCGCTGATCGGCTACACCTATGCCGCCGGAATGCACAAGCGGATGAAGCAGGCGCTGCGCTTTTCCATCACCGTCGCCGAGATCCTGCTGGTGCTGATGGCGGCGTTCAGCTGCCTGTTCTCCCGGCAGATCACCGGGCTTTTCATGAACGACGCGCAGACGGTGGCCTACGGCTCCTCCTTCCTGTACGGCATGGCGGCCTCCGTGCCCTTCCTGATGCTGGACTTCATGGGTGTGGCGGCATTCCAGGCGCTGGGCAAGGGCAAGCTGTCGCTCAATATGGCGCTTCTGCGCAAGCTGGTGCTGGAGATCCCCGTCATGTTTCTGCTCAACTTCCTGTGGCCGCTGTACGGGCTGTCGCTGGCGCAGCTGTGCGCAGAGGTATGCATGTCGGCCGTGAGCATGGCGCTGCTTTTGCGGCTGCTGCGGCAGATCGACGCGGAGCAGGGCCTGCGCGCCGCCGGTTAAATTGTCCGCTGTTTTGCGCATCCCTTTTCTTTGAGGGATGCGCTTTTTTCCATCTGTTTCAGCGTTTGGCGGATATGGAAAAAAATATGTTACAATGAAAATGCCCGTTTTTTGATGCTGTATATTTTGTGAAAATTTTTATAATATTTTTGTAAATTTGCTTGCATTCTTAATATAGAATATGCTATGATAGCTTTAACGCAGCACGACCATCAAGCCGTGTCTCTCGCCCCGATACGGGGTAAAAAGAAAAAAAGGAGAACCCAACATGAAAAAACTGCTGTCTCTCCTCCTCGCGCTGGCGCTGCTTGCCAGCCTGTCCTCCTTCGCGGTTGCGGACGAGGAAGTCGTCGTCAAATTCTGGTACAGCTTTGAAGAGCAGATGCGCCCGGATATCGAAGCCATCTTCCGGGAATTCGAAGCCGCCAACCCCGGCGTCAAGGTTGCAGCCTCCTATGCCGGCTCCTATTCCGAGTCCAACCAGAAGCTCCTGGCCGCGCACGCCGCCAACGCTGTGCCCACCGTGCAGCAGACCGTGCAGACCAGCATGGCCACCTTCGCCGAGAACGGCGTGATCGAGCCGCTGGACAAGTACATCGCCGCCGAGGGCGCGGACATGAGCATCTATGCCAAGGGCATGTACGAGGCCTATTCCTACAACGGCCAGCAGTACGGCCTGCCCGCCTTC
>JAHZHX010000110.1 GCA_019420065.1 Clostridiales bacterium | reverse complement strand
CGAAATTTCATCGCAGGGCATCAAAAAGACTTTTTTGATGCCCTGAACGGCTGCCGGATATTTTCCGACAGCCGTTGCTATACGCCATTCATGGATGCGCAAGGCGCGGGGGCGCGTTCCCCCGCCGTCAGTTTCCTGCCTGGTTCCTTTGCTGCGCCTCAAACGCGTCCGCCTTGTTGAACTCCGCGTGATTGATGATGTATTCGCGGCGGGGATCCACCTTGTCGCCCATCAGAATGGTGATGATCTCGTCCTCGCGGGCGGCGTCCTCCAGCGTGACCCGCATCAGACGGCGGTTTTTGGGATCCATGGTCGTTTCCCACAGCTGCTCGGGATTCATCTCGCCCAGGCCCTTATAGCGCTGGATGGTGTAGTTTTTTTTGCCCTGCGTCAGCTGACGCAGCGCCTTGTCGTCATAGGCGTATTCCTGCGAGCCGGGGCGTTTGACCAGGTACAGCGGCGGCATGCCGATGTAGACGTGCCCCTGCGCCACCAGCTCGCGCATATAGCGGTAGAAAAAGGTCAAAAGGATCGCGCGGATGTGCGCGCCGTCCTGGTCGGCGTCCGACAAAATGATGACCTTGTGATACTTGAGCGCCGAGATGTCAAAGTCCTCGTCGATATTGGTGCCCAGCGCCGTGATGATGGAGCGGAATTCCTCGTTGGCCAGCACCTGATCGAGCCGCTTTTTTTCGGCGTTCAGAGGCTTGCCGCGCAGCGGCAGTATGGCCTGGAAGCGCCGGTCGCGCCCCTGCTTGGCCGAGCCGCCGGCCGAGTCGCCCTCGACGATGAACAGCTCGTTTTCCACCGCCTTGCGCCCCGTGCAGGCCGACAGCTTGCCCACCAGCGGCGCCGCCTCCAGGGAGGAACGCACGCGCGCCGCGTCGCGCGCCTTGCGGGCCGCCTCGCGCACCTTGGCCGATTTGACGGCCTTTTCCACGATCTTCTGCGCCAGGCCGGCATTTTTCAGGTTTTCCAGGAACTCCAGCAGCCGCAGGGAAACAATGCTCTCCACCGCGGGCTTGACCTCGCTGTTGCCAAGCCTCCCCTTGGTCTGCCCCTCAAACTGGGGGTTTTTGACCATCACGGTGACCACGGCGGTCAGCCCCTCGCGGAAGTCCTCGCCGGAAAGGTTCGCGTCCTTTTCCTTGAGCGCGCCGATGCGGCGGGCATAATCGTTAAAGGCCTTGGTCAGCGCCGTGCGGAAGCCCATCTCGTGCGTGCCGCCCTCGCCGGTGGGGATGTTGTTGACATAGCTGAACACCGACTCGGTATAGCCGTCGGTATACTGCATGGCCACGGAACAAAGAATGTCGTCCTTTTTGCCTTCCAGCAGGATGGGCGCGTCATGCAGCGGCGTTTTATCGCGGTTCAGATAGCGTACATAGTCGCCAATGCCGCCCGCGTAGCAGTATTCCTGCCGCCGGGCGCTCTCCTCCTTTGCGCGCTCGTCCACAAAAACGATCTTCAGTCCTTTGTTCAGGTAGGCCAGCTCGCGCAGACGGCGGGAGACCGTTTCGGTATTGAAGCGGTGATCCTCGGTAAAAATGGTATCGTCGGGCAGAAAGCGCACCAGCGTGCCGCGCTTGCGGGTATTGCCCAGCGTTTGCAGCCCGCCTACGGGATGCCCGGCGTGAAACTTCTTTTCTTTCTCGTTCCACACCGTTTCAAAGCGCATCTGGTAGTGCGTCCAGTCGCGGAAGGAATCGACCGTCATCCACTTGGACAAGGCGTTGACCACCGACGCGCCCACGCCGTGCAGTCCGCCGGAATAGGCGTAATTTTCATTGCCGAACTTGCCGCCCGCGTGCAGGCGAGTATAAATCAGCTCAATGCCGCTGACGTGCAGCTGCGGATGCTCGTCCACCGGCACGCCGCGGCCGTTATCCCATACCGAGGCCGAGCCGTCCTTGTGCAGCGTGACCTCCACCTCCGTGGCAAAGCCTGCCAGCGCTTCGTCAATGCCGTTGTCCACGATTTCCCAAAGCAGGTGATGCAGGCCTCGCACGCTGGTCGTGCCGATATACATGCCCGGCCGCATGCGCACGGCATCCAGCCCTTCCAGCACCTGGATTTTACCGGCATTATAACTGTCTTGCGTATACTTTGCCTGTACCATGGATTGTCCTCCCGGAATTTATTGCATAGCATTTTATTATACCATTTTCAGCCTGCGCTGTCAAAACCGGGAGGTCAGGCCGATAAAAAAGCGGCTTTGAAACGCTGAAAAGCGGTTTTTGCGCAGGCGGCATTGTCCGCGCCGGGCAAATCTGCTACAATAAGCGCGTAATCAAGGAGGTATCAGCCATGAAAAGCATCAAACGCGGACGCGGCCCTTCCATGATGGACGGCATGGGCGGTATCATCGGCGCGATCTTTGGCGTATGCTGGACCATCGGCGCCGCTTCTCTTGGCGCGCCGGGGTTCTTTGTCTTCTTCGGCGTCGTGTTTATTGCCATTGCGCTCGCCAACGCCGCATACAGCTTTGCCAACGCCACGCGGAAAAACCGCTTTTCCGAATACGACATCACCGATGAGCAGGAGGAGCCGGACGAGCTCAACCGCTATTTCGGCAGCCAGGGCGCGGGCCATATGGATGAACGCCCGACGGCGGACGCGGCCAACTACTGTCCCTTCTGCGGCGAGGCGGTCGAGGCCGATCACCGCTTTTGCAGCCACTGCGGACGCAAGCTGGAATAGCGCGGAGGAGGGGGACGTTTCTTTCTTTGCGTCAAAGAAAGAAACAAAGAAACCGCGTGGGCGTTGGAAGGGGTTTGCGAAGGTGGCGGCGGCGGGGGAGGGCCGGTTTACGGCGGCCCCGCGGAATGCAAGCATTCCCCGTTTCCTCCGTTTCACCGGCTGCGGCTTTGCCGCTCTGCGCAGCGTCGCTGCGCCCCCCCGCGCGCCTTATTTGCGTATAAACGGCTGTCGGAGTATTTTCCGGCAGCCGGTTTTTGTAGTGAGAAAAACGGGGACGCGCGGCTTACAGTGTCCGCATGGTTTCTTTGGTACTTTCTTTGGCTTGTGAATTGTCAAGTCAAGCGCAACACTTTTCCGAAAAAAACTTCAGCAGGAC
>JAHZHX010000011.1:23457-40829 GCA_019420065.1 Clostridiales bacterium | reverse complement strand
TTGCCTTGCAGACTTTCTCAGCCTCTGTCAGTCTGTTGACTTTGTCAACAGACTGCGACCGTCTGGCTATCGCAGACGGTCTGATGCGCGTATCTTAAATTTCGCTGTGCCAGGTGATATAGCGTCTGTCCAGCCATTTGACGATGGACATGCCGATCAGCGCCAGGAGCGTGAGCAGCAGCACCGAGGCGAACACCGCCGAGCCGTCCAGCTTGCTCATCATACGCTTGCTAAAGTAGCCCAATCCTTCGGTCGCGCCCAGCCACTCGGCAATGGCCGCGCCGATGACCGCCCACGGCAGAGTGATTTTGAGCGAAGTCATAAAGTTCGGCAGCGCGGTGGGCGCTTCGAGCTTGAAAAAATGCCCGCCCGTCCCGCGCCATAGGTGCGCATCAGCTCCCGTACCTCGTTTTTGGCGCTGCGCAGGCCGTCAAATGTATTGATGGTGATGGAGAAAAAGGTGGACAGCACCACCGACAGCAGCCGCGCCCAAATCGTATAGCCGAACCAGAGCACGAACAGCGGCGCGATGCAGATGACCGGGATGGTTTGGATCACGACCAGCGAAGGGTAGAGCATGGCTTCCGCGGTGGGAAAAAGATCCATCAGCACGGCCAGCGCCACGCCTGCCGCGATCGACAGCGCCATGCCCAGAACCATGGTTTCAAGCGTTGCGGGCAGGTGCTTCAAAAAAAGCGATTCGCGCAGCTCCCACAGCCGCCGCAGGGTCGAAACGGGGGAGGGCAGGATATGCGTCATGTTGACGAGCGTGGCCAGAAGCTGCCACGCGGCCAGCAGCACGATGGCCGCGAGCCATGTTGTCCGGTGCTTTTTCATATCCTGTCCTCCGCTTTTTGCGCGTTTTGCTTAGTCGTTGCCGTAGAGCACGTCCGTTACAAACTCCGAAGGCTCGACGACTTTGGAGATCTGCTTGGTTTTCAGCATCCAGTTCATCAGGCTGCGCCATACCTCGTCCGTCATGGACAGGAAGGGCGCGCCGTCGTTTTCCATGATGGGCAGCAGCACGTTCAATCCCTCGCGCTCCACGGCGGGCTTCAGGGCGTATTCCTCGTCGGACATGCCCATAATCAGCGTCAGCGCCGCCTCGGGATCGGCCTTCACGTCGTCAAAGCCCTTTTTGCAGGCGCGCAGGAAGGCGGCAAACAGCGCGGGAGCGGCGGCATACTGCTGCTGGCTGGTGAGGAACACCGTGTTGTACTCCTGGGGAACGCCAAAGTCCTCCCATTGCCAATAAGTCACGTCAAAGCCGGCGTTGCGCATTTCAATGATCTCGCTGTTGACCATGCCGCCGCCGACCACGTCCACGTTGCCGGTGGTCAGCGCGGTCACGATGTCAAAACCGACGTCGATCAGCTCATAGTCGCTGTCCTTCAGGCCGACCTGGCTTGACAGCGTGCGGATCTTGGCTTCCAGGCCCGCGCCGCCGGTGTAGCCCACGGTTCTGCCCGCCATCTGGGCAGGCTCTTTGATATCGCTCGTGCCCAGCGCGGCCAGAACGTTGAGCGCATTCTGGGTCACGGCGCCGATCACGCGGATGGGCATTTCCTCATTCACGTAGGCGTTGATCAGGTCGCTCATGTAGAACAGGCCTACCTGCGCGCGCCCGGCCACCGGGAAGGTCAGCGCGTCGGAAAAGCCGGCCGGCGGGGTGATGATAACGTTCAGACCTTCTTCGGCAAAATAGCCCTTTTCCTGCGCCATATACAGGAAGGCGTGCATGGCGTTGGGGTACCAGTCGAGAATCACTTCAAAGTCGGTCAGCTTTTCGGCCTGCGCCGGAGCGAAAAGCGTTACGCAGAGCAGGAGCGCGCACATCACGCAAAGCAGCTTTTTCATGAGAGTATCTTCCTTTCTATATTTCTTCACCGGAGGGTGGAGAATTTGGGGGTCAGACCTCGTTGCGCCAGGTGACGGCCACGCGTTCGATGACGCGGATGAGGATGTTGATCAGCAGCGCGACGGCCGAAATGATCAGCAGCGGCGCAATCAGCCCGGCGGCGTTGAGGTTCATCATCATTTTGCGGCTGTAATTGCCCAGGCCGCCCGGCGCGCCCAGCCACTCGGCTACCGCCGCGCCTACGACCGCCCAGGGGAGGGAGACCTTCAGCGCGGTAGGGATGCGCAGCTTGACAAACTGCTGCGCCCGGTTTGCGCCGTAGGTGGTCATCAGCTCGCTCATTTCCCGCTTGGTGGCCTTAAAGCCGTCAAACACGTTGACGGTGATGGAGAAAAAGGTCTCCAACGCCACGACCAGGATGCGCATGGTATCCGAATATCCGAACCACAGCACAAAAATGGGCGCGATGCACAGCACCGGGATGGTCTGCGAAACGGTAAGCACGGGGTAGACCACGCGCTCGATGCGCTCGTCCAGATCCATCAGGATGGCCAGCGCCAACCCCAGAGCCAGCGAAATCACGCTGCCGGCAGCCACCACGCGCATCGTCAGCGGGAAATGCTTGGTCATGATGGCGCCAAAGCTTTTGCACAGCTCCCGCCATACGTCCACGGGGGAGGGCAGGATATAGGCGGCATGGATCTTCATGGCCAGCAGCTGCCACAGCGCCGGCAGGAACAGCCCGAAGCCCAGCCCGTACAGCTTTTTCTTCATGCCTCCACCTTTTGACGCAGCTGGCGGATCAGCTGCTCCTTGAGGCGCATGATCTCAGGCTCCAGCAGCATGTCGCGCGAGCGGGGATAGGATAGCGGCACGTCAATGACTTCCACATGGCGGATGGGCCGCTCGGTGATAACGTAGATTTTCTGCGACAGAAAGATGGCCTCCTCCACGTCATGGGTGATGAAAAGCACGGTGCGGCTGAACTTGGCCCACTGCTTGAGGAGCCATTCCTGCAAATTGATGCGGGTGATGGGTCCAGCGCGCTGAAGGGCTCGTCCAGCAGGAGGAGGTTTGCGCCCGCGCACAGCGTGCGGGCAAAGGATACGCGCTGGCGCATGCCGCCCGACAGCTCGCGCGGATACTTTTTGGCGTATTCCGCCAGCTCTACCCGGCGCAGCATGTCCGTGCAGCGCCTTTGGCGCTTGGCCTTGTCCACCTTCTGGATCTCCATGGGCAGCATCACGTTCTTTTCCACCGTGCGCCAGGGCATCAGCAGATCCTTCTGCGGCATGCAGGAGCTGTAATTTTTGAGGGTGGAGATGCTTTTGCCGTCAATCTCAATGCTGCCGCTTTCGATGCGCTCCAGCCCGTTGAGCAGGCGGAACAGCGTGCTTTTGCCGCAGCCGCTCGCGCCCAGGATGGAAACGAATTCCCCGTCCTGCACGGTGAAGGACAGCTCTTCAAGGATGCGCGCATCCGCGCCGGGATAGGTAAAGCTGACGCGGTCAAAGCTGAGCATGCAGGCCCCCCGCTTCCGTGCAGCCCTTGAAGGCCATGTCCCAGAAACCCAACTCGTACTCGCTGGAGCGGTAGAAAATCTCCTTCAGGCGCGTCTTTTCGGCTGCGCCCAGGTCTTTGACGATACGCTCGCACAGCGCGTAGGTGCTGTCATAGATTCCTTTGTAGCCGGGGGCGCTGTAATCGTTGAACCAGCCGGCAAAGTAGTTGTTTTCCGCCGTGCCGCGCCTGTGCGCCTCCTGCTTGGCGTAAAGCGCGATGTGATAATAGCTGAACCGCAGGCCATCAGGCTCACAAGCCCCTCCTGCATGGTGCCCTCGCGGGCAACGGAAAGCATGTAATCGAGATATTCGCGGTTTTCCGGCGCGGTGGGGGCGGCGTAGGCGTCCCCCTCGGTATAGCCCATCTCCTTCAGACAGCGGATGTGAGTCATGCTCTCGTCGGAGAGGATCACGTTCATGTCGCGGTAGATGCAGCGCATCAGGTCCACGTCATCGGTTTTGATAAAGGCCGTGGCCTAGACCTTGGCATAGTCCTTCAGATACTGGCAGTCCTGCATCAGATACCAGGCAAACTTAGATTTGTCCAGCGTGCCGTCGATCATCCCCTGGATGAAGGGATGCGTCATGAAGCGGTCCCATACCGGGGCGGCGTGATCCATCATTTCCTGCGCAAAGCTCATCGGTATTTCCTCATTTCTTTTCATAAAAAAGCAAGATGTAAGTGAACATGTTCACTTACATCCTTATTATAGCGCATGGAAGGGAGCGTGTCAATGCATATTCCGAACAAAAATATAGACAATAATATTATTGTTCGGAATATATCAATTCTGCGATTCTGTGCAGATTTGTCCGTCAGACAGTGTGATGACCCGCTTGCAGGCGTTGGCTACATTTTCTTCGTGCGTTACGATGATGATCGTTTTTCCCTGCGAGTGTAGCGTTTTGAATATTTCCATAATCATAGCGGAGTTTTCTTTATCCAGTGCGCCGGTAGGCTCATCGGCCAATATGACGTCGGGGTGATTTACCAAAGCGCGGGCAATGGCGACGCGCTGTTTTTCTCCGCCGGATAATGTTGCAGCTTTGCGCCGGGCCAGGCGGTCTATGCCCAGATGATATAACTGTTCCATGGCTCGTGCGCTGGCCAGCGACATGGGGATGCGTGCGAATAGCAGGGGAATGGTTACGTTTTGCAGCACGTCGTCTTCTTCAACGAGCGCGAAATGCTGCATGACAAAGCCGAATGTTTGATTGCGAATTTGCGCCAGGCGGGCGGATGATTCCCGGATGATATTTTTCCCATCCAACAGATACTCGCCCTTTGTCGGTCTATCCAAGCAGCCTAAGATATGCAATAGCGTGGATTTTCCCGCGCCCGATGCGCCCCGAATAGCAATCATTTCTCCTTTATCAACGGTAAGGTCTATACCGCGCAACACCTTGACGGGCGTACAGCCGCGCCGTGCCGCATACGTTTTTTCAATTCCTGTCAATCCAAGCAGCATTTTTTACTCTCCTTGCTGTAAATCCTTTAGCGCTGTAGATAAATCTTCCCGTGTGAGGCGCCATATAAAGACTGTGCCTACCGAGGCGAACATGAGCAGAATGTATAAAAAAGCAATACCGTAGAACCAGCGCGCGCGTGCCGGAGTCAGCCATTCCAGCATAAGCAGGCCGGCTTGCCCCGCTGCAGCAATCAAAGCCATCATGGATAGCAGCAGCAGTCCGCTTCGGGTGGCTTCAATATATACGCTTTGCTTCCAGTCCATTCCCAGCAAATAATATACCGTAAATAATTTGCGGTTGCGCAGGGCTTGAATTACGTTGCTGCTTAGTATGCTGGTAACTGCAAGCGCAAGGAATATGCCAAAGGTAATGATCCCGCCCGCAATCATGGTGTGCGTATTTTCTTTGTATGTGGCAACCAGAGAAGCTGCCGGTGTGATTTCGCCGTAGCGGTTCCATTCTTCAAGCGCTTTTCCGCATTGTGCGTTCGTTGTTTCCGGGCGTAAAAAGATAAACAGGTTTGCGGCTGTCCGAAAAGGAGACAGGGAGCGAAGCGCTTCGTTTTGCGCTGTATCCCGCGCGCGCAGAAGAATGGCCGGGTCCTGACTGATGACGGAATCAGCTGCAAAGTATGCCGGGCTGGCAGAGCCGGATGGATATAAATACTGCGTGGGGCGTTTCAGTGTACCGATAACCCGGATACACACGGTTCGTCCGGCGGTAAGACGAACGTTGCCTGTTTCTCCTACCCGCAGCCCGATTTCCTGAGAGACAACTGCTGGAAAAATGCCGTCTGCCGCCTCGTCTTCAACGTTCAGCCAGCTTCCGCTTTGCAGTTCGGGCGCGTAGCGCTGCAAAATGCCGTCATTATACACCGCAATCGTACAGCCGGTATCGTTGCAGCTTCCCCAGCCCATATCGACTGTGCCGACTGCCTGAACAAGGGAAGAGGCTGTAAGCTGCTCCGCCGCGTATTCCGGCGTATAATAGTCAAAAAGATGCAGTATAAACGTGTCTTTGACCGGAAGCTCGCTCACCGCACGGACATTATCCAGATGGTCAACAATATATACATACATTTGAGCGAGCATGGCAACCGATATCAGCACTTGTAAAAGCAGGATGATATTGGCTAATTTTCTGCGCCAGAGCAGCTTCAACGCGATAAAAAGCGTTGTCATAGAACATCTCCTTTTTATTTATCCAACACGTTGCCGCGAAGTATGTGCGGATAGGCCTTGATGATGGCAATCGTGCTGATGAAAAGCAGCAATGCAAAGTAAATACCGACATAAAACGTTCCGGGCAATGGAAAAACGATTCCGGCGGGCATGATGCTGGTAAGCATACGGGTAATGACATATGCGCAGAGATATGTAAGCGTTATCAAAAATAAAATCTGTAAAAGCAATAGAAACAAAATCTGTCCGCGCCCAGCGCCGCAGATCCGGTAAATTCGGTAACGCTCAAATTCATGTCTTAACCAATAAAGAATAATATTAACAATGCTGATCAGCGCCAGGATAACGATCAGGGCGGAGGACGCCGAGCTGCCTATATAGACGGCAAACGCGCTGTCGTTGTTTGTGTGCGGAAGAGTGATTGAATAAATTCCTGCGTAAGATTGCAATAAATCGGTAATATAGCTGCGCTGCTCGTGGGTGAAGGGAGACGCAAATTCGCAGCGAAACCGTGAGGCGGAAAGGCCGCTGTCCCAAAATGCTTGAAGCGGGATGACAACAGGGGCACAGAGAGGCTCTGCCATCAATGTTTCTTCGGGAACGTCAGCGTTTTCCCATTCAAAAAAATAATTGCCGATCACTTCATAGGCCGCGCCGTTGATTTCAATACCCGATTCCCAGAGGGCGTCTCGTTTTTTCGGCGGGAGCTGACCAATGTATGCGGTGCCAAGAATGGCGCTTTTTGCCCCTTCTTCCATTTCATCCATGGTGAAAAATCGGCCATAGGGCGTGTACCAGACGCGCTCCCTTAAGTTTCTGTCCCAATAAAGCCCGCAATACTGACCGCCATATACGGAGATGACCGCTGCCTTTGGAAGCATAGGGTGATTGCTTAGCTTGGCGGCTACTTGCGCAACGGTTGTTGAGTCATCACATGCAAAGTATAGTATTTGGGTTTCTTTTTGCATGGAAATATGTTCTTTATAAGAAAAATAGCCCCTTTGCTGAATAAACAGCAGGCAAACAAACACGCTTGTCAAACAAGAAAATGACAGAAGAAAGAATGCGGCCTGGGCGCGGCATGCGGTCAAAAAATTGCGAAAAGCAATGCGAAGCATATAATACTCCCCCAAAAAGGCTGGCTTTTCAGCATGTGATGCGTTTTATCAACTAATTGATGAAATAAAGTTCCATCATTTCATAGAGTTGAATCAGGAAATAAAGTATTAGTAGTCAAGATATGCTCCGGCGCCAAATTTTTGATCTGCATAGCCATAGTCTTCGCCGTATTCACCATAACCACTTGTCGGTTTGACTAACTTGCTATTGGCGACGGCGCTTTTGGTTCCAGTTGCATTGGCTTCAGCAATGATAGCTCCATTTTGTTTGCTCCATGCATGTGCCCACTGGTTGGTGCCATTTGAAGATTTATTTTGAGCAGCGGTGCAATAGTAGCCATACGTAATGCCTAGAATACTCTTGGGAGAACCTGTCCAGATGCGACCGGTAAATTCTGCTGCGAGCGCGCTGACAATCACTGCGGTCATTGCCAAAATGCAGATAATTGAGCAGGTAAGCTTTTTCCTCATAATTACACCTCCATTTATTATTCATACTGAAAAGCCATTTATATTATATAATAAATTCATATATAAATCAGCATGAAAAAAACAAAATTTGGGAAAACATTTTCCAATAAAGGCCGCGCGAGAGCTGAACGACTCAAGCGGGCAGATAGCCCTTCAGCAGCAGCTCAAAGCAGGTCATATAGCGCTGCGCCAGCGCTTGGGGATCCTGGGCGGGAGCGTCCAGCATCGTTTTGAGAAAGCCCTTGAAGAGCATCACAATCGTTTCGTTGAGCGCGGCAAGCGCGGTCTCGTCCACACAGAGCGAGCCGTCCTCCACGCACATTTGCAGCAGGCGCAGGTTGCCCTCCTCAAACGAGCGCCCGCGGACGATGGAGTCGGTATAGCGCCATTTTTGCTCCACGCCGCTGGGAAAGATCAGATAATAATCGCGCGCGATGTCGGCCAGACGGTCGCGGTAGCGGCCAAAGATCAGGTTATTGAACAGTACGGGGTTTTGAAAGGCAAAGCGGGCAAAGAAATGCTCGGTCCGGCTATACATGTCCAGCGCGTTTGCGGCTTCGGCGGCGATGGCGTCCAGCCCGTCGTAAGCAGCTTCCTGGAAGCGCAGCGAGGCGTAAACGGTCAATTCCTCCACGTTTTCAAAGTGCTTGTACAGGGCCGAGCCTACGGTGCCGGCACGGGCGGCCACCTTGCGGGCGCTCACGCTCTCGATCCCGTTTTCCTGGATGAGCTGCGCGGCGGCCTCGATATAGCGGCGGCGCGAATCTTCCTGATTCATAGCTTGGTTTCTTCCTTTCTTATGGCTGCCGGAAGGCGCGGTAGGGCAGCACGCCGTTTTTGTTGAGCAGGGCCACGGCCACAAGGGTTTCAGCGAGGAAAAAGAGGATCACGCCGCAGTACAGGGCGCGGCGCAGACGGGGGCGCTTCTCGCATTGTATCAGCTGCGGCAGCAGCAGAAAATGCGGCGCGGCAAAATAGTAATTGACGCGCTTCATCAGCGGCAGCACGCCGGAAAAGCACAGCGCCAGCAGCCCCAGAACGTTCATATAATACCACAGGCGGAAATAGGGCTTGTCCTGCGCTTTGTCATAGCAGTACGCGCCCAGCGCCAGCACCAGCAGCCCCAGGCCGAAGAAAATCCATTCAAACTCGCCTTCCCAGTTGAAATACCGGGCGTATTGCGGGGTCGCGCGGGCAATAAGCCATTGCAGCGCCGGGACGCACAGCGGCGCGAGCAGAAGACAGCCCGCCGCGCCCAGCGCGCACCAAAGGGGCTTGACGCGCAGCCGCGGCAGAAAATAGACCGGCAGGAAAACCAGGGCCGAGGCGTGAAAGCCCGCCGCCAGCGCAACCAGCGCGGCAAAGGGCAGCGGACGGCGCTGCTGCGCCGGGGCGCAGGCCAGCAGGCACAGGGCGACGGCCATATACTGCGAGACGATGTTGAGCGAGAGAAAGTAGTTGCTGGTGGCCACAAAGAGGAAAACGGCCAGCGGCGCGTTTTCGCTCTGGGTGAAGATCACGCGCCATATCACGCCCAGCGTGAAAGCGGCGGTGAGCGCATAGAGCCACTGCGGCCCTGCGCCCAGGGCGATCAGCCCCCGCTCCAGCAGACGGAAAAGCGGCGAGGTGTGACTGCTGGCGTCGGCAAAATATTGCAGGATCTCTTCGTCGGCAATGCCGGAAATATCAAGCCCGGGATGCGGCCGCTGGTAATACTGCCGCAGGAGCGCCATGCCGTTTTCGGGCAGAACGCCGGTCAGCTTCCAGCGCAGCGCCAGATATTCGGGCGTATAGGTGTGCCAGGTGTCCGTGCCGGTATCCCAGCGCAGCGCGGAAACGAGCAGCAGCGGCAGCAGGCTCAGCAGCGCCAGCGCCGCAAGATGAACCCTGCCGCGCGCGCGCCGGCGCGCCTGCTGCCACAGCAGCGCAAACAGGACGGATAAAAGCGTGGCGACCCCGTAAACAAGCATGTGAACCTCCGCTGGCAATATTGACGTAATCCGACTTTACTATATTTTGCCGCGAAAGTCAACTGCTCGCTTTTGGGGCGGCTCAGCAAAAAACACTTGCGCGCGGCGGAATGAAATGCTATAATATGCCTGCTTTTGGAGACAGGAAACGGAAAAAATGCCAAAAGCGATTATTGAAAGGAAGGTTTTCCTCATGAAAAAGGCTCTTTCCTTGCTTCTGGCGTTGGCTATGCTGCTGTGTGCCGTTCCCGTATTGGCTGAGACCGTTGATACGTATACCTCTGCCTCCGCTACCAAGACGCCGGTGACCGGTGATGCGCTGGCGGCCCTGGCTCCCGTGCTGGAGGCGCAGTCCTCCACACTGGCCACCAAGGCCGAGACCGAGGCTGAGGGCTATACTGCTAAAGAAGGCACTACCAATGCGCAGATCATGTCCGTCAATCCCGACGGCAGCGTCGGTTTGTCCACCATCAGCGAGTGGAAGTACGTCGCCGACGACGCCAACGGCGTTGTCACCATCAAGCTGACCTATGGCCAGAACGCGCTCAATCTGGCGAGCGTTGGTGCGCGCGGTACGCTTTTGGTAAAGGCCAACGGCGCTGCCTGCCTGCTGCACCTGGAGGTGACGGACGTGGATGTGCTGCATTACACTGCGGAGACCGCCGGCCAGTTTGATGCGCATTACAGCGGTGCCGAGGCCGCCCTGGATGAATATCATATCACCATGCGGGTACTGGCTGTCGAACAGACCTATGCGCTGATCTTCTGATAAGCCCATCGGTCAAAGCCTTGATAGAGTCGAATAAAAATTCGGCTCTTTTTTGCGTGTATCTTTACAGGAGGAAAGCCAGCCCTTCTATCGACTTTTTTCTTAGGCTATGATATAATGAGCATGGAGCTGTGCGTATTTGGAAATCGTCCATGGATATTCGGAAATCGGGGGGGCAAAATGCGGATCATTGCTGTGGTTGTGACCTATAATCGCTGCGCGATGCTGGAAAGGTGCCTTGCGGCCCTGCGGGAGCAAAGCGTCCCCTGCGACGTGCTGATTGTGGACAACGCCAGCACTGACGGCACGCAGCGCGTGGTCGCCGCGCATCGGAGCGAGCGGTGCTTTTCCCTGAGGATGGATGAAAACCTGGGCGGCGCGGGCGGCTTCAACGCCGGGCTGCGCTGGGGCGCGGAGCACGGTTATGACCGGCTGTGGGTGATGGATGACGATACGCTGCCCACGCCCGGGGCGCTGGAGGGGCTGCTCTGGGCCGACCGCGAGCTGGAAGGGGATTACGGCTTTCTGGCCTCCACGGCGCTGTGGACGGACGGATCGATCTGCCGCATGAACCGGCTGCATGCCGTGGAAAAGCTGTGCCGGCCGGAGCAGACCGACAAGGGGCTGTGGCGCATCCGGCAGGCAACGTTTGTTTCCTGCTTCTTCCGGGCGGAGACCATCCGCCAATACGGCTTGCCCATCCGCGAGTTCTTTATCTGGGGCGACGATATCGAGTTTACCCGCCGCATTGCCGTGCGGGGGGGAGAAAAGTGCTACTGGGTGCAGCGCAGCCAGGTGATCCACGCCATGGCCTCCAACAACGGAAGCTGCCTGGCGACCGACGGCAGGGAGCGCATCCCGCGCTACAACTATGCCTATCGCAATGAGAACTATCTCTTCCGCCAGGAGGGGGCGAGGGGCGTGTGCCGCTACGTTCTGCGCTGCGGCAAGCACGCGCTGATGATACTGCTGCGCGCGCCCGATCATCGCTGCAAGCGACTGTGGATCATTATTCATCAGTTCTTTGCGGGCTTTGCCTTTAACCCGAAGGTGGAAAAGCTATAATATAACGAAGGAGTCAGCATGTATGTATGATTATCTGATCGTCGGCGCGGGACTGTTTGGCGCGGTGTTCGCCCACGAAATGACAGCGCTTGGCAAGCGCTGCCTGGTGATCGACCGGCGGCCGCACATTGCCGGCAACATCTATACCGAAAACGTTCACGGCATCAACGTCCACCGCTACGGCGCGCACATTTTCCATACCAGCAATCAGAAAATATGGGCGTATGTGAACCGCTTTGCCGAGTTCAATCATTACATCAACAGCCCGGTGGCGATATATGGCGACGAGGTGTACAATCTGCCGTTCAACATGAATACCTTCAGCCGGATGTGGGGCGTGAAAACGCCGGATGAGGCCAAGGCCAAGATCGCCTCGCAGGTGGCGGCGCTGGGCATTACCGAGCCCCAAAATCTGGAGGAGCAGGCGCTCAGCCTGGTGGGCACGGACGTGTATACCAAGCTGGTCAAGGGCTATACCGAAAAGCAGTGGGGGCGTGACTGCCGCGAGCTGCCCGCCTTTATCATCAAGCGCCTGCCCTGCCGCTTTACCTATGACAACAACTATTTCAACGACCGCTTCCAGGGCATTCCTATGGGCGGCTATACCGCCATGGTGGAAAAGTTGCTGGCGGGCGTTGAGGTGCGGCTGAACACGGACTACAAAGCCCTGATCGCCGCCGAGCCGGACATTGCCCAAAAGACGCTCTATACCGGCTGCATCGACGAATTTTTCGATTATAGTCTCGGCGCGCTGGAATACCGCTCCGTGCGCTTTGAAACCGAGGAGCTGCCCATGGAAAACTACCAGGGCAACGCCGTGGTCAACTACACCGCCCGCGAGGTACCCTATACCCGTATCATCGAGCACAAGCACTTTGAGTTCGGCAAGCAGCCCACCACCATCATCAGCCGCGAATACAGCGCGGAATGGAAGCCGGGGCTGGAGCCGTATTATCCCGTGAATAACGACGAGAACGCCGCGCTGTATCAAAAATATCAGGCGCTGGCTTCGTCCCGGCCCGACGTGATCTTCGGCGGCCGTCTGGGACATTACCGCTATTACGATATGGACAAGGTGATCGAGGCCGCGCTGCAGTGCGCGGCGGAAAACGCCTGAGAATCCGGAGGAGGGAACGGGCGTGATCCGTAAAAACCAGCAGCTGCTGAATATCCTCAATGCCGTGCTGGACATTGGGCTGCTCATTGCCGCCTACATGCTGTCCGCCTGGCTGTGGCTGGACGTGATCCGGCATAACGGCAATATGGCGGAGGTGAACGGCCATACGCTTTGGCTTTCGCTGCTTTACGCGCTGGGCACGGCGCTGCTGCTGGCCGTGCTGGGCTTTTACAATACCACGCGCACGCGCCGGGTCCGGAAAAAGCTGGCGCTGATCCTGGCGGCCAACTCCCTGTCGGTTACGCTGGCGGCGGCGCTGTTCTATGTGTTCAGGCTCCAGGAGTTCTCCCGCGGCGTGGCGCTGTGCTTTTATGCTTTCAGCAACCTGTTCCTGATGGCCAAGTATGTCCTCATGCGGCTGATATTTGGCTATGTCCGCGCTCGCGGGCTGAACCTCAAGCACGTCGTGGTGCTGGGCACCGGGCACCTGGCGCTGCAATACGCGCAGGATATCGCCGCCGAAAAATCGCTGGGCATGCACCTGCTGGGCTTTATCGGCAATCCCGGGGCGGGGGCCGAGCCGTATCTGGGCGGCTTTGAGGAGGCGGACAGGCTGCTGGCCGACCCCGCCGTGAGCGAGGCGGTGATCGCCCTGGAGGTCGGGGAGATCGGGCGCATCGCCTCCGTCATCGGCGCGTGCGAGCGCAGCGGCGTAAAGTATTTCATCATTCCCTTCTATAACGACATCATCCCCGCCCGGCCGGTGATCGAAAACATCGGCCGCAGCAAGCTGATGAACATCCGCGCCAACGCGCTGGAAAACTATGCCTGGGCGTTCTTCAAGCGCGCCTTTGACGTGATCGCCAGCGCCCTGGGGCTGATGGTTCTCAGCCCCCTGCTGCTGCTGATCGCCGCCGGGGTCAAGCTGTCCAGCCCCGGCCCCGTGCTGTTTCGGCAGGAGCGGGTGGGCTATCGCCGCAAAACCTTCCGCATGCTCAAGTTCCGCTCCATGCGCGTGAACGATAAGCAGGATACCGCCTGGAGCACGGACGCGGACGCGCGCAAGACGCGCTTTGGCAGCCTGATCCGCAAGTGCAGCCTGGACGAGCTGCCGCAGCTCATCAATGTTCTCAAGGGGGACATGAGCCTGATCGGCCCCCGGCCCGAGCTGCCCTATTTTGTGGAAAAATTCAAACAGACCATCCCCCTGTACATGGTCAAGCATCAGGTGCGTCCGGGGATCACGGGCTGGGCGCAGGTCAACGGCTACCGCGGCGATACCGATATCGCCAAGCGCATCGAGCTGGACCTGTGGTATATCGAGCATTGGAGCCCGCTGCTGGATGCGCGGATATTGTTTAAAACCTTCTTTGGCGGCATGATCAATCACGAAAAAATTCAGAGCGGTGTGGACGCGTAGCATGAAAATAAAGGTGATGATTGCGGCGCATAAGCGCTACGAGCTGCCGGAGGACGCCGTTTACCTGCCCATGCAGGTGGGCGCGGCGGGCAAGGAAAGCCTGTGCCCGCGCTGGCAGCGGGACGACGCGGGCGAGAACATCAGCGAAAAAAACCCCTCCTTCTGCGAGCTGACCGGCCACTACTGGATGTGGAAGCACGTGGAGGCCGACGTGTACGGCCTGTGCCATTACCGGCGCTATTTTGCCGCGCGCCGGGCGGGCCCGCGCCGTTCGCGGATCCTTTGCGGGGCGGAAATGGAAAAAAAGCTGCGCGGCGTGGACGCGGTCGTCCCCCGCAAGCGGCATTATTTCGTCGAAACGCGGCAGAGCCAGTACGCGCACGCGCACCATGCGGCCGACCTTGCATGCGCGGAGGCTGTGCTGCGGGAAAAGTATCCCGATTATCTGCCCGACTGGCAGTATATGCTCTCCACGCGCAGCGGACATATTTTCAATATGTTCATCATGCGCCGGGAGTGGTTTATGGCTTACAGCGCGTGGCTGTTTGACGTGCTGTTTGCAGTGGAAGCGCGGCTGGACATTTCCGCCTATGACGACAAGCGGGTGTTTGGCTATCTGGCCGAGCGGCTGCTGGACGTGTGGCTGCGGCACAATGGGCTGCGCGTGCGCGAATGCCCGGTGGTCAATCTGGAGAACCAGCATTGGGGCCAAAAGGCGCTGCGGTTTTTGCAGCGAAAGCTGGCCGCGCGATGACACAAAAGGAGCAATTCATGCAGGAAAAGAACCGTTTGCCCGCCTGGGCGCGGACGCTTTTGTACGGCGCGGCGGCGTTTCTTCTGGCGCGTTCGCACCATCTGAACTGGCTGGACGACGTGCTGCGGGAACGGTATGCGCTGCCCGCGGCCCCCTTTCGGCTGCTGCTGACGCTGATCTCCCTGGCGGCATTTTGCGTGTACGCCGTGCGCTGGGCGCGCCGCCGCGTGCGGCGCTTCAATCCCACGCTATGCTGCCTGGCGGCGCTTTTGGGCTATTTGCAGGGCGTCACCTGGCTTTACGGCGGGTATAACGCCTATACGCTCGATTTTATCGCCGCCTTTGCCCTTGCGCTCATGGTCGATATGGGGCTGCAATGCGAAAAAAAGAGCGCGCTTTGCGGCCTGGCCGGAGCGCTGGAGATCTGGACGTATGCCAACCTGGCGGCGCGGCTGCTCTGGCCGCAGGGCGCGGTGTGGATTTTCTCCGCCAAGGATTTCCGCCCGCAGTGGCTGCTTGGCTCGCACATTTTCTATTACCGCACGCTGCTGCCCGCGCTGGGACTGTGCATCGTGCGCGACCAGGCGCTGCGCGGCCGCTGGACGGCGCGCTCCTGGGGGATGCTGGCGGCGTGCACGGCTACCACGGCCCTGCAGGGCGGCGGTACCGCCATGCTGGGTTTTATGCTGTTTGCGGGCATGCTTTTGTGGTGCAGCCGCCGCGCGCTGCCGAGGTATCTTGCGCCTTTGCCGGCGCTGGGCCTGTCGGCCGCGCTGCTCGTTGGCATGCTGTGCTTCAATGTGCAGCAGCATTTTGCTTTCCTGATCGAAGGCGTGCTGCATAAAAATCTGACGCTGACCAACCGCGTATACATCTGGCCCAGCGCGCTGGAGGCCGTCAAAAACTATCCCGTAACGGGGATCGGCTATACGCCCCTTAGCTATACGCGCTCATTCCTGAACGGCGGCGACCATACGCACAACCAGCTGCTGGAGCTGCTGCTGCGCGGCGGGCTGATCGCCCTGGGGCTGTATACCGGCATGACGGCGCTGGTCACGCGCAAGGCCTGGCGCTGCCGCCGCAGCGCGGCGGTCAAAACGGCGGCGCTGCTGCTCTCCTCCTTTGTTCTGATGGGCACGGCGGAGATCTTCCAGCACGAGGCGCTGTACTATCCCCTGTTTATTCTGCTGTCCAACGCGCGGGAGCTGGGCGCGGACGCGCCGCGGCAGGCGCCCATGACGGTTTGGGAACGCGCGCGGCGCGATTGCAAAAGAGTCTTTAGCGGGAAGAGGGTTGCGGATGAAAAAGAATAAGATCAGGTTTGGCAAAAAGCTGCTCATGGCGCTGCTGCCCAGCTTCCTTTTGTGCTTTATGTACATTGTATGGGGCAGCATGGAGGTATACACGGGCAACGCGGGCAACTTTCGCTTTTCCTATCTGGACGCTTCCCTGCGCCTGTGGCCGGTATGCCTTGCCTGCACGGCGGGGCTGACGCTGCTTTTGTCCCTTCTGCCGGGCCGCGCCTTCCGCGTGGGTTTGGCGTTCACGGCGGCTTTTTGCGCGGCCAGCTATGTGCAGAACGCTTTCCTCAACCTGGATCTGGGGCTGCTGGACGGCGAGGAGGTCGATTGGGCACGGTATACTGCCCACGGCTGGCGCAACCTGGCGGTATGGGCGGCGATGCTGGCGGGCGTGACGGGGCTTTTGCTGTTTTTCAGAAAGCGCGCGGTGCAGGCGGCGCTCCTTCTGTGCGGCGCGCTGCTGGCCATGCAGCTGACCGCCTTTGCCACGGTGAGCGTGCAGCACATTGCCAGCGGCGCGGACGAGCAGAAAAAGGACGCCTATGTGCTTTCGGGCGAAAAGCAGTTCACCGTGTCGGCGCAGAAAAATGTGATCGTGATCCTGCTGGACTATTTCAGCAATGATTATATTGACAACATGCTGCGCGTATATCCGGACGGTCTGGACGCGCTGCGCGACTTTACCTATTACGATAACTGCGACCCGACCTATATCGGCACCTTCCCCTCGGTGGTGCATATGCTTACCGGGCATGAATTTGATACGGGAAAGCCGATCGACACATGGTTTCGCGAGGCGTGGAGCAGCGATTCGTGCCGGTATTTTTTCCAAACGCTTCAGGACAACGATTATAAGCTGCGCTTTTTCGATTCCAGCACCACTTACTTTGGCATCCGGTACGCCCAGCCCTATATCGACAACCTGGTCAACGTGGGCAAGGACTATACCGTGCGCGGCGGCCGCCTGGTGGAGCGCATGGTGCAGCTGTCGCTGTACCGCTATCTGCCGCATGTGTTTAAGGAAGGGCTGCACATGACCACCAGCAATTTCACCAGCGTCGTCACCATGCAGGGCGGCGAGGTGGTCAACTGCAAGAACAAGGTGGCCTACTATCAGGAGGGGCTGCGCCGCACGCCGCTTACCGCGGTGGAGGGCGACGGCAATTACCTGACGGTGCAGTTTTTGCTGGGTATGCATCCGCCCTATCACATGGACGAGAATGTGATTACCAACTATGACGTGACGCAGGAGCAGTGCGCGCGCGGCTATATGCGCATCGTGGCGGAGTATTTGCAGCAGCTCAAGGATCTGGGGC
>JAHZHX010000011.1:0-23405 GCA_019420065.1 Clostridiales bacterium | reverse complement strand
ATCATCATTACCTCCGACCATGGCGACAAGGAAAACAGCATGCAGGTGCTGTATTTCATCAAGGAAGCGAACGTGACCCGCGAGCAGATGGCGGTCAGCAGCGCGCCCATATCGCACAAGGAGTTCCAGGGCACGATCCTGCGCGCCATCGGCGCGGAAAGCCCCTATGGCCAGAGCATCTACGATTTTGCCGACGGCGAGCGGCGCGAGCGCACGGTCATGCGCAACTATATCGACACAAACTATCCCGCCGTGCCCAAGTACCTGAGCACCACCACCGGCACGCATACCGTGATGTACGCCTATACCTATACGGGCGACCGGCACGACCTGCGCAAGCAGATCCGCCGCGGGCCGAGCGAGATTTTGCCCCTGACCGAGTCCTTTAACTGAGCATGGCCAGGATTTTGCTCATTGACGGCAGCAACCTGCTGTTTCAGATGTTCTTTGGCATGCCCGCCCGCATTGTCAGCCGCGAGGGCCGAGCGATCCAGGGCACGCTGGGTTTTGTGGGCGCACTGCTCAAAATTGTGCGCATGACGCAGCCCACGCATCTTGCGGCAATCTTTGACGGAGAGCATGAAAACCCCCGCGCGGCGCTGGATCCGGCATACAAGGCTAACCGCCCGGACTATGGCCGGATGGAGGATAACCCCTTCTCCCAATTGCCCGATATTTACGCGGCACTGGACTATCTGGGCGTTTGCCATACCGAAACGCGGGATTGCGAGGCGGACGATGTGCTGGCCGCCTACGCCCTGCGTCTGGGCCAGGCGCACGAGCTGGTGCTTTCCTCCTTTGACAGCGATCTTTTCCAGCTTATTACCGATCATGTTACGGTGCTGCGTTACCGGGGCGAGCGCACGGTCCTGTATACGCCGGAAACGCTTCGTGAAAAGCTGGGCATAGCGCCGGGGCAATACGCCTGCTTCAAAGCGCTGACGGGGGACGCGGCCGATCACATCCCGGGCGTGCCGGGCGTAGGCCCCAAGACGGCGGCGCGGCTGCTCAATGCGTTTGGTACGCTGGAGGGGGTGATCGCCCAGGCCGGGCAGATCGAACGCCCGTCGCTGCGCGCCGCCATCGCGGCAAACGCGGAGCGGCTGCGTCTCAACGCGCGGCTGATCCGCCTGGACGCTTCGGCTTGCCTGCCCTTTTCGCTGGATGAAATGCGCTTTTCCCGCGGCGGCGCGAGCACGGGCGAGGTGCTCAAGGGCATTGGATTGAAATAGTACGCGGGGTTTTCCCGCGCAAAACAGCAAAATCCGCCTCTCTTGAATGGGGCGGATTTTGTGCTGCTGTGGATGGAAAACGAACTGTTGAGGGAAAAAGCGACAATTCTTGTACACATCAAAAACGTGTACGCATCAAAAAATGCCGTTTTTCCCGTTGCAAGTTATATCAAAAATCCTTAAAATGAAAGGGTAATATATAGAAATAGCAACGGGAGTAGGTCAACCAATGAAAACCATTGAAAATTTTTCGGCATGTTTGCAAAATGCTGTTACCGCTGCCGGAATATCCGTTTCCGAGCTGGCGCGTTTGATGAATATCAAAAACAGGAACGAGCTGTTCCGGATCTTGAACGATAAGGCAAGCTATAAAAAGCAGCGGGAATTTTTTGAAAAGCTGAAGCGCGCGGACGTGCTGCCGCTTGACGACCGGCTGTGGGCGCAGATGGAGGAGGCGCTGGAGGTTACCCGTCTGGGCGAGTACAATTACCGCATCAGCCATGCCATGCATGAATTTGTGATGAAGGAGGCCGGCCGCGTTGTCCCGGCCCGCGTGACGGTCCTGGACAAAGACGGCGGCGAGCGGGAGATGGATTTTGCCGCCTTCCTGCATGAAAGCTGGGGCGAGCGCGTGCGCCTGACGATGACAGGGTGCTTTCACAGCGGCGTGCTCCACGCGATTGAAAACGAGCTGCCGAAGGAGGACAGGCAGGACAGCGTGCAGATCGTTCATTATCTTGCCGCGGAGGATGAGGAGATCATCCAGGCGGTCACGGTGCTTCAGCCCATGATCCACAGCGGCTGCTACAACGCTTACACGCTGCCGGTGGAAAAGGCTTCGGGCGAGGAAAAAGCGATCTATAAAAACAATGTGATCCTGATGCATACGGTGGCGGCGGGCGTGTCCTCCTACCGCTACATCCAGATGACGGACAGCGATACGCTGCGGGCCGTTTGCTTTGAGGATGAAAGGATTTACCGCTACGTTCTGGATACCATTGAAACCCACAAGGAGAAAATGCCGCCGCTCAAGGCGCAGTTCAGCCAGCCCGTCGCGCCGGAGGACTATATCTGGTACACCGAGCAGTACGGGAATCTGGAAAAAGGCTGCCGCCTGTACGACGTAAAGAGCGACGTGCCGATCAACTATATCCATCCAGATATCCTGATCGGCTCGGTGATGGACGGCTTTCGTGAAAACGGCTTTGGCGAAAGCGACGAGCTTGTGGCGCTGGTGCAGGCGCTCTATGACGTGCAGCTCAAGCGCTGGCAGAATTTTTTCCAAAGCCACAAGGTAACGCATACCGTGTTCACCTATGAATCGATGCGCCGTTTTGCCGAAACCGGGAAGCAGAGCGATCATTTCTACGCCATGCGTCCTTATACGAAGGCGGAACGGTTCCAGATCCTGACCTTTTTGCGCATGCAGACGGTGACCAACCCATATTTTACGGTATATTTCTTTAAGCCGGGGCTGAACCCGGTGCAGAGCGAGATTGGCTGCTATGAGGGCAAGGGCGTGCTGCTGACCAAGGAGAATACCGACTACCGCCTGGACGGCGGCCATGCCGAAACGCTGGTGACCAACCACGAATTCTGCTCCAAATTCAAAAGCTACTTTTTGAATACCCTGCTGACGCAGGAGGTTGTGTCGAAGGAGGAAACACTGGCGATCCTGGATGAGCTGATTGCGATGTGCTGCTGATAGGCAATGGAAAATCTTGTGCAGGAGAAAAGCGTGCGCTTTGTATATCAGGCGGAGCAGCAGTATCCGCAGATGGAGTTTTCGATCAGCGATTATAAGGCGCAGGTGCAAAGGTGCCTGAACGCGGCGGCAGCCTTCAGCCAGGAAACGGTAGAATTGTCCCAAAAGCGCCGCGGCGCGCAGCGGGAGCTGACCGGTTTGAAAAAATACCTTGTGAAGGCGAACGAGCAGAGCGGGACGGAGACATGCGTCGCCCGCTGCGGCGAGAAGATCGACGCGCTGGCGCGGCAGGCGGAGGATTTGCGCCGGCAAATTGAAACGAACCGCGCCCAGGAGCGGAAAAAGCGCCTGGAGGCGGAGGCCTGCCAGGCAGCCTTGCAGAAATTGCAGGCGGTCTCGGGCAGGATGGCGCGGTCGCTTTTCCAGATCGCCATGCTGTTTGGCGGCGAAGCGACGACGCTCAGCAGCCAGCCGGGCGGCGGCGAACGGTTTGCCGCCATGCGGGAAATGCTGGGCAGATCCTACAAGCTGGCCGAGGCGTATGAAAAACTGTCCGTTCTCAGCGGAAATGAGGAAACGAAGCCGCAGAACGAGGTGCTGGCCAAGTATGGAAAATATTTTTAGCCATATTGAATAATAATATGTAGAAAGCTTTCCTCCTTCGCGGACGGAAAGCTTTTTTGCAAAAAAATTTACAGATTGCTCAAACGTTTTTTACAGCGTTCTGTTAATATAAAAAAAGAGGGAGACTGATGATGAGAAAGATCGTAACTGTTTTGATGATAGCGGCGCTGCTGGGTGCGGGGACCGCGAAGGCCGAGGAAAAAATGTTCACCGAGCGCGACCTGAACGCCGTTTATACCGTCGAGGAAAGCGTGACCATTACGCTCAGCGGCACGCAGGCGCATTGCTCCGGCGACGGCGTGCGGACAGAGGACGGCAGGGTAACGATCACCCGCGGGGGCGATTACATTCTGACCGGCGCGTTCCAGGGCATGGTGATCGTGGACGCGGGCAAGGAGGAGAAGCTGCGCCTGGTGCTGGATGGCGCGGATATCGGCTGTGAAACCTCGGCGGCGCTCTATGTCCGCCAGGCCGGCAAGGTGGTGCTGACGCTCGCGGACGGGTCGCGGAATTTTCTGCGCAGCGGCGACGTCTTTGCCGCCGTGGACGAACACAATGTGGACGCGGCGCTGTTTGCCCGTGACGATCTGAGCATCAACGGCGGCGGCACGCTGACGGTATCCGCTCCCGGCGGGCACGGTATTGTGTGCAAGGACGATCTGGTAATTGCGGGCGGCGATATCACGGTCATGGCGGCCGGGCACGGCCTTTCGGCCAATAACAGCGTGCGCGCCGCCGCGGGCAATCTGACCGTCACCGCCGGGAAGGATGGCGTAAAGGCCGAGCATGAGGACGCCGAAAAGGGCTTTGTGTACCTTGAAGGCGGCGTATGGGACATTTCCGCGGCGGGCGACGGCGTGAGCGCCAGCGGCTCGCTGCGGGTACTGGGCGGGAGCTGTGTCATTGCCGCGGGCGGAGGCAGCGCAGCGGCGGCTCCCCGCCTGCAGCAGCCCGGGGACAGCAGCGGCAGCAGCGGCGGAAGGCAGGCGCAGCCGGATACCGTCAGCGCCAAAGGGATGAAGGCCGAGGGCGATATGGAGATCGGCGGCGGCGTGCTGGAGATCGACGCGGCGGACGACGCGCTGCACAGCAATGCCAATCTTACAGCGTCCGGCGGCCTGCTGACGCTGCGCAGCGGCGACGACGGTATGCATGCCGATGAAACGCTGCAAATCGCGGGCGGCTGCGTGAACGTATTGCAAAGCTATGAAGGGCTTGAGGGCAAGCAGGTGCTGATCTTGGGCGGAAACGTTGCGGTATGCGCGAGCGACGACGGCGTGAACGCGGCGGGCGGACGGGATCAAAGTGGTTTTGGCGGCCGGGGGCGCGATTCCTTTGCGGAGGGCGGCAGCGCGCAGATCGTCATTTCCGGCGGCACGCTGCGCGTTGACGCCGAGGGCGACGGGCTGGACGCCAACGGGAGCCTTACGGTGTCCGGCGGCGCGGTGTATGTCAACGGCCCGGTAAACGGCGGCAACGGCGCGCTGGATTATGGCGGACAGGGTATTGTGACGGGCGGCACGGTTATCGCCGTGGGCGCGTCCGGCATGGCGCAGGGCTTTTCGCAGGGTTCCACGCAGGGAGCGATCCTGGTCAATACGGGCAGTCAGCCCGAGGGCAGTATGATCCGTCTGAGCGACGCGGAAGGCCGCGTGCTGCTGGAATGGCAGGCGGAAAAACGCTTTTCCAGCGTGGCGCTGTCCTGTCCGGAGCTTGCCGTTGGGCAGCGCTATACCCTCGCCGCCGGGAGCTATACGCAGACCATTGAAATGGAAGACCTCATTTACGGCGGCCATGGCGGCGGCTTTGGCGGGGGCCGGGGGCCGCGCGGATGGTAAAAAAAGGAGAAAAAGCATGAAAAGCATTTATGACGATCCGGCGTTTTATAACGCCTATGCGCAGATGGGCCGCAGTCGGGAGGGACTGGAAGCGGCCGGGGAATGGCGGCAGCTGCAGCCCCTGTTTCCCAGCCTGGAGGGCAAAACGGTGCTTGATCTGGGCTGCGGCTATGGCTGGCACTGCAAATATGCCGTGCAGCGGGGCGCGCGCCAGGTGCTGGGACTGGATCTGAGCGAGCGGATGATCGCCAAGGCGCGGGAAATCAACGATTACGTCGGGGTACGGTACGAGGTGTGCGGCGTTGAAGAATACGGCTATCCGGCGGAAACATACGATCTGGTATTTTCAAACCTGGCGCTGCACTACGTTGCCAACCTGGACGGCGTATACCGCCGCGTGTTCCAAACGCTGAAAGGCGGCGGCTGCTTTTTGTTCAACATCGAGCATCCGGTTTTTACGGCGGGCGTGAACCAAACCTGGGTTTGCAATGAGGCGGGCGCACCGCTGTACTGGCCGGTGGACAACTATTATTATCCGGGCGAACGGGAGGTCGATTTTCTGGGACAGCGGGTGGTCAAGCAGCACCATACGCTTTCGCAGATCCTGGGCGGCCTTTTGCGGGCGGGCTTTCGGCTGTCCGCTGTGGAGGAGGCCATGCCGCCGGCGGACATGATGGCGCTGCCCGGCATGGCGGATGAGATGCGCCGGCCGATGATGCTGCTGGTCAAGGCTGTCAAGCCGTAACGGCGGCATATGCGGCCGCATATGCCTATATAATAAATAAATATCGATATTATTTTATTAAAAAGCTTTCATTCCCTTCCTCACAGTGATATAATCATGCCGCATGCCGACCAAAGCATGCAAAAATGACGGAAGGAATGATGGCAATGAAAAAGAAAATCGCAGCGTTTCTCCTTGCTCTGACCATGGCCTTCACCATGACGGCCGTGGCTGAAGGCGTGTCCGGCGAGTATACCGGCACGTCCAAGGGCTATGGCGGCGATGTGACCGATACCCTGACGCTGGATAACGGCAAAATTGTGAACGCGAGCGCCGAGGGCGCGAAGGAAACCGAGGGTATCGGCGGCAAGGCGCTTGCCCCCATGGCGGCAAAAATTGCCGAGACCGGCTCGGTCGCCGTGGACGGCATGACCGGCGCAACCGTGACCAGCAAGGCCGTGATCGAGGCGGCGCGCGCCGCCCTGACGGCGGCGGGGCTGAACCCGGAGGATTATGCTGCCGTGGCGGAGACGGCCAAGGCGGAGGACGCCGTGTATGACTGCGACGTCGTGATCGTGGGCGCTGGCGGCGCGGGCATGACGGCGGCCAAGACCGCGCGTCAGGATGAGAACGCCTTTGGCGAAACGGCCGGCGTGGAAAAAACGCTCAAGGCCGCGGCGGACGGCTATGCGGACAACGCGGATGTGACGGCGCTGGCGGCCAAGGTTTCCGAGCAGTGGGCGGCCTATCAGCAGAATCCCACGGGATATTTTGACTCCGTGGAGCTGTTCGAGCTGGACACCATGATAGGCGGCAAGGGCGTCAACGATATGGAACTGGTAAAGACGCTGTGCGAAAGCAGCGCCGCTTCCATTGACTGGCTGGCCAGCGTGGGCGCGAACCTGACCAGCGTAGGCAGCTTTGGCGGCGCGTCGGTCAAGCGTATTCACCGCCCCGTCAACGACGCGGGCAAGACGGTTTCGGTCGGCTCCTATATTGTGCCGATCCTGCAGAAGAACTGCGCTGACCGCGGCGTGCGGATGCTGATGGAAACCACCGCCACGGCCATCCTGACGAACGACGCGGGCGCGGTCTGCGGCGTGGCTGCGGCAGGCAAGGATGGCCAGACCGTGACCGTGAACGCCAAGGCTGTGATCCTGGCGGCGGGCGGCTTTGGCGCCAATCTGGAGATGGTGGCTTCCTACGTGCCGGCGCTGAAGGGCTTTATGACCACCAATGCCCCGGGCATATTGGGCCAGGGCATCGCCATGGCCCAGGCGGTGGGCGCGGCGGTCGTGGATATGGAGCAGATCCAGATCCATCCTACCGTGCAGTTTGACACCGCGGCGCTGATTACCGAGGGCCTGCGCGGCGACGGCGCGATCCTGGTCAATGCCGAGGGCAAGCGCTTTATTGACGAGGTGGGCACGCGCGATGTGGTATCCGCGGCTGAAATTGCCCAGACCGGCTCTTACAGCTGGCTGGTGGTAGATCAGGCGATGGTCGATGCTTCCAGCGTGATTCAGGGCTATATCAACAAGGGCATGACGGTCTCCGGCGAGGATTATGCCAAGCTGGCGGAGGCCATGGGCGTGGACGCGGCGGCCTTTGCCGCCACCATGGAAGCCTGGAATGCCTGCGTGGAGGCCAAGAACGACGCGGAGTTTGGCCGCACGAGCTTTGCCAATCCCCTGAACACGGCACCCTATTACGCGATCAAGGTAACGGCGGGCGTGCATCACACCATGGGCGGCCTGAAAATCAACACGGCGGCCGAGGTGCTTGATACCGAAAACGCGGTGATTCCCGGCCTGTATGCGGCGGGCGAAATCACCGGCGGCGTGCATGGCGCGAACCGTCTGGGCGGCAACGCGGTGGCGGACTTCATCGTCTTTGGCCGCATTGCGGGCGAAAACGCTGCGGAATATACGAAGTAAACGGCAAATTGCGGCGGGGAGCGGCTTTCAGCGATGAAAGCCGCTCCCTGCGTTTTTATTTATAAAAAGGCTGCCGGATTTCATATCCAGCAGCTCAGACTATCAATAAAGTGGGTATATTATCGCCGGGGCGCAGCCCCCGGCGTGGGTCAGGCCTCCTCGGGCTGAAGCAGCACGTTCGCGGCTTTGAGGATGGCGCGCACCTCCTGCACGTCCACGTCGCGGGGCAGAACGCCATGCTTCACGGCCAGCGCCGCGCCTACGCCCGCGCCCTCGCCCATGGCCATGCAGATGGGCATCACGCGCGCGGAGCTCATGACCACCGCGTCCATGCTGGCGCAGCGGCCGGCAAACATCAGGTTGTCAATGTCGCTGCTGACCGTGATGCCGTAGGGCAGGCCGTAGGGCGGGATCTTTTTCACGATCGTGCCCGAGCCGTCGCCCATGTGGATGTCCACAATATAGGAGCCGATGCCGATGGTATCCTCTCCGATGTCACCGCGCACGACCTCTTCCTCCGTCAGCTCCCGGATACCGTGGAAGCGACGGCTCTCACGAACGCCCATGGAGGGGTAAATCTGCGAGATATAGCACTTTTCAAAGCCCGGCACATACAGGCGCAGGGCCTCGACGAATTTTTCGATTTGCAGATAGCCCTCGATCTCGGCATGGGTCAGGCTGAACACGTCGCTGCCGTCGGTGCCCAGATGGCGGGTGCAGTTGAGGTGGATCTCATCGGGCAGAAGACTTTTGATGTAGATCAGCGTGTCGCGGTCCACGGGCAGCTTGCCCGCGGCCTTGAGCTGCATGAACAGCTTGCGCAGGCCGACCATGACGTGATTGGGATTTTTGCGGAAGAATTCCGCGTCAAAGCCCTTGCCGCACTCGGTCGTGGCGCACAGCTCCATCTGCTCGGGATCGTCGGCCACGAACTGGATGGTTTTGTCAATGTCCACGCCGCGCACGGTGAACATCAGCGTGGGCGGCTGCAGAACGCCGGTGTCCTTTTGCCCCTTCTCATAGCGCGCGCCGCACAGATAGGCCATGTCGCCGTCTCCCGTGCAGTCGATGAATACCTTGGCGTGCACGAGGATGCGCCAGCCCTTGCCGCTCAGTTCAATGGATTCCAGGCGGCCGTTATCCACGTTGGCGGCCGCGATCTCGGTGTGCAAAAGCACGTCGATCCCCGCGTCCATCACCTTGCGCAGCGCCACGAACTTGAAAATTTCATGGTCGTAGAGCGTGACGGAATTGTGCATCGGGCAGGGCAGATGCGAGCTGGCGGCATAGCCGTAGGGGGTTTTGTAAGCGCGCAGATCGTCAATGAATTCCTGCGCGACGCCGCGGATGACCGTGCGGCCATCCTTGTCCAGAAACCCCAGCAGCGGCAGCCCCAGCGTCATGTTGCCGCCCAGATAGCCGTTTTTCTCAGCCAAGAGCACCTTCGCGCCGTTGCGAGCGGCCTGCAGCGCCGCAGCCAGGCCGCTCGGCCCCGCGCCCAGCACCACGATATCATACGATTTTTCAATATGATTCATCTGTTTTCTTCCTCTCTGCACGGTGGCAGTCGATTGCTTGTTGAAACGTTATTATTATACCGCATACCGGGCGCAGCGTCCAGTGGGGGGCGGATTTTTTTCTTGCCCGCCGCGTTGCGCCGCATGACGTTTTGTGCTAAAATGAAACCATCTTGTAGATTCAAGGGAGGGAAACGCATGAAACCGATTGGCCTGTATGTGATTTTTGATCCCAGCGCGCCGGAGATTTCGCTGGAGGACAAGTTCCGCTTTTTATCCGAGATCGGCTTTGATTATGTCTGCACCGGAACGTCGCGGCTTATGACCACCGATTTTATGGAGCTGGCCGAAAAATACAACATGCCCATTGACAACATCCACCTGACCGGCGCGGAGACCAACAGCATCTGGCAGGAGGGGATCCGCGGCGACGAGGTCGTGCAGCGCTATTGCGACGAGATTACCGAGCTGACGGCGCGCGGCATCCATCTGGGCGTGGCGCATGAAACGTGGGGGCATCCCGAGATGCCGCTCAACGACCTGGGTTTGTCCCGTTTGGGCCGCATCATTGAGTGGGCGGAAAAGAAGGGCTTTGTCATCGGCTTTGAGAACTCCATCACGCCCAACGTGCATCTTCGCGCCGTACTGGACCGGTTCGATTCCCCAAGCTGCCGCTTCACCTTTGATACCGGCCACTGGAACGCCTTTGCGCCGGGCAGCAGCTTCCCCTTTGACTATGCCGACAAGCTGGTGGTGACCCATATCCAGGATAACGACGGTTCGGGCGACCAGCACCGCATTCCCTTTGACGGCACGGTGGATTACGCGCATCTGGCGCCCGTGCTCAGGCATGCCAAGCGACTGAGCTTTGAATGCGCCAAGCGCGACAAAAATCCCGACCTGTATGGCAATATGACCTATTTTGAGCATGTCGAACGGCTGTATCATGCCGCCCGCCGCATTGCCGAGCTGGTAGGGGACTGATCAGGAAGGAGGTGCGCCGGAGTGAACAAGGATCAACGCCGGGAAAGAATGGTGGAGATCATCAACCGCGAGGGTTCGATCAGCTTTGCCAAACTGAAGGAAAATTTTCTCCAGGTATCCGAAATGACGCTGCGGCGCGACCTGGAGTTCCTCGACCGCAACAAGCGCATCATCCGCACGCATGGCGGCGCGCGCTCGGTAGACGTGCTGGTGGGCACGGATGATTTGTATATCAAGCGCAACACGCGCAATACGGCCGATAAAATCAGCATTGCCGAAAAGACCCTGCAGCTTTTGCAGGAGAATACGACCATCTTTTTGGATTCGGGCACGACCTGCACGGAGTTTGCCCGCCTGATTCCCGACGGGCCGTACATGATTTTTACCAGCTCGCTCAGCTGCGCGCTGGAGCTGTGTCGTTTGCAGCGGGCGCAGGTGCATTTCATCGGCGGGCGGGTCAACACCGCCAGCCTGTGCGTCAACGGCGCCATGACGATGCAGAACCTGTCAAACATCAATTTCCAGACGGTGTTTCTGGGCGTGACCGGATACATCAGCAGCCGCGGCTTTACCTGCGGCGCGGAGGAGGACTGCGCGCTCAAACGCCTGGCCATCAGCCGCGCCGAAAAGGTGGTCATGCTGATGGACACGCAGAAGGTAGGGCTGACCAGCTCCTTCACCTTTGCGAGGCTGGAGGATACCGACGTGGTGGTATCCGACGAGCGGCTGCCGGAAAAGACGCGCCATGAATTTACGCGCAGCGGCGTCGAGGTGCTGTAAAATCCAATAGCTAGAGCTGTCGGAGAGATCCGGCAGCTCAGACTATAGACGATAATAAAGCAGGCACACAACTGCCGGGATGCAATGAAGGGGCATGCCCCTTCATTTTTAAATCCGCAGAACCGGCTTTGCCGGTTCGAGGAGCGGGGAAAACCCCGCTTCCTTACAGATTTTCTGGCCACGCATCGCAGATGCGTAAGAAAATCTGCAACCCGACAAAACGAATCCTTCGTTTTGTCGGAGGGCGGCGTGCCGACTCGGAAAAAACTGTTTTTCCATTTGGAAATCGCTTGCCGCTGAAACAAAAAGGCTCTTTTGCACCTCGTTTTTACAATTTTGTTACATTTTGCGATAGATGGACGTTGACAGCGTAAATCTTTTGTCATAAAATAACACTGTATAGGTCTGTATTCAGGAGGCTGCCATGTTCATGCAACGGATGAAGCGTCTGTTTGCGGTGCTGCTTGCGTGCGCACTGCTTTGTTCCCTGATGCCCGCGGGAATTGCCGCCGCGTATCCCTGCGCGGGATATGTGAAAAGCGCGTCCACGCTGCGCCGCACGGCCAGCGAGAGCGGCGCTGCCGTATGCGCGCTGCCGGTGGGCGACGCGGTGTATGTCACGGGCGAGAGCGGCAGCTATTATATCATAGAATATGACGGCGTCGCCGGGTTTGCGCCCAAGGCCAGCATCACCCTGGAGGGCGGCGCGCAGGCCAACCTGCCCGAAGAGCAGTATGCCGCCCGCTACGCGGCGCTGTATCAGGGACAGGAGGGCGAGCAGGTGCGCGCTTTGCAGCGCGCGCTGATCGAGCTGGGCTTCCTTTCCGGAGAGGCGGACGGCAAGTACGGTCAAAAGACGGCCGAGGCTGTGGCCGCCTTCCAGGAAAAGAACGGTCTGAACGATTCGTCCAGTGCCGACGCGCAGACGCAGGGGCTGCTGTTTGAAGGCAAGCCCCTGAACAGCCGCGGCAAGGCCAAGAGCGTTACGGTCGTCCCTTCGGTGGAGGGCTTTCCGGTGTCCAGCGGCAAAACGGGCGATCTGGTCAGCCGCGTGCAGACCGCGCTTAAGGCCCTGGGCTATTATACCGGCAAGGTGGACGGCAAGTGCGGCGCGGGCACGGTCAGCGCCATCAAGCGCTTCCAGCAAAAGCATGGGCTTAAAGCCACCGGCATTGCCGACGGCGAAGCGCAGGCCATTCTTTTCGGCGGCAGCGCCATCGCGGCAAACGCCACGGCTACGCCCCGGCCCACGGCCACGCCCGTTCCTCCCGTGATCGGATGGGAGGACGGTGACACGCAGGCCGCGCCGTCCTTCCCCTTGAAGACGAACACCGTCGATTCGGTCAATCTGCGCAAAGGCCCCAGCACGTCCTCGACCCGTATCCTGTCCATCCCGGCGGGCGGCGAGGTATCGGTGGAGGCGGTGCAGGGAGATTTCCTCAAAGTAACTTATACAAAGGGCAAAAAAACTTATACCGGCTATGTGATGGCGCAGTATGTGGATATCCCCGCTATCTATCTGGGCGGCGAGGAACTGGAGGAGGACGCGGCGGCGCAAAAGACCTACGGGGCGCTGACGCAGGGTGCCATGGGTCAGCGCGTCAGCGTGCTTCAGGAGGCGCTTGGCGAGCTGGGCTTTTATACCGGCAGCGCCAGCGGCAGCTTTGACGCGGCGACGGTCGCGGCGGTCAAGGCTTTCCAGCGGCAGAACGGCCTGCTGCAAACGGGCAGCGCTTCGTCCGAGCTGCAAAAGCTTATTTATGAAGGCAAGCCGCTGAACAGCCGCGGCAAAAAAACCGATGTGGCCGTGCTGCCGCCCGTGGACGGCGTGAACATGCGCCAGGGCGACCGCGGCTACCAGGTAACCGAACTGCAGGAAACGCTGCGGGAGCTGGGCTATTATACCGCGGCGGTGAACGGCGTTTTTGACGCGGCCACGACCAAAGCGGTCAAGGCCTTCCAGAAGGCCGGCAAGCTGACGGTGGACGGCGTCGTGGGCAGCAAAACGCTGCGCGCCCTGGGGATCGCCTCGGCCACGCCCACGCCCGTTCTCAATTATGTTACGTCCACGCCCGCGCCCATCACGGCTGATAATGTGATTATCATTCACAGCGGCACGCGCGGCCTGGTGGTGACTCGGCTGCAAACGCGCCTGGTGGAGCTGGGCTATTACAGCATTACGCCCGACGGCATTTATGATTCCAACGATATTGCCGCCGTGCGCGCCTTCCAGCAGAAAAACGGCCTGAAGGTGGACGGCGTGGCGGGGCTGGATACGCAGCTGAGGCTCTATGACGAGAGCGCTACGCCCTCCTGGGCGACGGCCACGCCCAAGCCCACCGCCACGCCCAAGCCGGAGCCGACCGTGAAGCCCGATACCAGCGTGACGCTCAAGATGGGCGCGCGCGGGACCAATGTGTCGCTTTTGCAGGCGCGGCTGACGGTGCTTGAATATTTTGACGATACCATCGACGGCCGCTACGGCACCAAAACCGCCGCCGCCGTGTCCGCTTTCCAGCGGGAAAACAGCCTGAATGCCGACGGCGTGGCCGGCCCGCAGACGCTGGCCCGCATTTATGCCAATAACGCCAAGCCCGCGCCCGAAGAGGTCAAGCCTACCGCGACGCCCGCGCCCGCCAGCTTCCTGCTGCGCGCGGGCGATACCGGCGAGCAGGTCAAAGCGGTGCAGCGCATGCTTTTGACCCTGGGCTACCTGACCGGCGCGGCGGACGGCGTCTTCGGCCCCAAGACCAATCTGGCCGTCAAGGCCTTCCAGCGCGCCAATCGCCTTACGGCGGACGGCATTGTGGGCGAGAAAACGTATCTGCGCCTGCAAACGCTGGCGGAGGAAAAGGAAAACGAACAAAAGCCTGATTCCGGCAATTCCGGCGGCGTGCCGGGAACGGACTTCAAGGCGCCCACCGCCGCCGAGGTACGCTTTGCCAACTGGTACAGCGAGATCCGGCCCCTGGCGCGTACCATGCCAAACGCCATTGTGTACGACTTTGAAACCGGGCTGCACTATAATGTAAACATGTTCAGCTTCGGCAAGCACTGCGACGCGGAGCCCATTACCGCCAGCGATACGGCCATCATGCGCCAGATCATGGGCACGGAGAACTGGACGCCGCACGCGGTATGGATCATTCTCAGCGACGGCAAGGTTTACATGGCTTCTACCCACAGCAAGGGGCATGAGGTCGATCATAACAGCGGCAACGACCTGACGGGGCACATCTGCATCCACTTCCCGCGCGAAATGAGCGAGGCGGAGGAGACCGGCCCCTATGCCGTCAGCCATCAGCGCGAGATTCTCAGCGGCTGGGATGTGACCCAGGCCATGATACGATAAGCGAGGGAAAGCATATGCCAAGTATTGCCATTGACGGCCCGGTAGGCGCGGGCAAATCGACCGTGGCCGACGAGGTGGCCGCGCGGCTGGGGATTTTGCACCTGGATACGGGGGCGATGTACCGCGCCGTGGGGCTGGCGGCGCTGGACGCGGGCGTGGATTTGCAGGATGAGCAGGCGGTGGCCGCCCTGTGCGGGGCGGGCAGGGCGCATGTGGACGTGCGCTATGAAAACGGCGCGCAGGTCACGCTGGTCAACGGCCAGGACGTGTCCGGCCGGATCCGCACCCAGCAGGCGGGCACGGCGGCCAGCTGCGTGTCGCGCTACCCTGCGGTGCGCAAAATGCTGGTGGCACGTCAGCGGGAGCTGGCGCAAGCCCAGCCCATGCTGCTGGACGGACGGGACATCGGTACCGTGGTGCTGCCCGACGCGCCGGTCAAGATTTATCTGACGGCCTCGGCAGAGTCCCGCGCGATGCGCCGCATGCGCCAGCTGGCCGAAAAGGGCGTGCAGGCTGATTATGAGGAGATTTTGCGCGAGGTCAACGCCCGCGACCGGCAGGACATGACGCGCGCGGTCGATCCACTGCGTCAGGCGGAGGACGCGCTGCTGGTGGACAGCTCGGATATGAGTTTTGAGGAGACGGTGCAGGCCATCCTGCGGGCAGTGGAGGCAAAGCATGGCTGACAATCTTCCTGCCGCATATGAAAAAACCCCCGTTTATTCGCTGGCGCGCGGGGTGTTCAATGTGCTTTTCCACACGGTATATCCCCTGCGCTGGCACAATGTGGAGCGCGCGCGGGATATGCAGCCGCCCTACATCATCATGGGCAATCATAAAAGCTTTGCCGACCCGCTGGCGCTGGCTGTTCCCATCAGACAGTATGAGATCCGCTATTTGGGCAAGCAAGAGCTGGCGGGCAAAAAGTGGTCAAACCGGCTGATGCGGTCGCTGCACATGATTCCCGTTGCCCGCCATGCTACCGATATGGGCGCCATGCGCGCCTGCATGCAGGTGCTGCGCGAGGGGCATATCCTGGGAATCTTTCCCGAAGGGACGCGCCACCAGGAAACGATGATGCAGGAGGTGGAAAGCGGGGCGGCGCTGATCGCGCTGCGCGCCCGCGTGCCGCTGCTGCCGGTGTATATCGACGGCAAAATCCGTCCCTTCCATGTGACGCATGTGTACTACGGCGAGCCGATGCCCCTGGATGATTTGATTGCCCGGGGGGTCAATACCGAGACGGTGAACCTGCTCTGCGAACGTATCCGGGATACCTTTTATCGCATGCGCGACGAAGCTCACCGGGAAAAATAACAGTTTTTTGGGCTTTGAATTGTGAAAAATTGCAGAAAATATAAAAATGCGATAAAATAAGCAAAGCATGGCAGGAAAAAAAGGAAGAACGGCGAATTAACTTCTATTCGCCATAAGTGGCGGAGGGGTGTGTTATGCCTGTTTCGGTAGCGGAGCATGCAGGATTCTGCATGGGCGTGCGCAGAGCGGTTGAAATGGCCGTGGCCGCGGCAAAGGATGCGCGGGCGCGGGGCATCGGCTGCTATTCTCTGGGCGAGGTGGTGCATAATCCCCAGGTCACGCAGATGCTGTCCGGTTTGGGCGTGCGCGTAACGGACCGGGTGGAGGCGGCGCGGGGCGGGATGCTGATCCTGCGCAGCCACGGCGTCGGTCCCGGCGTTCTGCGGGAATGCGAACGGCTGGGCGTTGAAACGGTGGACTGTACCTGCGCTCACGTGCGCGCGCTCCATGAGCGTGTGCATGCCTATGACGGGCCGGTTGTTCTGCTGGGCGAGCAGGCGCATCCCGAGGTGCGCGGCACGGCGCAGTGGTGCCGGGGCGCGGTCTACGTGGTTTCCACGCCCGGGGAGGCGTTGACGCTGCCCAGGCTTTCGCAGGCGCTTGTCGTCTGCCAGACCACGCTGCCCGAGGAGCAGTGGGAGACGCTCAGGCCCTGTATTGAGCAGCGGGTGGAAAAGCCCCTGTTCCATCGTTCGATCTGCGCGGCGACGCGCGTGCGGCAGCAGGCCGCGCGCATGCTGGCCGCATCTGCCGACCGGATGATCGTGGTCGGCGGGCGGGGAAGCGCCAACACGCGCAAGCTGTTTGAAACCTGCGCGGCGCTGTGCCCGCAAACCATTTTGGTGGAATGTGCGGCGGAAATTCCGTCTCACTTTGCAAATATCCACACCCATCACATAGGAATAACCGCCGGCGCATCCACACCGGATTGGTCATTTAAGGAGGTTGTCACTGCAATGAACGACATCGAAACCAAAGATCAGGCGCTTGAGAACGCGCCCGTTACCCCCGCCGCCGACGAGGCGAAAGCCCCCGTTGACGAAAACGACTTTATGGCCAGCATTGAGGCCTCCATGCGCCGTATCCATCCGGGTCAGACCGTGAGCGGCAAGGTTGTCCAGGTCACGGAAGACGAAGTGTGCGTCAACATCGGCTACAAGTCCGATGGTCTTATCAAGCGCAGCGATCTGGTGGACCAGAACGTTGCTCTGGGCGATGAGATCGAAGTGGAAGTTGTCAAAGTCAATGACGGCGAAGGCAACGTGGTTCTTTCCCAGCGCAATATCATCAACCGCAAGGCCTGGGATGCGCTCATGGCCAAGCATGAAGCCGGCGAGTATATCGAAGGCGTGGGCAAGGAAGCCGTCAAGGGCGGCCTGATCTGCCTGGTGGACGGCGTGCGTGCCTTTGTGCCCGCTTCCCGCCTGTCCAAGCGCTATGTTGAGAAGATCGACCAGTTTGTGGGCCAGACCATGAAGCTGAAAATCATCGACGTGGATACCGCCAAGAAGCGCATCGTCTGCTCCCGCAAGGACGTGATTATCGAGGAAGAGAACGCCAAGAAGGCCGCCGCATGGGAAAAGATTGAAGAGGGCGCGGTGCTGACCGGTATCGTGCGCCGCTTTGCCGATTTCGGCGCGTTCGTCGATCTGGGCGGCGTGGACGGCCTGATCCATGTGACCGACATGGCCTGGTACCGCGTGGGTCATCCCAGCGAGGTACTCAAGATCAATCAGGAAGTGCAGGTCAAGGTGCTCAGCGTGGATCGCGAGCGCGAGCGCATTCAGCTGGGCTACAAGCAGCTGCAGCCCAAGCCCTGGGAAAACATCGAGGAGAAGTATCCCGTGGGTCTGGTTCTGGAGCGCAAGGTTGTGCGCATCCGCCCCTTCGGCGCGTTTGTTGAGCTGGAGCCCGGCGTGGACGGTCTGGTTCACATCAGCCAGGTGGCGCTTACCCGCGTGAACAAGGTGGAAGACGTGCTGACCGAGGGCCAGGACGTAACGGTGAAGGTGCTGGGCGTGGACGCTGAGGCGCACCGCATCAGCCTGAGCATCCGCGAGGTGCTGGAAGATACCGCTTTCGATTACGGCGAGGGCATCCCTGAGGATGAGTACCCCGTGGACGATCTGCCCCAGGAGTAAAAGCATAACGAATGAACGCCGCAGGCTTTGAGCTTGCGGCGTTTTTGCGTGGAAAAGTATGAGGGAGAATGGCGGGCGGCGGCTTTTGCTTCTGTTCGCTACGGGGGAGACGGTAGGGAGGCGGCTTTTGAGGCAAAAGCCCCTCCCTATAACCTTCCCGAAAACTAGTCGGTTGTGGGGCGGGGTTACATGTTTGACGGCAGGGGGAACGTTGGAAGCGGCCTTTGTCCGGATATGCTTGTATATCCAGACAAAGACCGCGCTTCCAACTGCGCCGATTGCATCGGCGCATCGCGTCTGCAACGCAGACGTGCCCCTGCCTCGTTGGCCGCTAAAAACGGTTGACGGGAAACACTCCAACAGCCGCTTTGCACCCGCCTTCCAATACCCAAACCGGTTTCTTTGTTTTTTTCTTTTCCTAAAGAAAGAAACGTTTTCCCTTCTCTCGTACCTCCGTCTGTCAGCTGTCGCACTGGATCACGCCGCAGCGTGGCTGTCATGGCGGAATAGTGCATCGCATCGCCGTTTTCACGGATGCGGGATGGGGCGAGGAAAATGGTGCCTGGTAAGCTTACGGCGCTTGCGAGCAGGATATGCCCCTCGAATTTTTCCGTTTTTTGGTTTTATCCTGAAAAGCGCGCGCTCCTGTTCTCCACTTGATCCACATCCGCCAGCAGCCGCTCCTCCGGCAGATCGGCGATCAAAGAAAGCAGCTCATAGATTTCCTCTTTCAGTGCCTTATCATTGATTGCCTTCCTGAAAAAACAGAGGGTTGGCCATTGCGCCACCATAACGATCCACGCATACCAAAGCAGCGCTTGCCGCTCTTTTTCGACCGCGTGATATACGCGCAGCATGCGGCTTATGCGCTCGTGAAAAAAACGAATTGCAAAATCCAGCCGGGCCTTGGCGCCCTCTGGATTGGTTTGCTCCTCGTCATAATCAAATCCGGCCAAATTGACCAACTGATTTACAATTACTTCCGTCCCCGCCAAATTGAAATCAATAAAACCGACGAAGCGCTCTGCGTTGTCAACAAGCACGTTTGAGAAGTTCTCGTCCGCCTGAAACACGCAACGAGGCAATTCACGGAAAACCGCTTTGAGTTTACAGCGAATGTCCGTATGGCGAAGCTCCAGCCGATTGGCCAGATCGTCTTGCTTCTCGCTCCGAAGAAGACGGATCAGTTCGTTAAAATTATCCTGTTTTTCATCCATTCCGTTCGAAATGTCAAAAGGGGACAGATCAAACAAGCTGTACATCCCCATCGTTTCGGATAAATCAACATCCCGATATGTTTCGGCAAACAGAGCCACCTTCTCTGCCATTTGCAAAAACAACTGATTTTCATCCTTTAACGCAATATCGCTTGCGAGAGGCTGGTCTATATATTCGGACAAGTAGCATAGAAAGCGCTTCCATGGATGCAGATATTGACCGTTATCATCCGCGATAAAGGCCGGACATTTGAGCCCCATTGCCCGGTACCTTCCAATCAGGCGGTTCAGCTCTCCCATGCGTTTTTCCGTCATATTCGGTGCGTTGCAGAACCGCAATACCCATTTTTTGTCAATGATATAATTGAGGCGCACATCCAGCGCATCATGGGTGGTGTCAAGGAGCTCAATTATATCTGCACTTAAAATGCCAAATTTGGTAAGTTCGTTCAAAACATCCGCGCGCTTGGGCGCTTCCATTTCTTTGGGGAACCGTTCGCTTGGTTTCAGTACGTACTGCTTCTCTGTCATACGTCAGTCCTCGCATTGGATCACGCCGCAGCGCGGCTGCGGGAGCGCTTCGGGCAGCGGTTCTCCGCAGACAATGTAGTCCACCGTATCCGTGCGGCACAGCTGGTACGCGCCGCTGCGCGTCCAGATTTCCTGGTCGCGGCAGAAAATGACCGTTTTCCCGGCGCGGGGGAACAGTGCGCTCAGCAGCGTGGCCGTCATGGCGGAATAGTGCATCACATCGCCGTTTTCACGGATGCAGGGCGGGGCGAGGAACATCATGTCCACCCGCAAAAGCTCGACCATTTTCAGCGTCAGAAAGCCGCGGCAAACGTCGCCCGTATCGTTGACCTCGCCGCCCAGACATACCGTATGCAGCCCCAGGCGCGCCGCCGTTTGCGCGTGCGACAGCCCGTGGGTGAACACCGTCACGTTTTCCTTTTTGGCCAGGAAGGGCAAAAGAAAGATGGTGATATCCGAGCCGGAAACGAACACCGAGCTGTTGTCCTGCACCAGCTGCGCGCCCGCGCGCGCCATCTGCTGCTTTTTGTCCCGCTCCACCCGCAGCTGATACTGGAGCGAGGGCTGGCTGATTTCCCGCGCCAGCAGCGCCGCGCCGCCGCGCGGACGGCAGATCATGCCGCTTTTTTCCAGCCGCGAAAGCTCTCGGCGCACGGTAGGCTCGCTGATAAAGAGGCTGGCGGCGAGCTGCGATACGCTCATAAAGCCTTTTTTGTTCAAAAGCGCCATGATTTCCTGCTGACGGTCTTCCATGTACATACGTCTCCTGACTGATCGAATTTTTTGATCATTTGTCAAAAAATCCGCCACTATTGACAATTATTATAACACATGGTATTAAATTAAGCAAGAAAAGCGTGATCGCTTCATGCATGATAAAGGAGGCAAACGATGAAAAAGGCAATGTGTATCCTGTGCGCGGCGGTGCTGACGCTGCTGTGCGGCGGCTCCCTGGCGGAGAGTGTTTTCCCGCTGGCCGAGCCTGTCACCTTCCGCATTGTCGTCAAGCAGGGCGCCAACGACGTGGGCGCCAATTACGGCGAAAAGCAGTGCGTGGTGCAGATGGAGGAAAAGACCAACGTAAAAATCGAGTGGGTCGCATACAGCGGCAGCTCCTATGGCGAAAAGGTGACGATGCTGATCGCCTCTAACGACCTGCCGGACGCGTTTTCGGGCGGCAACGTCAATATCCAGAACAATTATGATTCCTTTGTGGATATGACGCCCTATCTGGAAACGTATATGCCCGCCTGGAACGCCTATCTGAGCGCCAATCCCGTCCTCAAGGACGCGCTGACCATGACCGACGGCGGCCTGTACTGCCTGCCCATTGGCGATACCGACTACGACACTTATTTTGCCGACGGCATGCTCTATATCAACGACGCGTTCCTGGAAAATTTCCTGGACGGCAAGATTCCTGCCACGCTGGATGAAATGTACGCGGCGATGGTCCTGGCCAAGAACAACGATATCAACGGCAACGGCCTGGGCGACGAGATCCCCCTGCTGGCCTGCGAGGATTACAAGGGTGGCCTGAACAGCATTTTCAGCTATTTCGGCCTGGCGTTCGACAACAAGTATGTGATGTATACCGACGAAAGCTGCCGCGAGGTGAGCTTTGTCGCCAATACGGAGGCCTATCGCGAGGCACTGACCACGCTGCGCAAGTGGTACGCCGAAGGGCTGATCAACGCGGACGTGTTCTCCATGAAGAACGGAGACTTCACCAGCCGCTTCCAGGATTTCACCGGCGCGGCCTTTGTGATTACCCATACGCCGGATTTCAATTTTGCCGACGGCCTGTCGGGATACACGCTGATGACCTACCTGGACAACGGGGACTATGACAACATGTTCCTGGCCGAAGGCAGCTTTGGCACCATGGAAGGCTTTGCCATCACCAAGGCCTGCAAGCATCCGGAAATCCTGTGCGCCTGGATCGACGCCATCCATGCCGATTTTGAGACCTGGGCTTCCTGGAGCTACGGCGAGCAGGGCAAGATCTGGGACTATGCGCCCGACGGCGTACATTACGTTTCCTTCCTGATGGGCGAGGCGAAGGATTCCGGCCTCTCCTATGGCAAATGGCGCCAGACCTATTCCGCCCATACCGGCGGCCCCAAGTATGGCGGCGTATATCAGTCCCTGATGACCTACGCGCCCGAAGATCTGGTCAAGGGCGGCAGCCGCAATTATTTTGTGGTACAGATGAACGAAGAGATCAAGGACGAGAACACCCGTTACAGCGTGGAGCGTCAGGGCTATTGGGACGAGGACAAGGCGGACGAGCTGGACGAAATGACGCTGGCCATCCAGACCTACTGCTCGACCTTTAAGGCCAACGCCATCGTCAACGGCTTTACCGACGCGGACTGGGACGCCTACTGCAAGGAGCTGCAAAGCAAGCTGCACGTTGAGGATTATGTGGCCCTGTATAACGAGTATCTTGGCCGCAACGACTGAAAAAACGCATGATCTTTTGCCGCGGCGCGCATGGGGCTCTGTGCGCGCCGCTTTCAAAATCGCAGGGGGAGGAGCTTATGACCCGGCAGCTTTCCGGCCGCTCGAGCTTTTGGCGGCGCTTTCAGAAAAACGTGCTGCGCAACTGGGCGCTGTATCTGTTTATCCTGCCCAGCTTTGTTTATATCACGGTGTTTCATTATTTCCCGCTTTACGGCATTCAGATTGCTTTCCGCAATTACAAGCCCAGCCGCGGCATCTGGGAGTCGCAGTGGGTAGGCTTCAAGTATTTCGGCAAATTTCTCGGCTCTTATAATTTCTGGACGATCATCCGCAATACCGTCGTCATCAGCCTATATCAGCTGCTGACCTTCCCCGTGCCCATCCTGCTGGCGCTGGTGCTGCATTACACGCCGCTCCCGGGGCTGAAAAAGGTCACGCAGTCGCTGACCTACGCGCCGCATTTTATTTCCACGGTGGTGCTGTGCGGCATCATCACGGCGTTTTTTTCGCAGTCGGGCATTGTCAATCAGCTGGGCAGTAAGCTTCTGGGCAAGCCCATGATCGACTACATGTCCTATTCGCGCTACTGGCGCGGGCTGTACATCGGCAGCGGCGTATGGCAGAACAGCGGCTATAATGCCGTGATCTATATTGCCGCGCTGGCGGGCGTGAGCAGCGAGCTGCACGAGGCCGCGATTGTGGACGGCGCCAACCGCCTGCACCGCATCTGGCATATCGATATCCCCTCCATTCTGCCAACGATCATCATTCTGCTTATCATGCAGTGCGGCAAGGTGATGAGCGTCGGCTTCCAGAAGGCCTATCTTTTGCAGAACGACCTGAACCTGGAGGTATCGGAGATCATCTCGACCTATGTGTACAAGATGGGCTTGAACAAAGGGCAGTACAGCCTGTCTACTGCCGTGGGGCTGTTCAACAATGTCATCAATTTTACCCTGGTGATCCTGGTCAACCGGATTGCCAACAAGGTGTCCGGTTCGGGACTGTGGTGAGGCGCTTATGGCTGTAAAAAGAAAAAC
>JAHZHX010000109.1 GCA_019420065.1 Clostridiales bacterium | reverse complement strand
TGCCATTCCGTGTCTAGGCCTGTTCTATGGAAGGAGTATCTCCAAGCACTCTATAAACAGTATGGTCAGAAGCCCATGATGATCAATTTCAGGGGTAAAAAATTGGGTTGGAGTAGCCGTATTGTCAGCGTTCAACTGGCAGATGGACGGGATGTAACCGCAGAATGGGCAAAGCAGTTGGACTTTTTTAAATTATGCAGCAGTCAGTGTATCAACCGCCCTGCCTGTTATCGCTGCCCTTATGCGAATGAGAAACGCGCCGGAGATTTCACCGGCGGCGATTTTGTGGGCATTGAAAAGCTGGCCTATCAGGCTCCGGTGGAGGAGGGCGTTTCGGTCTTTACGGTCAACACCGAGAAGGCGCAGAAACTGCTGCCGCGTCTGCCATTGACGCTCATGCCGGTTACGCAGCAGCAATGTCTGCAACAGGGCATGGAATATGCGGCGGCGGCGCCGAAAGGGCGGGATGCGTTCTGGGCGCTCTACCGTGAAAAAGGTTTTGATGCGGTTGTGCAGAAATATGGCAAACTGACACTGGAAAAGAAATTGATTTATCATGTGATTGTGCCTGTCTGCAAGAAACTGGGCATTTATCAGCTCGCCGCGAAGATCTACCTCAAAAAGTAAGACGCAAAGGAGCAACGTAGGATTGGAAGCGTATAAGCCGTCAAAAGCGGATTATTTCTGGAATATGTCAGGCTGCCTGGCTAGCGCTATGGCGTCGCTGCTGCTGGTGATCGGCGTGACGCGCATTATGGGCACAGAAGCAGGCGGAATCTTTTCGCTGGCCTTTTCGCTGGGGCAGCTGCTGATGATGCTGGGCAACATGGGCCTGCGCACCTATCAGGTGTCCGATCTGGAAGAACGCTACTCGATGGGAGAATATGTGGTCAACCGCATCATCTCCTGTGCGCTCATGATGTTATGTACATGTGTGTATGGCATAGCGACCCGTTGCAGCGGCGAAAAGTTTGCGGCGCTTTTGCTGATTGTCGGAACGAAGATGATCGACGCGTTTGCGGATGTCTTTGAGGGACAGCTGCAAAAGGAGCATCGGCTGGATCTGGCGGGCATATCCATGACGATCCGCATGGCCGTCACAACGCTGTTGTGTCTTGGGCTGCTGATGGTTACGCGGCAGCTCATGGTTGCCTGCGGCTGCATGTTCCTGGGCGCGGTTTTTTGTTTGGCGGCGTTCAGCGTTGCCCCGGCGCTTCGGGTGCATCGTCAGCACGGCGTGTTGCACCGTCAGGGGATTTCTTTGCGGAAGAGCATTGCGCTTTTTGTGCCGGCCATACCGCTGTTCTTTTCGTCCTTTGGTTTGATGATGATTGCGGGCATGCCCAAATACGCCATCGATTTTTTAATGACCGAGTCGGCGCAGGCCATTTATGGCATTTTGTATCTGCCCGCACAGGTCGTCAGTCTGCTTTCAAACTTCATTTTCAAACCGCTGATTGCGGAAATGGCGTATGACTGGCAGCATGGCTTGAAGGAACGGTTTGTCCGCCGCATACGCAAACTGCTGGTGTTTATTGCAGCAGGAGACGGCGTTATTTTGCTGGGTACATGGCTGCTGGGCATCCCGGTACTGAATCTCTTTTCGGGGCTTGAATTGGATGCGTATCTTGCGGATCTGTTGATTCTGGTGGCAGGCGGCGCGTTTACGGCCGCGGCAGCCCTGCTTTTTCAGGCGATCACAATTATGCGTCGCCAAACAGTGGCGTTTGGCATCTATATTGTGGTTACGGCGGTCAGCGCGGCGCTGGATTTGCTGCTGATCCGCAGTCTGGGTCTGTTGGGCGCGTCGATCGGCTATATGACACAGACGATGCTGCTTGCGATCAGCCTGTATGTGGTCTATGCGATTGGATACAAAAAAGATAAAAAATCCGCGTAAAGCGAAAAATCCACCGGTGGACGGAAAACAAATTCCCCAAACAGGGCTGCCTGAAAATGGCGGCCCTTTTCATGTAGCGAACGACAATCCCAAAACGTATACGTCATGGAAAAAAGATAAACCTGACAGTTTTCGCTAGGAAACACTTGGTCGCGTGCAATTGTTGCAAAAAGACAGAACCTCATGTATAATGGTTGCATGCTGTCTTGATCTTTTACGAAAACAAGACGGATAAAGGAGGAAACAAGCATTGGCTAAGCCGAAAAAGAATAAAACAGAGCCGGTCAGCCTGCCGATGCTGCCGCTGCGGGGGCTGATGGTCTTTCCGCATATGGTGCTGCATTTTGATGTGGGCCGCAAAAAATCTGTTGCGGCGCTTGAGCAGGCCATGGAGGAAAATCAGCGCATTTTTTTGGTCGCGCAGCGCGATATGGATGTGGATGATCCCGCGATTGACGATATTTATCATGTGGGTACGATTGCCTGCGTCAAGCAGGTAATCAGACTGCCGGGCGAAAATGTCCGCCTGCTCGTGGAGGGTAAAAGCCGCGCCATTCTGCGCGCGGTGACGCAGGAAGAGCCCTTCTTTGTGGGCGCGCTGGATGAAGTGGAGGAACCCGGAACGCCCGTTTCCATTGAGACGGACGCGCTTCTGCGCACGGCACACCATTATTTTGAAGAATACTGCAAGATGAGCGGGCGCATCGCCGGAGAGACGATGCAGTCCGTTTTGGAAATTGAGGACCCCGGTCAGTTGGCGGATGTGATTGCCGCCAATGTGCTCAGCAAGATCGAAGACCGCCAGCAGGTACTCGAAGAGTTTGACGAGCTGGCGCGGCTGGAATCGGTTTGCGCCCTGCTTGTGCGCGAAACGGAACTGGCCGGCGTGGAGAAAAAAGTTCAGGCCCGCGTCCGTAAACAGATTGAGCAAAACCAGAAGGATTATTTCCTGCGCGAACAGATTAAGGCCATCCAGACCGAGTTGGGCGACAAGGATGCCACGGACGTAGAAGATCTTCGTGAACGGCTGGCGAAAACGCCGATGAACGACGAGGCCCGTGACAAAGCGACCCGTGAATTGGAGCGCCTGAGCCGCATGGCGCCGGGCAGCCCGGAAATCGGGGTCAGCCGCACCTACATCGAGTGGCTGCTGGATCTGCCGTGGGGCAAGACCACGCCGGATAACCTCGATCTCAAGCGCGCGCGCCGGATTCTGGCCGAGGATCACTATGGGCTGGACGAAGTGAAGCAGCGCGTCATTGAGTATCTGGCCGTCTGCCGCATTAAAAACAACATGAAGGGGCCCGTTCTCTGCTTTGTCGGCCCGCCGGGCGTGGGCAAAACGTCCATCGCCAAGAGCATCGCCCGCGCG
>JAHZHX010000108.1 GCA_019420065.1 Clostridiales bacterium | reverse complement strand
TTGACCTTGTTGCCGACATAGTAGCCCTTGTACTTGGGGTTGGAAATCATGCCCGACATGGTGGGGTGTGCGATCTTTTTGCCGTTGTGGTTGCGATAGCCCCTTTCCCAGAACAGGTTCTCAAGCTGCTTCATGGAGTACCGGTCGGTGGCGTACAGTTCGAACAGTTCCCGCACCATCACGGCCTCTTCCTCATCGACGACCAACCGCCCGTCGCACTTCGTATAGCCGAAGATGCGGCTGTTGCCCAGCACCACGCTCTGTTTGATGGCCTGCTGATGGCCGAATTTCACGCGCGAGGACAGCTTGCGCAGCTCGTCCTGAGCGATGGAGGACATGATGGACAGGCGCAGCTCCGAATCCTCGTCCAACGTATTGATGTTGTCGTTCTGGAAAAAGACGCCCACGCCCGCAGCGAGGAGCTGCCGGGTGTACTGGATGGAGTCCAGCGTGTTGCGGGCAAAGCGGGAGATTTCCTTGGTGATGACCAGGTCGAATTTCCCCGCCTCCGCATCGTCCACCATGCGGTTGAAGTTTTCGCGGCGCCTGGTGGAAATGCCGGACAGTCCCTCGTCGATGTAGCCCGGCACGAACGTCCACGCGGGATTTTTGCGGATCAAATCCTCATAATATCCAATCTGATTGCCCAGAGAGTTCAACTGCTCGTCCGATTCCGAGGAGACGCGGGCATAATAGGTGACGCGAAGCGGCAGATCGTAAATGCTCTTCGTGCGCAGCTGCTGCCTGGCGGAATGTATGTCCATGGCTGCCTCCCTTTGCAAAAGTTTGTAAAATCATTTTCTGCAACAGTATATCATGGATGAACGAATTTTTCAAGCGCGTTGAAAAAGCGGGCGGCGACCTCGTTTCACGGTCGCCGCCCGGCGGCTCATCGCGTCCTTGCCGCAGTGCGCCGCCTGATGTTCAGGCGCATCGCATTGCGCTGCTGCTCCGTAATCAGCCCCTTGGCAAAGAGCGTATCGTTGTAATATGTCAACCAGAGCTGCTCGATCACAGCCTGTTTTTTCTGCGCCGTCATGTCCGTTTTCAGCTTCCTGTCTTCTGCCATGATTCCTCCGTTTCGAGGGTATTATTGTCTTGGTTGGTTTGTTTTATTCGGGGAGGATGCGCTGCCGGGGCGGACGCTCCTGTCAAAAAACATCCATGGGAAAGCGAAAAATTCTGCATGAAGCCAAAACGCTCCATCCCATCCGTCCATGGGCCCCACAAGGGCTGCAGGTGATCCTATGGAAGTCTTTCCGTCATATCATGGTGACTATGAGTGATTTTCATGCCGCAAAGCGAATAAAAAAGTGAATTTTCACTTTTGCTGTTGAAAAAAGTGAAAATCTGCGTATGAGCGTTGAAAAAAGTGAAAACCTGCGTATAATTGTAAGCAGGAATCATGGAGGTGCCGCATATGCAATATGAAAGCGAGCGCATTGAATACAAATCCCGGATGAGCGACGATATTTACAAGGCGGTGATCGCCTTTGCCAATACCGGCGGGGGCGTTCTCTACCTTGGCGCTGACGATCAGGGCGATCCAGCCGATACCGGCGATGTGGACGAAACCTATACGCGCCTGACCAACGGCATCCGCGACGCAATCGCGCCGGACGTCACCATGTTCGTGCGCTACATCCTGCAGGAAAACGGAGTCATCCGCGTCGAAGTCGGAGAGGGCAGCTACAAGCCCTATTATCTGAAATCCAAGGGCATAAAGCCCAGCGGCGTATATGTTCGCCAGGGGGCGTCCAGCGTGCAGGCGTCCCCCGATCAGATCCGCCGCATGATCAAGGATTGCGATGGAGACGTATTTGAAGAAATGCGCTGCGTCGTCCAGGAACTGTCCTTTGAGGAAGCGGCGCGCGCCTTCAAGCGCTACAAGGTCGATTTCTCTGAAGAAAAATATATAGCGCTTGGCCTGCGCAATCTCCACGACGGCCAGTACACCAATCTGGCAATGATCCTTTCCGACCAATGCCAGCACACCACGAAGATCGCCGTGTTTGGCGACCCGGAGAACATTACCTTCAAGGACGCGAAGGAGTTTGGCGGCTCCATCTTCAAACAGTTGGACGACAGCTTTGCGTACTTGACGCTTTGCAACCGCACCGCTGCCACGTTCAGGGGGCTGGAGCGCGTGGAACTGCCCGACTACCCCGAAGAGGCATTGCGCGAAGCGTTGCTCAACGCGCTTGTCCACCGCGATTACAGTTACAGCGGCAGCATCATTATCAACATCAACGATTCCGGCATGGAATTTATTTCCATCGGCGGCTTGTTGCCCGGGCTTTCGGCCGAGGATATCCGCAGCGGCATTTCTCAGCCCCGCAACCGCAGGCTGGCGGAAATTTTCCACCGTCTGAAGTTGATTGAATCCTACGGCACGGGCATTCGCAAAATCTATTCGCTCTATAAGAATTGCCCTGCGCAGCCGCGCATTGAAGTGACGCCGAACACATTCAAACTGATCCTGCCCAACATGAACGCCGCCGCTGCCGGAAGCGAGCAGGAAACAACCGCAAGGGTCTCCGCGGCGGTCACCCCGCAGATGAAGGCCGTGTTGGACTATCTGGCGGAGTACGGCGAAATGAGCGATGCGGAGTTGCAGGAGTTGCTGAACGTCAAGAAGACAAGGGCCTATCTGCTTGCCCGGCAGATGCAGGAAAACGGCCTGATCGTCAGCAGCGGCAGGGGAAGCGCAAAGAAATACCGGCTCAAATGATTTGGAGGCGTCGCAGCGGCGCGCCAAAACCATGCAATCCGAACCCGTTCTGACAGATGGCGGGTTCGGATTGTTTATCTTCTCTGATCGCGTAGCTTTTATGGTGCCCCCTGCATTTGAGAAATTTTTAACACCCCCTCAATGATTCAGTCCAGCGGGGACGCTTTGGGGACGCATAACCGCAGGGGGTTGAAAATTTGGCAGGAGGGATGGCTGTATCGAACGCTGCGCTACTATTTCCGTATATAGTTCTGGTTTCTGCTGGTGGGTTTGTCCGGTATGCCCATGACGATCAGGTTGTTTTTCAGCGCCGGATCGAGGTAGAGTTTGCGGAAGTTGGCCCTTGATTTCAGGCCCAGCATGTCCATCAGTTGCGCGGCGGTATAGGGAACGTCGTATTCCATGACCGTTAGCAGCTTTTGCACTGTTTCCGGAAGATACGCATCCCGGGCCGAAGCCTGCTGCATCGCCTGATCGAGCGTCAGGTCGATCTTGTCCAGCATGAATTCGATGAAGGCATTGGCGTTGCCCGCCGTATGGCAGGCGGCGATGGCGTTGTAATAGTCCTCTTGAAAGGCATGAATGCGGCTCTCCAACGGCAGGTATTGGAAAACGGGGTTCCATTCCGCAAGGAGCGCGGTCTGCCACAGCCGCGCCATCCGCCCGTTT
>JAHZHX010000107.1 GCA_019420065.1 Clostridiales bacterium | reverse complement strand
GAGAATACCATGGGAAACCAGGTTTCGGTAACGTATTTCCATCATTCCGGATTTTCAGTAGGCTGCGGTGATACGCTGATGGTTTTTGATTATTGGCGTGGAGAGAATCAGGAGCTGCAAGGGCAGCTCCTGCTCAGTGAGGCCGATTTCAAGGGTTATAAACAGGTGCTGTTTTTTGTATCTCATGAGCATCCCGATCATTATGATCGGGTTATTTATGATTTTAAGCACCTGAATTATGTGCATTATATTTTGGCGTCCGATATGCCTGCGGAGGCGGAGGGCGACCGAATTGCCGTGGGCGAAAAACGCACCTATGGCGATGCGCTCATCACGGCCTACGCTTCAACGGATCTGGGCGTATCCTTTTACGTGGAGATCAATGGGCTGCGCATTTTCCACGCAGGGGATTTGAATTTGTGGCACTGGCGGGAGGAAAGCACCCTGCGACAGATTACGCAGGCGGAAAACCTGTTTTACTCCGCGGTAGCCACCCTGGTTGGCAAGCCCATCGATCTTTGCATGTTTCCGCTGGATCCTCGCATGGGCGGGATGTTCGAAGCCGGTCCCAACCATTTTATTATGACCTGCAAGCCGCGTGTATTTATTCCGATGCATTGGCAGGGACGCAGCGAGATTGCCAATGACTTTGCCCGCCATTGCCGCACAAAATATACGGAAGGATTGGCGTTGACCAAACCGCGTGAGCGTGCGGAAATTGAGTTCGACAAGCATAGCATCAATATCCATGTATATCTCAATACGTCCAAAGAGGATGTGATGAAACGCAGACAGCGCACCGACGGCGAGGATGAGGTGCAGCGCGCCTTGCATGCGTTGGCGAACGGTGACCCGTTTGCGGAGTCTGACTTGCCGGTGGACAGCATTACCGGCCAATAAGGGAATATATGCAGCTAAGAAAAAACGATCTGATTGACATGGAGATTGACTCCTTCGGCGCGCAGGGAGAGGGGGTCGGTCGCTATGAGGGGCTGCCCATTTTTGTGCCTTACGCGCTGCCTGGCGAGCGCGTCCGCATCCGTATCGTTAAAATGGAAAAACGGTATGCCTTTGCGCGTGTCGAAGAAGTCTTGCAGTCTTCGCCTGAGCGCATCGAGCCAGCCTGCCCGTATTACCGTCAGTGCGGCGGCTGTGCCTGCCTTCATATGAGCTATGCTGCGCAAATGCGCTTCAAGCATGCTCAGGTTGAGGACTGCATGCGCCATATTGCCGGACTTGATGTTGCCGTTGCCCCCGTGCTGGGTATGGAAACGCCATGGCATTACCGCAACAAAATTTCCATGCCTGTTGCCGGGAGCAGCGAGCAGCCGCTGATTGGCTATTATGCGCAGCGCAGTCACCGGGTAGTGGATGTGAAAAGCTGTCTGCTGGCGCATGAGGATGCCGACCGGATTTCGGCTGCCGTGCGCGAATGGATGCAAACATATCATATTTCGCCCTATTGCGAAGAAACGCACACCGGTCTTGTGCGGCATGTGATGACGCGCCGAAGCCGCAGCGGCGAGCTGATGGCGGTGCTGGTAATCAATGGCCGCCGTTTGCCGGAATGGGAAGCGCTTTTGCGGAACCTGCGTAAAAGCGTTCCGGCGTTGATATCGCTGGGGATATCGGTTAATCAGAAGCGCGGCAACGTGATCCTGGGCGAAAGCTATCAAACCCTATGGGGGCAGGAGCGTTTGCAGGATGTGCTGTGCGGGAACCGTTTTCTGCTTTCCCCGCTGTCTTTTTTTCAAATCAATCCCGAGCAGACAGAGCGACTGTATGCCGCGGCCCTGGAACTGGCTGATTTACACGGCAGCGAAACGGTAGCGGATGTTTATTGCGGCGCGGGAACCATTTCCCTTGCGCTGGCAAAAACAGCGCGGCATGTGACCGGCATTGAAATTGTTCCGGACGCCATACGCGACGCGCGCATCAACGCGGAGCGCAACGGCATTTCCAACGCCAAATTTTATTGCGGAGCGGCAGAGCAGGTTTTGCCCCAGCTGGTTCGTGAAGGCCTTCGTCCTGAGGTCGTTGTGCTTGATCCGCCAAGAAAAGGCGCGGATATTGCGGTGCTGAACGCTGTTTTGGCTTGTGAACCCAAAAGAATCGTGTACGTCAGCTGTAATCCGGCAACCTTGGCGCGAGATGCGCGAATTCTTAGCGATGGCGGATACCGTATGGCGCGCTGTCAGCCGGTCGATATGTTTTGCCAGACGGCTGGCATTGAAAATGCGGCGCTTTTCTTGCCGAAATCGTGAAAACCGGAAAAATGCCAAACATAAATTTACAGAGCGCAATGCCATGGAAAAGAATTTAATCTACAAGAGGGAAAACACATGCAGGAAACACTAACGACGATTATGACGGCTGCAAAACGCTATAATTGCGGAGAATTGGCGCATGCGGTTTTTGGCTTCAGTTTGGAGAAGCACTATGATTTACTGGTGATCGCTCCCAGCTGGAAACCCGAAAAGCTTTGGAAAAACGGCAGTGCCGCAATCACGCTTCTGCATGAATCCGGCGTGAACGCCGGTTGGGAAGTGCGGCTTGGAGACCGTTTGATTGCCTGGGCGCGTACAGGCTGCGGCGCGTGCAATGTGATCGATCATCTGCTTATCTGCTCTGATCTGAATTTTGACAAAGTATTGTTCTTGGGAGCTGCCGGCGGACTGAAAAAAGGAATTGAAATTGGCGATATCTGCACGCCAAGCGTATGCACGGAGGGAACGATGGCCCCGGCATATCTGCTGAAGGATCCGCGCAAGTTTGTTCCTTTCAGCGAAGTCGTGCCAGGGGATACGCGCTTTATTGAACGCATTATAGCAGGCGCTGCCGCGCGGCAGATCCGCGTCAGGCGTGCCAGCGTATTTTGCACGGATTCGATTTCCTGCGAATACTGCCATCTGGATTTTATCAAGTCTTTTGGCACGGAGCTGATCGAAATGGAAACCAGCGCTTTTTACCGTGTGGCGGCATTGCTGGAAAAGCCCGCGGCGGCGTTGCTGGCGGTATCCGACAACTCGGCAAACGGCGATCCGCTGCTTGGCCGCAGCGCGCGGCAGCAGCAGAGCTATGATACCAGCCGTCAAATCCATTTGCCGCGCTTAATCAGCATGATAGCTGATATGATTTAACAATGAAGAAAAGAGGACTGGATTATGGAAGCGGTACACGAACGTTTTTTGCGCTATGTCAAAATGGATACGACCAGCAATGAAAATCAGCCTGCCTGCCCTTCGTCGGATGGGCAGCTTGTATTGGCAAGACAGCTTGCCGATGAATTATCCGCGATGGGGGTGGAGCATGCTCGCGTGGATGAAAACGGTTACGTTTATGGCGAGATTGCGGCAAATTGCGACGGCTGCCCCTCCATTGGCCTGATTGCGCATATGGATACGGTGGACGCGGTTCCCGGGCGCGCTTTCCATCCTCGCGTCATCGATTATGATGGCGGCGATATTTGCCTGAATGCGGAAAAGGCCATTACGATGAGCGTGCAGGATTTTCCCGAATTGCAGCGCTGCGCAGGAAAGCGTTTGATAGTAACGGACGGAACAACCGTCCTTGGCGCGGACGACAAAGCGGGTGTTGCCGAAATCATGGCGCTTTGTGAACGGATAATTGGAGACGGCA
>JAHZHX010000106.1 GCA_019420065.1 Clostridiales bacterium | reverse complement strand
GTCCTGTCTGCTTTTTTCTTCTTTTTGCCTGTTGCACTTACTATGATAATTCACAACTCAAAGAAAGAAACGTTCCCTCGTTCTCTTCGTCCTTCCCCTCGAATGTAAAAAATGCCGAAATGCCGAGCGCTGCCAAATAATAACTGGCGCAACGCGGGCAATGTATGCTATAATGACAGCGTATACATGATTATGACCTCTTAAAGGAGTTTGCCATGCCGCAAGTTGTTCGCAATCGTAAAACGCCCAGACGCCGCGCGCCAAGCCCCCGGCATGATTTTCGCGCGCCGCTGCTGGTAGTGTTTTTGGCTTTTGTGCTGTTTATGATCGCCGTATGTCCTTGGGAGCCTGTGCAGCAGGCCTTTAATGCCGAGGGGACGGGGGCGGGCGCCTACAAGGGCCTGGTCATCAGCGAAGTGATGAGCGATAACGGCTCCGCCCTGCCCGACGATCACGGCAGCTTTCCGGACTGGGTGGAGATTCGCAACATCAGCGACGCGGCCATCAGCCTGGAAAACATTTCCCTTTCCGACCGCAGCGACAAGGCCAAGTTCATTTTTCCGGCGCACACCCTGCTGCCGGGCGAAAGCGTGCTGGTCTTCTGTGACGAGACCAATCAGAACGAATACGGCCAGGCGTACCATGCCAAGTTCAAGCTTTCCTCCGTGCAGGACAGCGTGTTCATGTTCAATCCCGCCGGCTATGCGATCGACAGCGTGGAGCTGCCCACCATGAACACGAACGAGTCCTACGCGCGTATGGAGGACGGCTCCTTTGAGCTGACCGATCAGTACAGCCCGGGCTATGCCAATACCGAGGACGGGCATGTAACGTATCTTTCGCGCTATACCATCCAGGCCGATACCCTGCGCATCAACGAGATCATGGCTGCGCCCCGCAGCGGGCTGCGCGACGAGGACGGCGAATTGCAGGACTGGATCGAAATCTACAACGCCGGCAGCGCGCGCATCGATCTGAGCGGCTATGCCCTCAGTGATAATGAGGAAAAGCTGACCCAGTGGTTCTTCCCCGCGGGCGCGTTCATTGATCCCGGACAGTATTATATCGTATTCTGTTCCGGCAAGGATCGGGACGGGGCCGAGACGGGCTATCCCCATACCAATTTCCGCCTTTCCGCCGAGGGCGAAACGGTTACGCTGGCCAACGCCCTGGGGCAGCTGGTGGACCGCGCGGTGTATGACAACCTGCCGGTGGATTGCAGCTATGGCCGCAGTGATGAAACGGGCGCGTGGCAGGTGTACCGCCTGGCGACCCCGGGCGCGGCCAACAGCGAGGACGGCATGGCGCGCGCCGATCAGTACCTGCGCTCTTTGAACCGCTCGCGCGTGTATATCAGCGAGGTCATGAGCTCCAACGACCGCATTGCCGCTGTGGCCGGGCAGGCCAACAAGGACTGGGTCGAATTGTATAACGACGGCACGGAAAGCGTGGATCTGTCGGGCTGGGGCCTGTCGGACAATATCAACTGGCCGCGCAAGTGGCAGTTCCCGCAGGGCACGGTGATCTGGCCGGGCGAATACCGCATCATTTTGCTCGACGGGCAGAACACGGTGGACAGCAGCGGCACGGCGCACGCCTCCTTCAAGCTTTCGCGCGCGGGCGGGGAAACGGTTACGCTGTCCGACGCCACGGGGTATGTGCTGGATAAGCTGTATCTGCCGGAAATTCCCACCGATTACAGCTATGGCCGTACCTTTGGCCTGGGCGGCTTTTTTTATTATGACGCGCCCTCGCCCGGCGCGCTCAACGGCACGGGCTTCCGCGGCTTTACGGAGTCGCCCGCCTTTGCGCTTCCCGGCGGCCTGTACGCGGAAAACGTGACGGTGGAAATTACCGTGCCTGCCGGTACGGCGGTGTATTACACGCTGGACGGCTCAATTCCCAATACCGTGAACGGCACGCTCTATACCGGGCCGTTTGAGCTGCGCGACACCACGGCGGTGCGCGCCCGCGCTTACGCCACGGGCAAGCAGCCGTCCGCCACGATATCGGCCACCTATGTGCTCAAGACCTTCTATACCCTGCCGGTCGTGTGCCTGGTGACCGACCCAGACGGGCTGTGGAGCGAGGAGCACGGCATCTTTTCCGCCGGCGCGGGCATCGACGTGCGCAACTACGAACGTATTACCTTTGAAAACCCCACGCCCCTCTACCGCAAGCTCAAGGAGGACGGCGCGCGCGTGGAAGGCTATGCCGAGATGTTTGAAACCACGGGCGAAACCGTGTTCAGCCAGGGCGTGGACTTTGGCATCATCGGGCAGTACAGCCTGGATATGCCGCAGAAATCGATCAAGGTCACGGCGCGCGCCCGCTATGGCAGCAAGTATATCAACGGTGCGCTGTTCCCTGACCGCGAGTTTACGCAGTACCGCGCCTTTGTGCTGCGCAACAGCGGCAACGACTGCGTGTGGACGCGCATGGTGGACGGCGTGCAGTCGCGCCTGATCGATCAGCTGGATACCACGGTGATCCACCAGGCTTGGCGGCCGGTGGTGGTGTATATCAACGGCCGGTACTGGGGCCATTATAACCTGCGCGAGCGCGTGGGCGAGCATTTTGTGGCGCAGCACGAGGGCTTGAGTCTGGAAGAGGCGGCGGCGATTGACGTCCTGGAGAGCAACGGTACCAGCTCCAGCCAGGTCAACAACGGCTCCAACGCCGAGTGGAAAGCCTTCATCGCCAAGGTGAAAACGCTGTCGCCCGGCAAAAATCCCGAGGATCTGCAATACATCCTGGACAATATCGACCTGGACAACTACTTCGATTATGTCATCCTGGAAAGCTTTTTTGCCAATACCGATACCGGCAACATTCGCTTCTACAAGGTGCCGGGCGGCAAATGGAAATGGCTCCTCTACGATATGGATTACGGCCTGTTCAACGCCAACGCCAACGGCATCGGCAACTACCTCAACCCCAAGGGTCACGGCGCGCAGGATAATATTGACAACTCCTTGATTCTCAAGCTTCTGGAAAACAGCGACATGCTGGATCGTTTCCTGTCCCGCTTTGGAGAGATCTTCAACTTCTTTACCACCGAGCGCATGCTCGCCCAGATCGATGAATGCTACAATATCCTCCTGCCGGAGATGGATATGCACTTCGACCGCTGGGCGGCGGAAAACCTGAAATCCATCGATGTGGATCAGCCGCAGACCAAGGACGGCTGCCTGCGTTACTGGAACTCGCGCGTGGAGAGATTGCGCAACGTGGCGCGCAAGCGCCCGGCCTACTGCTGGCGGCAGGTGCAGGATTGGTTCAAATTCAGCGACGCGCAGATGGAGGCGTATTTCGGGCCGCTTCCGCGCATGCCCGAGAATGCGACCTGGGACACGGATAAGGCAAAGGATAACGGCATGACGTATCTGTATGGAAAAAACTGGAAGCGGCTGTATCAATGATCGCTGGATGCCGCAAAATACTTGCGCTGTTACCGTATAAACGCTATAATAAAATGAAGACTTTTGTGGAGGTACTTTCATGATGAATCTGGTTCCCGCGCTGCTCACCAGCATGTCCAAGACGGATATTGCTTCCAGCGAGTTCTGGGCTTCGCAGTTTTCCTCGTTCACGCCGGCCAACGTGGCGCTGGTGCTGATTTTTGCGCTGATTACCGGCATTGTGATTTCGCTTGTTTACCGCATCACCTACCGCGGCGTGCTGT
>JAHZHX010000105.1 GCA_019420065.1 Clostridiales bacterium | reverse complement strand
ACCGTCCGCTGCGCCCCCTGTTCCCCAAGGGCATGCGCAACGACGTGCAGGTGGTTGCCACCGCGCTGTCTGTTGACACCAATATTCCGCCGGAAATCCCCGCCATGCTGGGTTCTTCCATCGCCCTGTGCGTGAGCGATATCCCCTGGGCCGGCCCCACGGGTTCCGTCCATGTCGGCATGGTAGACGGCAAGTTCGTCCTCATGCCCAATGAGGAGCAGCGCCAGAATTCCGCCATCAGCCTGTATGTCGCGGGCACCAAGGACGCTATCATGATGGTGGAAGCGGGCGCCAAGGAAGTTTCCGAGGACGTGATGCTCGACGCGATCCTTTTTGCGCATGAAGCGATCAAGGAGCTGGTAGCTTTCCAGGAAACCATCGTGGCCGAGATCGGCAAGGAAAAGCGCGCGTTCCCGCTCAATGTAACGGGCGAGGATATCACCGCCGCCGTGCGCGAGTACGCTTACGACAAGTCCGTATGGGCCTTTGATACCTTTGACCGCGGCGAGCGCCAGCAGCGTGAGGAGCAGGTCAAGGAAGAGACGCTTGCCCACTTTGCCGACGTGTTCCCCGGCCGCGAGGCCGAGGTGGCCGACGCGCTGTACTACCTGAACAAGGAAGTGATGCGCCGCCGCATTCTGGACAAGGGCATCCGCGCCGACGGCCGCCAGATCAAGGAGATCCGCCCCATCTGGTGCGAAACCGGCATCCTGCCCCGTACCCACGGCAGCGCCGTTTTCACCCGCGGCCAGACCCAGGCGCTCACCGTCACCACGCTTGGCTCCCTGCGCGAGGTGCAGGTGCTCGACGGATTGTCCAATGAGGAAAGCAAACGCTATATCCATCATTACAACATGCCGCCGTATGCCACGGGCGAAGCGGGCCGCATGAAGGCCCCCGGCCGCCGCGAAATCGGTCACGGCGCGCTGGCCGAGCGCGCGCTTGAGCCGGTAATTCCCTCCGAGGACGAGTTCCCCTATGCCCTGCGCCTGGTGAGCGAAATCCTCTCCTCCAACGGCTCCTCCTCCATGGCCTCCGTATGCGGCAGCACCCTGTCGCTGATGGATGCGGGCGTGCCCATCAAGGCGCCGGTTGCCGGCGTGGCCATGGGTTTGATTAAGGACGACAAGAGCGACAAGGTCGTGGTGCTGTCCGACATCCAGGGGCTTGAAGACTTCCTGGGCGATATGGACTTCAAGGTGGCCGGTACCATGAACGGCATCACCGCCATCCAGATGGACATCAAGATCAAGGGCATCAGCCGCGAGATCCTTTCCCAGGCGCTGACGCAGGCGCTCGAGGGCCGCATGCATATCCTCAAGATCATGCTGGACTGCCTGAGCGCGCCGCGCGACCATATGAGTCCCTACGCGCCCAAGATCACCACCTTCACCATCAATCCGGACAAGATCCGCGAGGTCATTGGACCAGGCGGCAAAATGATTAACAAGATCATCGCCGAAACTGGCGTCAAGATCGATATCGAGGATGACGGCCGCGTATCCATCGCCACGCCTGACGAGGCTGCCGCCGCCAAGGCGCGCCGCATCATCGAAGGCATCGCCAAGGACGTTGAGGTAGGCGAGGTCTATCAGGGCAAGGTTGTGCGCATCCTGTCCACCATGGGCGCGTTTATCGAGCTGCTGCCCGGCAAGGACGGCCTGCTGCATATCTCCAAGCTCGCCAACGAGCGTGTGGAGAAGGTGGAAGACGTGCTCAATATCGGTGACGAAGTGGAAGTCAAGGTCAACGAGATCGACGCGCAGGGCCGCGTGAACCTGATCCGCAACGATATCGTGTATACCCGTTCCACCGCCCCGCGTCCCGCTGCGGGCGACCGCAAGCGTCCTCCCCGCCGTGATGGCCGTCACGACTGATTCCGTCAACTGAATGTTTCATTCGCAAAAGACAGGAGCCGCAAATACGGCTCCTGCTTGCGATTTAGAGGTAATGCATGATTGAACAATTTACCCTGCAAAACGGTCTGCGCGTGATCTGCGAACCGCTGCCGCATCTGCGCTCGGTCTCCATCGGCGTTTGGGTGCGCGTAGGCTCCATTCTGGAAACGCCCGCGGAAAACGGCCTGTCCCACTTTATTGAGCATATGGCTTTCAAGGGCACGGAAAAACGCAGCGCCCGCCAAATTGCCCGCGAGATGGACGCTGTTGGCGGTTACCTGAACGCCGCTACCAGCAAGCTCTGCACCTGTTACTACGCCAAAGTGATCGATGAAGACCTGCCGTTGGCCGCCGATATCCTGGCCGATATTGTCCGTCATCCGGTCTTGGAGGAAAAAGAGCTGAACAAAGAACGCAACGTCGTGCTGGAGGAAATCTCCATGACGGACGATTCTCCCGAGGACGTGGCCTACGACCTGATCGCGTCAGCAATGTTTGACACGCAGCCGCTGGGCCAGACCATCCTGGGACCGCGCAGCGTGATCGAAAACTGCTCCCGGGAAGATCTGCTTGCCTTCCGCCGCCGCCATTACAGCCCCATGAACGCCTGCATCGCTGTGGCGGGCAACTTTGAACTGGAACGCCTGAAAGCGCTGCTTGAGCAGCACTTTGGCGCTTGGCAGGGCAGCGCCGGGGAAATTTATCCCGTCAATCTGGTCAACCGCCATCCAGCTACGCTTACATCCGATAAAGATACCGAGCAGGCGCATATCTGCGTGGGCTACCGCGGCAAGGAGCTGGGCAGCAAGGATGTTTACGCTATGGCCGTATTCAACAGCATCCTGGGGGGCGGCATGTCCTCTCGCCTGTTTCAGCGCATCCGCGAAGAAAGCGCCATGGCCTACACTGTATACAGCGCTCCCTCGGCCTATCCGCACTGCGGCGACTTTACCATTTACGCCGCCGTTTCGCCGCATAATGTAAAAACGGTTCTGCGTCAGATTGATGAAGAAATTGCCGCGTTGCTGCGCGACGGTATCAGCGAAGATGAATTTGCCATGGCCAAGGCCCAGCTGAAGGGCGGCTTTATCCTGGGGCAGGAAAGCGCCTATAACCGCATGAACAGCATGGGCAGCAACCTGGCGCTGCTGGGACGACAGATCACGGCGGAGGAAACCATTCGCCGCATCGAGGCCGTTACGCGCGACGACGCGCAGCGCGCCGCCGAGGAAACGCTGCGGTCTCCGCGCTCGCTTGCTTTTGTGGGTAAAAAAATCGAAAAATACATCAAATAATACGGAGGAAGACCATGGACCGGCTGGATGAAATTTTCCAAATGCAGGAAGCCCTCAATCAGGATATCATCACCCGCCGCCATCTGGAGGGAATCAGCAACAGCGAATGGATCCAAAAGCAAACGTTGGCCATGCTCTCTGAAATGGCTGAGCTGTTGAATGAAGTCAATTTCAAATGGTGGAAAAACCCCAAGCCCGTGGACGAGCACGCCGTCAAGGAGGAACTGGTAGATATTCTCCATTTCTTTGTCAGCATGTGTCTGCGCGCCGGGATGACCCCGCAGGAATTGTATGAAATTTATATGGAAAAAAACCGGGAAAACTTTAACCGTCAGTTGGGATTGAGTCAAAAACCCGGCTATAAGGCGCCGGAAAATTGAGCCATATATTTTGGTAAAAAGCCATTTCGCAAATTGTGCGGAATGGCTTTTTTTTGCTTTCTGACTGTTTTTTTGCCATTTAGCGCATTATGTCACTTTTATAGGATGATTTGGCACGAATCGAAAAGCTTTATTGTATATAATTAAATTAACTTGATGCAAACAAAGTACGTTGAATGCATCATCAAAATCATATCAGCGAAAGGACGATTCTCTCATGAAGAAACTGCTCTCTCTCGTACTGACCGTCATACTTGCGCTGTCTCTGCTGTCCGGATTGGCGCTGGCCGACGAACGCAAAGAATTCACCT
>JAHZHX010000104.1 GCA_019420065.1 Clostridiales bacterium | reverse complement strand
GCTTTAGCGAAATTTCATCGCAGGGCATCAAAAAGACTTTTTTGATGCCCTGAATCGTCTCTGATAAAATCAGAGACGATGACTTTATCCGCCCGAAAAAGGCTGCTTCAGCAGCGGACAAAACGACCGTTTGATTTTATCAGAATGACGCCTGTCATTTTGCCCACCTCGCTTTCTTTTTGTTTTCTTACACATGCATTATAAAGAATACATTCAGCATTGTCAACTTGCAAATGCAAGCTCGCGTTTATCGACAGCGTTAAAAACACATAAACAAAAAAAATCTGCCGAATAAAGCAGACCGCTTTTATCCGACAGATTCCTATTTGGCGGAGAAGGAGAGATTTGAACTCTCGCTGCGCTTATCGCACACTACTCCCTTAGCAGGACAATATTATTCGCGATATTACTCGACTTTTTTCTTATATGGGGTCGTTATGGGGTTTCATTTTCGTCTGGTTAGAGCAATTTTCATCTCTACTTCTCATGCACAACCTGTATCTTTTCCTCATACATGCAGGTTATTTTTCTCATTCATCCATCATTCCCCCAGGGAATTTCATTTCTTCTATCGTTCTTTTGTCTATTTGTTTTTTTTCTCTTATTTTCTTCATTTTCGCATATTGCATGCTTCTTTTTTCAAAGTATTTTACATTCATGCGATACCAAACAAAATATGTAATCGCCAGCAGAATAATGAACACAATTAATGCTTGTGCAGGAGATGGATAATGATCTATGCGAAGCAGTATGGTGAGTAAGCGCGTCAATGATAATGTTATGCATCATTAACGCGTTCATGAAGGAGCTGCGCCCCTTCATTGCATCCCGGCAATGATGTACCCACTTTGTTGATGGTCTGACCAGGGGGACAGATAAGTCCCCCTGGTCTTTTCTGTTGATTAGCTTTTCACGATAGTCTTTGTAGATTTACTTGTTTATGTTTTATTTATCCTGCGTCGTCCCATTTTTCTTTTCCCATTCCTCCACCTTTTTCGCGCCATCGTATCCAAGATAGTCGAACACGGTGATCAGCCGTCCTTTGAGCGCCGCGGCCTCGCTGGTTCTTCCACTGCTAATCAGAGATAAGTATTCCGGCTTATAGCGGCTAGTAAGCGAGCTTGAGACGCTGCTCTTTTCCTTCCCGTGTTTGAGCAGACCATCTATCGCCGCCTTGGGGCTGGTTTTGCTGTCGATGGCGTACTGCACCATGGCTGTTTCCGCTGTTGTTTTGCTCCCGGTCAACTGCTCGTAGCGCAGCTCCTGGCTGCGGATATACGCCTCGTTTTCCGTCAGGCCGCCGTACTGCCGCAATAGCTGCCGTATCCGGATTTCGGTCATGCCGTCGTTGATGGCCATGTCGGCAATGGTCGAGCGCGCCGTGCTTTGCACCTCCTTGAGCGTGTAACCGTGCCCTGTCAGCTCCTGCACCGCCGCCTGATATCCCGATCCGCTTATGATTGCCTGCTCCAGCTTGTCAAAGCGGCTGTAGCTACCGTCCCCGTCCTGCCATTTCTGCGTCTGGAAATACGCGTCGTCGCTTTCCATCTCCGCAAGCCGCACGAGATATTCCTCCGCCTGCTGCTCTGTGATGCGCTTCGCCTCCAGCTCTGCCTTGATAACGCTTTTGACCGCGCTGTTCAGCTTTTGTCCTTCGTGGCCGTTTGCCTGAAGCTGCGCGCGCACGATTGCTTCACGGCCTTCGTCTCCCGACGCAATCGCCCGATACAGCGCCCTTGCGCCGTTATTGACGCTGCTTTCATAGGTCTCAAGCCGAAGATTCGGGGAAATGACCGCCGCAGTATTGTTCCACAGCGCCACGACCTCGCGCATGGCCGGGGCAATCGGCATTCCTGTCACCTCGCTGATCGCCTTTGCCGCCTTGTAGGCCGCGCCGTACACGGTATATCCCGTCGTTCCGGCCTCCATCTTTTTGATAATGCTTACCAGGTCTGTAATATCCTCCGCCGCTGCGTACACGGCGCTGCTGGTACCGTAGCCGCTAATTCCGCTTTCAGGCCAGATGGTGCTGACCAATTTTTTGCCGTAGTCGTACAGATCGCTGACCACGGGCAGCAAGGATGCCGGCATAAACTCGTCTACCGCATAATCCAGCAGCCCCGCCTTGAACTTTTCCATGAACGTTTCGTAATCGTCGTCGTCGCGCCACGCGCCGATGAGCGCCTCCAGCACCGTCATGGTCGCCGCGCTCAGAAAATATACCAGCGCCGTGCGCCCGATGATCCGCCCGTTTTTCACAAACGCGCGTCCAAAGCTGTCTCCCCTGCGCATGTCGTTCGCAAAGCTGTGCGCCGCCGCAAGCAGCATGTTATACGTTGTTGTCGGCTCCGACATGAAGCTCGAAAACGCCTTGCTCTGGAAGCTCGTGCCGCGCATGAACTGGCTGCGGGTAAGGATGCTGTCCACCACCTGCGTTTTGTAGATCACGTCCTCAAATTTGTCGGCCACGGCGTGCATGAAGTCCTCCGTGCTGTCAAACCGCTGCCCGCCGCGCTCCACAAATCGCTTGCACGCGCCCCACATGGCCGCCCAGGTGATCTTATCCGCGCCTTCGGCCAGGAATGTCGCCTTGCTGATGATTTCGTCCGCCGCGCTGTCGCTGTGCATAATCATGGCTTTTACCGGGCGCGAAACGTTTACATCGTAAAAGCCCAGGTCTTTCCATACCGCAATGCCGCTGTAGGTAAGCATTTCACGCACGTTTTGCCGGAACGTTCCTTTTCTTCCCAGCTCGCCCAGCACAAGATCGCTTCCACCCAGCTCCATGCCGGCACGGATGATACTCATGGGCTGCTTGAGCGCCACGCTCAGATTGGCCGCTACCGCCTGCCGGTTGTACCTCGTCAGCATTTTGCGGCTCAGCGCCTCGCCTACGTCTCCTGTTGCCTGTGTGCCGTTTACGTCCTTCAGAAGCTTGATGACATACCTTCCTGCCGCGTTCCCGTACACATCGCGCAGCGCGTCGCGCACGCCCTCGGCGGATACCGTGCCGTCGTCCCGCTCCACGCTCTCGCGGTAGTTGATCCATTTCACCGCGTCCAGCACCGGCAGCCCCATGGCGTTGTACTGCGCCATATCGCTCATGTGGCTTGCGTATACCTCAAAAATGTTTTTGAGCATCACGCGGTTGCGCGCGCCGCGCGTAATGGGCTTGACCGAGCTGATGTTGAGCAGCCGGTACAGCTCGTTCCCCCGGCTCTCGTCCGTTTTGGCTGTCAGCCGGTCGCCGTCCACCTCAATGGGGAAGTAATTTTTCTCGGTAAACATTTCATAGCCAAAGCGCTTCATGCTCACCTCGTTGCCCCAGCGGCTGCCCACGCTGCTCATGATCTCCTGCAAACGGTCGGCTGCTTCGCGCTGCCGGTCGGTCAGGCTGTTTGTCAGCTCCCGCGCCTCCTCCTGCGTGATGGTTGTTCCCTCTCCGGCCACCGTTTTGCGTCCGTCCTTAAAGTCCGCCACGCGGAAGCCCTCGCCCAGAATGTGTCCCGCCGCCTGCGCCCGCTTCATCAGGCAGTGCAGGCTCATTACGTCCGCGACCGGCATGCGTATCTCCCTGCCGCCCACGTTAAACGTCTTGATTTCGCGGCTCCATGCCCGCGCCTCCTGCGCGGTGTACGCCGCCTCGCTGATCGAAAGCGCCTCGCGCACGTTATAGGCCAGCTTCGCCTGCCCCTTTTGCAGTCCGCGGAAAATGGCCTGTCCGCCCTCGCCCATGCGCTCAAAGGCGCGCACCGGCTGAAGGTTGTCCCAGCTCAGGAAATTGTGGACGCTTCCCGGCGCGCCGTTGGCTACCCGTCCCGCACTGCGGATGTATGCAATGCTGCTTTGCGCCGCTTCGCTGACATGTTTCATGCCGCCCAGCGCCAGCAGCTCGTTTGCCTGCGTCACGCTCGCGCTCACGGTGCTGAGAATCTGGTAAAGCTGCCTGAGCTGCTCCAGCGTCATATCGT
>JAHZHX010000103.1 GCA_019420065.1 Clostridiales bacterium | reverse complement strand
TGTTTTCTGCATTGCGCTGATGTTCTACACCAACAGCTTTCTCATCAAGCGGCGCAAAAAGGAACTCGGCCTTTACTGTGTACTGGGCATGGAAAAGCGGCACGTTGCGCTGGTTTTGTTTTTTGAAACGCTGTTCACCGCAATTGCGTGTCTGGCGCTGGGGCTTGTGTTCGGCGTATTATTCTCAAAGCTGCTGTTCATGGCGCTGCTGTATCTGCTGGATTTCGCAACGCCGCTGGCGTTCTCCGTCTCGGTGCCGTCGCTCGTCACCACTGTGGTGCTGTTCGCGTGCATCTATGGCGCGACACTGCTGTACAACATGGTGCACATCCGCCTTGCCAACCCGGTGGAGCTGCTCCACGGCGGGCAGAAAGGCGAAAAAGAGCCAAAAACCTCCTGGCTTCTCACTTTTGTAGGCCTGGCCGCGCTGGCAGGCGGCTATTTTGTCGCCGTATATTTCAAAAGCCCGCTGAATGCGCTTTTGCTGTTTTTTGTCGCTGTATTCCTCGTCATTCTAGGTACGTTCTGCCTGTTCACCGCCGGCAGCATTGCTCTGCTGAAAGCCCTGCGGCGCCGCAAGAATTTCTATTACAGGCCCAACAACTTCATTGCCGTCTCCGGCATGATGTACCGCATGAAGCAGAACGCCGCTGGCCTTGCGGCCATCTGCATCCTTTCTACGATGGTGCTCGTCACGATCTCTACTACCGTAAGCCTGTACATGGGGCGCAATGACATGGTGACAAGCATGTACCCCAGAGAAATTTGCAGCAATTCTACCGCAGCGGAAAATGCGCCGGCGGTTCAGGATGCTTTTGCACAAAGCACCCGGGCGCTGGGCCTGGAAATTAAAAATCCCGTCGCCGGCCGCAGCCGCAGCCTTAATGTGATTTCTGTCGACGGTTCCTACGAAGACGCGCCTGCTTCGGTGAGTTCCGGAGAGGTTGTTGCGGTCTCACTTGTCCCTCTTTCAGACTATAATTCTACTTTCGGCACAAACTTCCAGCTCGCTTCCGGCGAAGCCCTTGCCTATCCCACGGGAAACTTTGTGCTTTCGGATACTGTTACTCTCGGCGGGCAGGCTGTTCATATCGCACAGCGGCTGGACGAGAGCCCTTATATCGGCTCCGGCAACTACACCGCCATAACCGGCCTTATCCTCGTTGTTCCGGATGAAGAAGCCACTTCCCTGTACCGTGCCATGGGCGGAACGCAGGAACAGTTCGCTTACAGCGCCGCCTTCGACGTGGACGCCACGCCGGAGCAGATCGCCGCATTGCAGGAGGATCTATGGACGAGGCTTAACGGTATCTGCGGCATTTATGCCCGCTCCGAGCTATATACCGAGTGGAACGCCATGTACGGCAGCTTCCTGTTCCTTGGCATCTTCCTGGGGTGCCTGTTCCTGATGGCCACGGTGCTGATCATCTACTACAAACAAATCAGCGAGGGCTATGAGGATCACGACCGGTTCCGCATCATGCAGCAGGTGGGCATGAGCCGGAAAGAGGTCAAACGCGCCATCAACAAACAGATATTGCTGGTGTTTTTCCTGCCGCTGCTCATGGCTGCGCTGCATATGGTGTTCGCCTTTGAGATCATCTGCAACATGCTTCTTGTGTTCGGAATGGTGAACCGGCTTTTGTTCTTCGGCTGCACGGCCGTCACATTTCTCATTTTCGCCGCCGCGTATGTGGTGGTATACCGCATTACCGCGCGTACCTATTACCGCCTTGTGGAGGCGTGACGCCTCTTTGCTCCACTTCAAAACGAAAGGATGAAGCCCTCTATGAAAACCTTTGGAAAATGCATCCTCGCCCTGCTGGGCGTTGCCGTCCTGCTGTTCTGCATCGGCAAAATGAAAGCGCCCGATGAAGCGCTCGCCTACCGGGAGCGCCGTCCGGATTAACGCCCGGAGAGGCAGCCGCAAAAAGCGCCCCGCACATCGGTCCGGTGTCCGTCCGGCCGTGCGCGGGGCGCTTTTGGGTCACTTGTGGTATTTTCCGCCGTGGTTGATGGAAAACGCGCGGTAAAGCTGCTCCAGCAGCATCACCCGCGCAAGCTGGTGCGGGAATGTCATTTTGCTCATGGAAAGCCGCAGAGACGCCGTCTGCTTTACGCTGTCCGCAAGCCCGTGGGACGAGCCGATCACGAACGCCACGTCCCCCGCGCCGCTGCCCGCGCGCTCGTCCAGATACGCGGCCAGCTCCTCGCTGGTTTTTTGTTTTCCTTCGACGCACAGCGCCGCCAGGCTGCTGCCCTTGGGCACGGCCGTCAGAATGGCGCGCGCCTCTTTTTCCAGCGCCTTGCCGATGACGGCGGGCGAAGCGTTTTTTTCCGCAATGGGCTCCTCCGGCAGCTCCACGATGTTCAGCCTGCAATAGGCCGAAAGACGCTTTGCGTATTCGGCGGCGGCCTTTGCGTAATAATCCGCGTTCAGCTTCCCCAGCGCGATGAGCGTAATGGTCTGCACAATGCTTCCCTCCTGTTATCCTGCGGCTGCCGCACGGCGCGCTTAAAATTCAATGATGGGCGATACCTCGTGGCGGCGCGCCGCATTCACAACGCAGTCCCGCCCCGGCACAACGCCCGCGCCCAGCAGCGCGGCGCGCACGCTTTCCAGCGCAAGCTCCGGGGTATTGTTCTCCTGGCTGATATGGCACAGCGCGAACCTTTCACATCCGTTTTCCAGCAGACGCACCAGCGTGGCCGCGTTCTCCTCATTGCACAGATGCCCGCGCTGGGACGCAATGCGCGTTTTCAGATAATATGGATACGGCCCCGTCATGAGCATATTATAATCATAATTGGCTTCCAGCGCCACCACATCCGCCAGCAAGAGGTTCGCCAGCACCTCGTCGCTCACATAGCCAAGGTCTGTTGCGACGCCTGCCACCCGGCCCAAAGGCGTGGTGATGCGGTAACCCCGGCAGGCCACAGAGTCGTGGCTCGTTTCAAAGCTCTGCACCGCAAAACCGCACACGTCCTCGGTGCGGCCGTCGATGTCTATCAATTCCGCGCCCGGCGGCACAAGGCCCCGGCAAGCCAGATAATCCAGCGTGGCCGCGCTGCCGTACACCGGCACAGGGTGATATTTTAAAAAGATGGCAAGACCGCTCACATGGTCCGAATGCTCGTGGGTGACAAGGATGCCGCCCAGGTCCGCCAGCGGCAGCCCCAACCCTTTCAGCGCGTTCTGCGTCATGCGGCAGCTCTTGCCCATATCCACCAGTAAGTAACGGCCGTTTTCCTCCACCAGGGCGCTATTGCCCGAGGAACCGGAATACAGCGTGGTAAAACGCGCCATGCGCAGCCTCCCTTTTAACATTCAAAAACGGAAGGAGCCGAAACGCTCCTTCCGTTCTGCTTTTTGTAAGCTTACAGCGCAGCCTGCCGCAGCACGCCCGCGGGCTTTTCCACCCGCTTGATGTCCGCGCCAAGCCCCCGCAGCTTTTCCACGATATCCTCGTAGCCGCGTTCGATGTGGCAGATCTCGTCCACTTCGGAAACGCCGTCCGCCGCCAGCGCCGCAACCACGAGTGCCGCGCCCGCGCGCAGGTCCGCCGCGCGCATGGGGGCCGGCAGCAGCTCCTGCACGCCCTCAATCACAGCCACGCGCCCGTCCACCTGGATGTTCGCGCCCATACGGGTCAGCTCATCCACATAACGAAAACGGTTTTCCCAAATCCCTTCGGTGATGATGGACGTCCCCTTTGCCAATGTGAGCAGCACGGTCATCAGCGGCTGCATATCGGTGGGGAAACCGGGATGCGGCATTGTTTTGATATTCAGCGGCTCCAGGTCGCCCGTGCGGTACACCCGCAGGGAATCGTCGAACTCCTCAATGGTGGCGCCCGCCTTTTCCAGCTTGCTGGTAATAGGTTCCAGATGCTTGGGGATGACATTTTTGATGAGTACGTTGCCGCCTGTGATCGTGGCGGCAACCATGTAGCTGCCCGCCTCGATCTGGTCC
>JAHZHX010000102.1 GCA_019420065.1 Clostridiales bacterium | reverse complement strand
GTTCAGTTTCTGCCTGGCGGTGACCATTGGCGCCGTATGGGAGATTTACGAATTTACCTTCGACGGCATCCTGGGGCTGAACATGCAGAAGTTCATCACCGCCGAAGGCGAGGTACTGGTCGGCCACGCCGCGCTGACCGACACGATGAAGGATATCATCGTTGACTGTCTGGGCGCGCTGTGTTCCGCCGTCGCGGGGTATTTCTCCGTCAAAAGCGGCCGCGGCTGGGCCAGTGAAATGATCCAGCGTTACAGCGACAAGCACACAAACTAATAAACACAAAAAACAACGGGGAAGCGGCTTTGGATATCATAGCTGCTTCCCCATTATTTATTTGCGTTATTATTCCAGCGACGCGCGGTATGCCGCCATCTCCACCATGCAATGCTCCCGGCGCGATTTTTCCGCCGCGCCTGCCATCAAATGGCTTTCCACAGAGTGCGCAATGTCGGTATCCATGCCGCCCGCGCTGCCGTCCAGCATGTTCAGCAGCGCGTCAACAATCCCCGCGTCGCCGCCGCTGTGCCCGCCGGAGGCTTTTTCCACCTCAATCAGCCGGGAATTGCCCCGGTCGCTGCCGTGTGAAGTAAAGCTGACTACCTCAATCACATTCAAATGCTCGTTGGCGCGAATCTCGCCATGCTCGCACATGATCTTCATCGTGCGCGCTACCCGATTGGTAAAAGCGCTGAGATTGAAGGTCGCCGTCACCCCGTTTTCAAACTCCATGGCCGTTACCTGATGGTCGCATACGTCATTATCGCAGCGATACACGCAGCGGCCATAGGGGCCTTCCTCCAGCGCTCTGCGCACGCCTTCCTCCGTTTGATCCAGCGTCAGCGCCGTGGTCGGCCATGCGCCGATATGCCGGAGGTAGGTCTTGCGCACATCATAACGGCAGCCGTCCGCCGCCGGGCAGCCCAGGCACCGCGCCGTGCTGCCCGCAGGCGCATTTTCCGCTTTGAAATACGTCAAATCGCCAAAAGAAGCGATGCGTTTGCAGCGGCTTCCGGTCATCCACACCAGCAGATCCAGGTCATGGCAAGACTTGGCCAGCAGAATGGGGCTGGACTCTGCCGTGTTGCGCCAGTTGCCGCGCACAAAGGAATGCGCCATATGAAAATTGCCGATATTTTCGTTGTGCTGAATCTCCATCACGCGCCCCAGCTCGCCGCTGTCTATGATTTCCTTGATCGCCCGGAAATAGGGCGAGTAGCGCAGCACGTGGCATACCGCCACCCGCCGGCCGCGTTCCCGCGCCAGGCGGCTGATATGCATGCACTCCGCCGCATCAGGCGATACCGGCTTTTCCACCAGCAAATCATAATCCAGTTCCAACGCCTGTACCGCCTCGGCGTAATGATCGCGGTCCTGAGTGGCAATGATCGCCGCATCGGCCAGCTTTCCTGCCGCCAACAGCTTATCCGCATGGTCAAAAAGCATATCCGGCGCAATGTCCAGCTCCCGCGCGGCGCGCTCCAGCCGATCGGGCTTAAGCTCCGCCACCGCCACGATGCGGGCGCGCCCGCTCTTTTTAATCAGGCGCGCATACGTCATGCCGCGCGCTCCCGCCCCAATCAATGCGATCGTTTTCATGCTTCTTCTCCCGTTTTCTGCGGCGGATGCTCCGCCAAATATTGCTCCAGCGTCGCGGCTGCCAGCTCCACAAACCGCTTGCACGGACGGCGATGGTAATACGCCTCGCTGCGCTCCTCGGGCTGACTCCTGCCGTCGTCCAGGCTGCCCAGCAGCTCGCGGCAGATCATGCTGCCTGCCTTTTCCTTGAACTGCGCCGCGGCCGCCTGCACATGGGCGTACAGCGCCGCCTTGGCCGCGTGATCCTGCGGCTGATCGCTGCCGTACACGCAGCCCATCACAATCGCCATGGCGCTGATGGTTCCGCATATCTCACGCATGCGCGCCACGCCGCCGCCCAGCCCCGCGGCAATATGAATGGCCTCCTGATCGGTAAAGCCCGTCACGTCGGCAAAGGCGCACAGAACGGACTGCGCGCAGTTATAGCCGCTCAAAAACAGCGCGCCCGCGATTTCGTCATGACCGGTCAATTTCATCATCTCCCGACCGCACGATACCGCAAACGCGCTGTTTTGTCAAGTCCTTACCAGGCCGCGCTCATCACCGGATGGCGGGCGTAGGTGCGCTCAAAGCGCTCGCGGAAGCCCTTGTCAGCCTCGCCGCCGTCCTGCCAAAGCGCTTCCAGCGCCGCGCCGTACACCGCGGGCGCGTCCAGCATGACCAGCTCGCAGCCCTCGGGCGCGCGCGCCTGCACCGCGCTGGCATACTCCGGATAATGCAGGAAGATGCCGCCGCCGATGGCCGTGCGGAAGGGCTTGCCCATATATTCGCGCGCAGCGCGCAGCGCCGCGGCATAATAATCCACATTTTCCTCAAAGACCTGCGAGGCCAGCGCGTCGCCCTGCGCCCGCGCCTCGAACACCGCGTGCGCAAAGGAGGAAATATACGCCCGGCCGCCCGAGTAAATGACGGGCAGATGCTCCAGCAGCGTTTCTCCCATATCCTTTTCCACGATGCGCGTCATCAGCGTTTTCTCGCCGCGGCCGTCATGCTCCCGCTGCGCCGCTAACAGCGCCGCGCGTCCTAACTCGTAGCCGCTGCCGCCGGTATCGAGCATATAGCCGCTGCTGCCGATATAGAAGCGATGCTTTCCCTGTACCCGCGCACAGCAATACGACCCCGTGCCCGAGATCAGGCATACGCCGTCCTCGCGCCCCAGCACCGCGGCCATCACGCCGCTCACCACACTGTCCATCCGCACGGGCGCGCCCGGAGCGAGCTTGGCGACCCGCCGCTCGATTTCCGGATAGTAATGTGCCGCGGAAATCGCGCCGAAAACGCCGCTGAGCTGCGCGCCCTCCGGCAGCCGCTCCTTCATGACTTCCACCGCGCCGCACAGGCGCGTGCCGGCCTCGGCCGGTCCCAAATCAAAGGCGTTCGCGCCCCTGCGCAGCTCGCGGGCGATCACATTGCCCGTCTGGTCAAACAGTACGCTGTCCGTTTTGTTGCCTCCGGCGTCGATTGCAATGTAGTACTTCACGCTGTTCGCCTCCCGAAATAGAATGGGGGTATCTGCTTCCTTTGGTTTATTATATGCCGGATTTTTCAGCTTGTAAATGTTTAAATTGGTTATTATCGATATTATTTTGCCTTATTTTACATCTTCGCAAGAATAATTTCTCAGGCTATCGGCAAAGTGAGCGGCCGCTTTTTCCTTCAAGCTGGTTTCTTTCGCGTCCCAAACTCCCGCAGGAGTTTGGAACTGTAATCCGCAGCGGCGGCATGTACGGCGCGAGGAGAAAATTCTCGCAGCGGAGCTTGCCCCCGCGAAGAGAATTTTCATTCCTTACAGCTTTTCTGGCCGCGCATCGTAGATGCGCAAGAAAAGCTGCAACCCGCCAAAACGAATTTCATTCGTTTTGGCGGAGGGCGGCGACTTTGTCGGCGCCCTCTCCGATCCACAAACGCGGCGCGCGCCCGTCCTCGCCCGCCTGGGCAAAGCCCTCCGGCAGGCGCTGGTCGCAGATCACGTCGTCCACGTCGCAGACCTTCCCCAACAGATAAAAATAGTCGCGCCCGAGCTTGTTGCCCGCCACCATCAGCACGCGCCGCCGGGCGTGGCTGAACATCAGCTGGCGCAGCTGCGTTTCCTCGACCGAGGAATCAGTCATGCAGCCGTCCTCCGTCACGCCGCGGCAGGAAAAAAACAGCACATCAGCACGGATCGAACGAATCAGCTCCTCGGCCTGCTTTCCGATCATCGAATAGCTGTTGTCGATCATCTGCCCGCCGGTCAGAAAGGTCTTGATGTGCCTTTCGCCCAGCGCCAGCGCCGTCTTGACTCCGCTGGTCACGGCGACAAGATTCTTATAGTCCGGCAGATAGGGAATCAGGCTGTACGCCGTGCTGGATGCGTCGAGCATGATCACATCGTTTTCCTTAACCAGCGAGGCTGCCATGCGGCCGATATAGCGCTTGGCCTCGGTCTCCTCGGTCTCGCGCATCTGCAATGGCACGTCGCGGTTAGCGCCCTGCAGCGCCGCGCCGCCGTACACGCGCCGCACTACGCCAGATCGGAAGAGCGTCGTGTAGGGAAAGAGTGTTCCAACGCGTGTAGATCT
>JAHZHX010000101.1 GCA_019420065.1 Clostridiales bacterium | reverse complement strand
ACTCGGCGCTGGGCATTTATCTGCCGCTGATTACCACCAACTGCGCTGTGCTGGGCGTGGCTACGCTGAATGTCAAGGAAGGCTATAATCTGCTTTTCAGCGTGCTGAACGGCACCTTCTCGGCGCTGGGCTTCACGCTGGCGATCATTCTGATGGCCGGCGTGCGCGAGCGGCTGGAAACCAGCAAGATCCCTGCCTGCATGAAGGGCTTCCCCATCACTCTGGTATCTGCCGGCCTGATGGCGATCGCCTTCATGGGCTTCAGCGGCATGGTGTAAGGAGGAGAAAGCAAGATGACGATTCTTTACGCCGGTCTGGTGCTGGGCGGCATCGGCCTGATCTTTGGCCTGGTGCTGACGTTCGCCAGCAAAAAGTTTCATGTGGATGTTGATGAGCGCGTAGCGCAGGTGCGCGAGTGCTGCGCGGGCGCGAACTGCGGCGCGTGCGGCTATGCGGGCTGCGACGGCTTTGCGGCCGCCGTGGTTGCGGGCGAGGCCAAGGTAAACGGCTGCGCTCCTGCCGGCGCCGAGGGCGCGGCCAGGATTGCCGCCATCATGGGTCAGAAGGCCGAAAACGGCGAGAAGCTGGTGGCGCGCGTGCGCTGCCAGGGCGTGAAGGGCGTGGCCAAGGAGCGCTATGAGTATGACGGCTATCATAGCTGCGCCAGCGCTGCCGGTATGGCCGGCGGCCCCAAGGAGTGCCGCTTTGCCTGCATTGGCATGGGCGACTGCATGGATCATTGCGCTTTCGGCGCGATCACCATGAAAGATGGCATTGCCTGTATCGACGAGGAAAAATGTACCGCCTGCGGCCAGTGCGTGAGCGCTTGCCCGCGCGGCGTGATTGAGCTGCTGCCCGCCTCGCAGAATGTGATTGTGCGCTGCCGCAACAGCGATGTGGCGCGCGTGGCGCGCGCGGTGTGCATGGATGCCTGCATCGGCTGCGGCCGCTGCACGAAGGAGTGCCAGTACGGCGCGATCGCGGTGGAGAACGGCTATGCCCGGATCGATCCTACCAAGTGTGTGCGCTGCGGCGCTTGCGCCAAGGTATGCCCCTGCAACTGCATTACCATGTAATGGGGCGGCGTAGCCGCCGCTCTCCGACAAAACGAATTTTTCGCTTTGTCGGGCTGCGGATTTTCTTGTGACGCTGCGCGTCACGGTCAGAAAATCTGGAAGGAATGAAAATTCTCTCCGCGGGGGCAAGCTCCGCTGCGAGAATTTTCTCCTCGCGGCGTACACGCCGCCGCTGCGAAATTAAAATGAAGGTGACGAAGCCGAAGCGCTGCCGGCGGCAGATGAAGCGAGGCGGAGTCATCATCCGAAAAGGAGCATTGCGACCGGCAGGGAGTAGCGCCGCCTTTGGCGGCTGAGGGCGGGCAATTCTTGAATTGCCGCCCGAAACCTGCGCTCCTGCGCAGCAGAGCAGCGCAGGGTGTCCAAGGCGACTATTGAGGATGCGGGCTCTGCGCCCCTTCATTGCTTCCTGGCGAGTTAGTCTGCTTTTGTTTGCAGCCATACAAGACAATATGAAAAAATGGCTGTCGGAATGTTTTCCGACAGCCATTTTGTATGCACCCAACTTCCAACGCCAAAACATGGTTTCTTTCTTATTTCTCCGCTTCAAGCTGGTGCAGCAGCACCTGCCAGCGGTCGCGCTGAGGAGCGATACAATCGTCCGATTGCATGAAAGCAACCGTTTCCGCCGCGCTGAGCCAGCGATAATCGATGGTCTCGCCTTCCTGCAAGCGCACGGCATCCTTGTTGCCCGCGTATTCGGCCAGATATCCCTGATAAATGGTATGGTTCTCAGGACGGATGATATAGAAGGCGGGCGTGAGAGCGTCTGCGATAAGGCCTGTTTCCTCAAGCAGCTCGCGGCGCGCGCCGTCGAGTATCTCTTCCCCGTGGATCACGCTGCCGCCTGCGCCTAATTCCCATTTGCCGGGGAATACGGGCTTGTTGCGGTCGCGCAGGGTAAAAAGAAAGCTGCCGTCGGCATGGCGCACGGCCACATCCGCTACGGCATGAAAATAGCCCTCGGGAACAGGATTGCCGCGCGCCATGGTTTTGCCGGTGCGCTGGCCGAGCGCGTTGTATAGGTCCCAAAGCTCCATGCGTACCTCCGGAAAAAGCATGCGGGGAGGGGTTTTGAATGTCAAAGCCGCCTCCCCGTTTTGCTTGCATCAGATGATTTATTTGCAGTTTTCGTACTTGTCGCGCGCGACATAATGGGTGTGCAGCAGGTGATGCGCACGCTCGCCGCCGATATCGCCCAGGTATTCGCGGTAGAGCGTCTTCAGCTCCTCGTTGTCCTGGCTCTTGCGGGCGGGCTTGCCGGCGTCCTCGGCATAGAGCGCCTTGGCGCGCTCGGCGGACACATTCACCTCATTGCGGACATTGGATTTGACGATGGGCTGGCCGCCGCCCGTCACGCAGCCGCCGGGGCAGCACATGACCTCGATGAAGTCGTATTTCTTTTCGCCGCTGCGGATGCTGTCCAGGACCTTCTGCGCGTTGCCTGTGCCGTGTGCCACGGCCACATTCAGCTGAAGGCTCCCCAGATCGATGACGGCTTCCTTCACGCCCTCCAGGCCGCGCACGGCGTGGAACTCGACCTTTTCCAGCGTTTTGCCGGTGATCGCCTCATAGGCGTAGCGCAGAGCCGCTTCCATCACGCCGCCGGTCGCGCCGAAGATCACGCCCGCGCCCGTGCTTTCGCCCAGCACCTTGTCAAAGTCCTCGTCGGGCAGGTTGGCAAAGTCGATGCCGGAGGCGCGGATCATGCGCGCCAGCTCGCGGGTGGTAATGACCTCGTCCACATCCATCACGCCGTTATTGCTCAGCTCGGGCCGCTTGGCCTCAAACTTCTTGGCTGTGCAGGGCATGACCGAGACCACCTTGATCTCCTTGGGATCCAGGCCCGCCTTTTCGGCGTAATAGCTCTTGATGACCGCGCCCACCATTTCATGCGGGCTCTTGCAGGAGGACAGGTTGGGGATGAAATCGCTGTTGTAGGTTTCGCAATACTTGACCCAGCCGGGGGAGCAGGAGGTAATCATGGGCAGCACGCCGCCGTTTTTGATGCGCTGAACCAGCTCGGTAGCCTCTTCCAGAATCGTAAGATCGGCGCCGAAGTCGGTATCAAACACCTTTTCAAAGCCCAGACGGCGCAGCGCGGCAACCATCTTGCCGGTCACCGGCGTGCCGATCGGCAAACCGAATTCCTCGCCCAGCGCGGCGCGCACGGCGGGAGCGGGCTGCACGAAAACATGCTTTTCAGTGGCCAGGAGCTTATCCACAGCCTTGATGGAATCCTTTTCCTTCAGCGCGCCCACGGGGCAGGCGGTGATGCACTGACCGCAGCCCACACAGCCGGTCTGAGCCAGCTTGAATTCCCAGGGGGACTGGATGGCGGTGGCAAAACCGCGGTTGACCGCGCCGATTACGCCCACGTTCTGCTTATTGCAGGCAGCCACGCAGCGGCGGCACAGCACGCACTTGTTGTTGTCGCGCACCACGCAGGGAGAGGCATCGTCCACTTCGTACTTGATGCGCTCGCCGGCAAAGTGGTTGTCGTCCTCCACGCCCAGGTCGCGGCACAGATCCTGCAATTCGCAGTTGTTGTTGCGCGAGCAGGAAAGGCACTTGCGGTCGTGGATGCTCAGCAGGAGCTCTACCACGGTGCGGCGGGCGCGGCGCACGGCGGGGGTATTGGTCTTGACGACCATGCCCTCGGAGACGGGGTATACGCAGGCGGCCTGCAGGGCGCGCGCGCCCACGTCCACTACGCAGACGCGGCAGGCGCCGATCTGGTTGACGTCCTTGAGATAGCAAAGGGTGGGGATATGCACATTCGCCTGGCGGGCGGCCTCAAGCACCGTGGTGCCTTCGGGCACGCAGACCTGCACGCCGTCGATGGTGAGATGAATCATTTTATCCATGAAACTGCTGTCCTCCTATCATTTGCGCGAGATCGCGTTGAAATGGCACTTGGCCGCGCACGCGCCGCACTTGAGGCACTTGGCGGGGTCGATGTGATGCGGCTTGCGCACCTCGCCTTCGATAGCGTTCGCGGGGCAGACTCTGGTACAGGCCGTGCAGCCGCGGCACAGCTCGGGATCGATCACATACTTGAGCAGGGCGCGGCAGTGATGCGCCGGGCACACATGGTCGCGGATGTGCGCTTCGTACTCATGACGGAAATAGCGCAGGGTGGAAAGCACGGGGTTGGGCGCGCTCTGGCCCAGGCCGCACAGGGCGGTCGCCTTGATGGAGGTGGCCAGCTCTTCCAGCTTTTCAATGTCGCCTTCCTCGCCCTTGCCTTCAACGATGCGGTTGAGGATCTCCAGCATGCGGCGGGTACCAACGCGGCAGGGCGTGCACTTGCCGCAGCTCTCGTCCACGGTGAAGTCCAGGAAGAAGCGGGCGATAT
>JAHZHX010000100.1 GCA_019420065.1 Clostridiales bacterium | reverse complement strand
GCGCCCCTTCATTGCATCCCGGCAATGATGTACCCACTTTGTTGATGGTCTGGGCAGGGCGCAATGCCCTGCTTTTTGTTTTACAATTAAATTTTATTGTTTTTCAATAAAAATATATTGACAATCAGTTCTTCATGTGTTATTCTTTCATCGCAAAGGAGGTCATTTGCATGCATTACAAACGTCTTTCCGCTCTGCTGCTGTGCGCCGGGATCCTGGCGCTTGTGGGCGGCGTGATGGTATTCTTCGTTTACGCGCCTCTGGCCGGGCTGGAGATCCGCGCCGAATCGCCTCAGCACGCGCATTTGTTCTGGCCCGCGCTGATCTACATCTGGGTCATTGCCTGCGTTTATATGGCGGCGCTGGGCGAATACATTGCCATCAGTCTGCGCATCGGCCGCGGCCAATCCTTCTGCCGAGAGAATGTCAGCGCCATGCGCCGCATCAGCCTGTACCTGATCGTCGCCGCCCTGATGTGGCTGCTGGGGCTGGCCGCCGCCGCGCTGTTCTCGGTTGCCGTCGGCCCGCTGTGGATCCTGTTCCTGCTGGTCAGCATGGCCAGCGTTGCGCTGAGTCTGGTCGCCCATGTGCTGTGCATCCTGCTGCGCCATACCGTGCAGTTGCAGGAAGACAGCGACCTGACCATATAAGGAGGGCTGCCGATGATTCGCGTTGATCTGGACGTGATGCTGGCCAGGCGCAAAATGAGCATGACCGAGCTGTCCGCCCGCGTGGGCGTTACCATGGCCAATCTGTCCATCCTTAAAAACGGCAAAGCCAAGGCCGTGCGCTTTTCCACCCTGGAAGCCATCTGCGCCGCCCTGCAATGCCAGGTGGGCGACCTTCTGATTTACGAGAAGGACAGCCATGAGGACGCTTAAACCGGCCGCGGCCCTGCCGGCTGCTCTGCTTGCCGCGCTGGCCTGCGCCGCGGCGTATGTGTTCGTATACGGCGGAGTTCTGCAAAATGCCGAGCTGCCCGGCTTTGGCATGACGCTGCTGGCCGGCACGGTGCTGCTGGCCGGCCTGCTCCTCGGCTGGGGCCGGAAAAAGCCGGATAAGCAAACCGTTTTTCTCCTGCTGTGCGCAGCGCTGCTGGCGCTGTGTTACAGCCTGTTTGGCAGCCGAACCATGCGCGCGCTCAACCTGCCGGTGCTGATCGCCCTGCTAACGCAGGGGCTGCTGGCTTTTTCCGGGCTGAACGAACGGCCGCCGCTCTCCCCCGCCGGGATGCGCGAAGGTGCTCTGCGCTTTTTCTCCGCGCTGGGCGCGCATTGGGGCGCTCCTTTTTCCGCCCTGGCCGGACTGCGCCAAAAGCGCCGCCTGCCGGGCCTGTGGCTGGGCATTTTTCTGGCCATTCCGCTGCTGGCCGTGGCGCTGCTGCTGCTATGCTCGGCCGACGCCGTTTTCGGCACGGGTTTTTCCGGTATCGCCCAATCCTTTCAGGATTTGAATTTCGGCCTGCTGATATGGCAGTCCGGCCGACTGTGCGTGCTGACGCTGCTGCTTTTCTCCGCCCTGTATACGCTTTCGCAGCCGCGGCGTGAAATCGCTCCCGCCAAAGCGCGCGCATTGCCGCAGATCACCTTTGGCGTGCCGCTCGCGGCGCTGTGCGCCGTCTACGCTCTCTTTGTCTATGTACAGTTCCGCTACCTCTTCGGCGGCGCGGAAACCGCCCTCCTGCAAGGAGGCTATGCCCAATATGCGCGCAGCGGCTTTTTTGAGCTGGTCGCCGTGGCGCTGCTCAATCTTGTTGTACTGTCTTTGTGCGTGAGCATGTGTCCTCCCGGCCGCCTTCTGCGCGCGCTGTGCGCCCTTTTGACGCTGCTGACCGCCGTGATCCTGCTCTCTGCCGCATGGCGCATGCGCCTGTATATCCTGGCCTACGGCCTGAGCATACTGCGCCTGCTGACGCTGTGGGCCATGGCGGTGATCGCCGCGGCGCTCCTTTTGATGCTGTGCAGGCTTGCGCGCCCCTCGCTGCGCATTTTCCCGCTCCTTGCCGCCCTGACGCTTGCCGGCTGGATTGCGCTCAACTGCGTCAATACGGACCGTACCATCGCTCGCTACAACATCCGCGCCTTTGAACAGGGACGGCTGGAGCGGCTGGACGCCGAATATCTGTGCAGCCTCTCTCCGGACGTGCTGCCTGCGCTGCGGGAAGCCCCATGCTACGACGAGGCGCTGCGCGCCTATCAGACGCGCGGCAGAACCTGGTTCTGCATGGATCTGAGCGATATACGCTGCCTTCCCTGACATGCAAAAGCGGGAATGCGCGCCGGTATGCGGCCGCTGCCCGCTTTTTTTGTGTCTTTATATGTAAAAACTCATGATATTCCTTGGGAAAAAGGCCGTCTTGCTTGACATATGAGCGTGAATCAAGTACAATAAAATTTGTAGAAATGCCGTTTCACGCGCATATAGCGCGTATCAGGAGGGAGGGGTGGGCATGCATTTTGCCCATGATGCCAAAAAATTGAAATTTCTGCTGCTCAGCCTGCTGCTGGCCGCACTGTTGTTTGCGCTGCCCGCGCTGGCCGAGGAGCCAATCAACTTCACCCTGTCCGTCGAGCCGGACAGTCTCACCGCGCCGGGGCCGGTCACGGTGTCCGTCCGCGTTGTCAACGAGGGCGACGCCGACATGACCGAGCCGGTACTGCTCTATGACCCGGACGGAAATATCGTCTCGTCCTTTGGCGACGGCGGACAGGCGCTGCTGAAAAAGGGCGAATTTGTCACCGCGCAGCAAACCTACAACGTGACCCAGGCGCAGCTGGACGAGGGCAAACTGACCTACATGCTCACCTATAATCAGCTGGACAACGACGGTCAGGTCATCGTGCAGTCCCAGGTCAAGAGCGTGCCGCTCGCTTTCACCGGCACCAAGGTCGATCTGACGGTGAACCGCACCATCGATCCCGAGGTCGTGCGCAACGGCAGCACCGTGACCGTGCAATACGAGCTGTACAACGCCGGCAATGTGGAAATCACCAACATCCGCGTGCGTGAAAACTCCTCTGTTTCCGGCACGGCGCAGACCATTGCCTCCCTGGCGCCCGGCGCGCGGGAAACAATCAAGTTTACCGCCACCATGAACAGCCGCGACCTGACCAGCGAAGGCAAGGTCACCTACAAAGCGGGGAGCGAGTCCCGCGCGGTGGATCTGCCTGCCGTGACCATTCCCCGCGCCAATCCCGGTCTGGAGCTGGAAAACATCCTTTCCGCCGATAAAACTTCGATTGAAAACGGCGACACCGTCACGCTGACGCTCTCTATCAAAAACAATGGCAATATCACCTATTCCAACATCAGCGTGACCGACGCAAAATACGGCGAGCTGTTTACCAACCTGACGCTTGCCCCTGGCGAAACGCTGACCCGCGAAAAGCAGTTCACCCTGTCGGAGACGACCGCTTTCAAATATACTGTTACGCTTCCCGACAACACGGGCACGACCAACACCGTTACCTCCCAGGAGGTCAAGGTCAGCGTGTACGATCCCGGCCAGGTGATGCACCTGAGCGTGACCGCTGCCGCGTCCAGCAACACCATGCCGCGCATTCCTGCCGACGTCGATTTCACCGTGACCGTGACAAACAACTCCTCTTTTGAGGCCAAGAACATCACGCTCTCTCACGGCGCGGTCAGCTTCTATACCATCAACTCGCTCAAGCCCTCGGAAAGCGTTACCGTTACCCGCAGCTTCACTCTTTCACAGGCGGGCAAATTCCGCTTTACCGCCTCCGCCAAGGACGCGCTGGACAACACCGTTACCTTTGATTCCAATGAGCTGACCATTACCTATGCCGCGCCTACCGACGCGCCCACGGTCGCTCCCCGCCCCACCGTTGCGCCGCTGGTCACACTGACGGCCGCACCCATCGAGGTGCTGGAGCCGGTCACTATCCAAACCTCTCAGGTGCTGCGCACCGCCGCCGCTGTCGTTGGCATACTCTTTGGCGTCAGCTTCATCCTTTTCGCCTTCAGCACCATTGTTCGCGCCAAGCGCCGCAGCGTATCCAAGAATGCCTATGACCATATGGAGCTGGGCGGCAAGCGCAATTATACCGAGCCTGCCCAGGACGCGCCGGCCCCGGAGGCGGAAGCAACTGAAGCCGAAAGCTTGACGTTTGTCAAGCCTTCTGACGAAATTCTGCGCGAATCGGCTGCTTCCACGCCTGTCATGCCATCGCATAACAGCGATAATGGTTCGTACCGCCTGACCCGTGATGACGGCGCTGCCATCCTTCCGGAGCAAACCGAGACCCAGTCGGAGGCTGCCGCTGAGGAACCTGCTGAAAAAGCGCCGCGTCGCCGCCGCAGCCAGCACAAGAACGTGCCGGACGAAGACGAATAATATCTCGATTTCCAGAGCCCATCGCAAATCATTTGTTTGCGATGGGCTCAGTCTGTTGACAAAGTCAACAGACTGACTGAAGCTGAGAAAGTCTGCAAGGCAAGGAAACGAGCTTGCAGATCAGGGAGCTTATACTAATTTCTAATCAAAACAACCAATAATCCACTGTCGACCAGAGATGGAT
>JAHZHX010000010.1 GCA_019420065.1 Clostridiales bacterium | reverse complement strand
ACCCCCAGACCGAAGGCGCGCATATACTGATACATCCGCTCCGTTCCCAGACGCAGGCCCAGCGTAACAAACACCGGGTTGCAGCTGTTCATCAGCCCCTCGGCCAGCGTCTCATGCCCGTGACAATTCTTCCAGCAGCGGATGGTATCGCCATCCACACGGATGCTGCCTGTGCAGTTGAAGGTATCATTCACGCTGGCAACGCCCGCGTCCAGCGCCGCCGCGCATGTCAGGCTTTTGAAAGTAGAACCCGGCTCATAAGCGTCGCTGACAGCGCTGATGCGCATCATTTGCGTCAGCGCCGCCACATCGCTGCGGGGCGGATCGTTGGGATCGTAATCCGGCTTCATGCACATGGCCAGGATCGCGCCGCTGTTTACATCCATCACGATCGCGGTCACGGCGCGCGCATTGTTTACTGCAATGCATTCGCGCATGGCGCGTTCGGTATACTCCTGGATGGTGGCGTCCACCGTAAGCTGCAGCGTATTGCCCTTCTGGGGAGCAATGTACGTGACCTTTCCCTCCGGCATGATGCGGGATTTGCGATCCACTTCAGTCAAAAGCAGGCCGTCTTCCCCCATCAGCACCGTCTGATACTGGCTTTCCAGACCGGACTGCCCCACCGAATCCACATTGGTCAACCCCAGCGTCTGGCTCAGAAACGCGCCCTTGATATACACGCGACGCGTATCCTCCGAAAAGCTCACGCCGCGCAAAAGCTTGGCCGCCTGCTCATCCTGGAGCCGCAGGGTACGGATTGCGTCCACCGTTTCGCGGGGCACCTGGCGCTTGATCTGCACGGAAGCATAGTTTTTGTTCTGCAACTTTTTCAGCAGATTGTCCCTGTCAACATTGAGCAGCTCGCTAACGACGCTGGCAAACATTTCGTCGTCGTCCACTTTGCCGGGATTCACCGTTACAATATACGCCGTGCTGCTGAGCACCAGCGTTTCGCCCTTGCAGTCCACAATACTGCCGCGCTGCGCTTCCACCTTGCCCTCGCGCGACCATTGCGCCACGCCACGCGCCGTGAGCGATTCGCTCTGTACAATAGTAAGGCTGACAATGCGCGCGGTAATGACCCCGTAGAGGGCAACCAACGCGATTATCAGCTTCCAAATTCTTTTGCGTATCAACAATTCTGCGCGCATGCATTCTCCCCCTCATTGCACCGCGCCCGCCGCCTCACGGATAAAGCGAGGCTACGGCACTGCCAGCGGAGAGGGAGAAATCCGCATTGTCAGGCCGGGTATCGGGCGCATAGATTTCAATCATTTCCATGCCCTGGCTGGATACCATGCCCAAGCGCTGCGCCGCCTGATAACAAATATTGGACGATTCGCGCGCCTTGGCTACCTCTTCTTTCAGTACAATGATTTCCCGCTGCGCCGCCTGCATCTCATTGAGCAGTTCCTGGCGCTGCTTATTGTAATGGGTGTAATCCACCCGCGCCGAAATGTAGCAGACCGCCACGGCCGCCACCGCCAGTACCGTCAGCACCAGCGTTGTTCCCATGGACAGGGTGACCTCACGGCGTTTGCGCTGCGCCTGCGGCGGCGCGGTAAAAACCGGGCGCGCAGCAGTATCCTCGCAGGCCTCGGCGTTTGGTACATGCACATGGCTGTGTACGTGCATTTTCTCAAACGAGCGGGGCTGTCGGCCCGCCGCGGCATAGGTCATATTCTGACTTCTCGCCAGCGACATATCAGTGTATCCTCCTTACCCTATAAAATAGAACCTCAATCGCTGCGTCTGGACTTAATTTCCGCTTCAAATGCCAGTACGTCGGGGATTTCTTCTCTGAAGAGCTCCTCTTCCTTCTGTGCATCTTCCGCCCGCTCCACGCGGATATGCGTACCAGCGCCGCTTACCTCCACGTCCCGTGCATCCTGCAAAAAACGCGCGCGCAGTTTTTGAGGCAAAAGGATCCTGCCCTGGGCGTCGCACTCGCAATCGTCATAGGTATATTTGGTAAACAGGTTGATTACCCGTTCCATTCTCATGTCCTTTTCCCTAAGCTCCAGCAGAAAGCAGTATTCCAGCTGCCATTCGATTTTGGGATAGATGGCAATAGCCCGAAAATCAGGCGCCATACAAATATAAAATTTCTCTCCCAGCGACGAACGGAAGTTTGAAGGAACGATCATGCGTCCTTTGGCATCCAGTCCATGCACGTAATCGCCATGAAAACCGCCGCCTATCTGATGCTTATGCTTTTCGAGCAGCGCAGCCTGCGCCGGGCTTAACGCCCCCCTGTTTTCATCCTCCACACTGCTCACCGCCTTATTCCTCCACTTTGTGGCACTTTCTGCCCTACGACCACCATTATCAACCACATTTGATTTCTTGTCAACTCTACCGAAAATCCTTTGGCTTAAAAATTTGTTACAATTTCGAAATATTCTTTTTATTTCAGGAATGCATGTTCGCATAAGTCTGGAATTTTCGCAAAATTATTTCCATATTTTTCAAATTGCATAGAAATATATATGCAATTTATATATTATTTATTACTTAATTTTAGCAAAAATAGATATTTTTTATATTCATAAAAACTTAATTTTTCTTTGGCATCATCCCTCTTTTCATCTCATTTTTGCAAAAAAACAGGGCGCTGAAGCCGTTTTCAGCGTCCCGTCTCCCCTTTTAGGGATTGTTTTTCCATTTATACGCAAAAAAGCAGCCTTTCGACTGCTTCAATCCCCACAAATTTGGGAACATATTTTCATTTATTGGATTCAGGCTCCACATTTTCACATACGCAATACATGCGGAAGTCCAATCCGTCGCAAGCGACGAAATGATAGCGAACGCCATCCAATACTCCCGTAAACGCCGACTTCAGGGAAGCGCCATGCAAATGGCCGTAAACCACGTGATCGACTCCAAATTCGCGCATCATATCGCTCACCGGCGTGCGCTTGCCGCTCTCCCCGACCGGGGGAAAGTGCGTCATGGCAATAAGCAGCCCTTGCGGACTCAGCCGCCTCGCCTGCTCCAAAGACAGCCGCAGCCGCAGCAGCTCGCGCGCATACAGCCGTGCGTCTTCGCCCGCTTCCTCGCTCTGCGGCTTCGTCCACCCGCGCGATCCGCAAAACGTTATGCCATCCATTTCCATGGCGTCATTTTGCAGCGCATACATCCCAGCCGGAAGCGCTTCGCGGACCCGCGTAATCGATCCCCACCAATAATCATGGTTGCCGCGCAGCAGGATTTTCCGTCCAGGCAATGCGCCGATCTGACGAAGATCCGGCAATGCATTTTCAAGCTGCATTGCCCAGCTGATATCGCCGGGGATCAGCACAACGTCCTGTTCCTGCACACGGTCGCGCCAGTCAGAAGCAATTTTGTCCCAATGCCCCTGCCAATGCGCGCCAAACACAGCCATGCTTTTATCATCGCCGCCCGGCAAATGCAGATCCCCAATGGCAAATATCGTCATTTTTTATAACGACCGCCCATGCCATCGTCGCTGTCGTCGTCAAGATCGTCGTCATCGTCCTCTTCCTCGCCGAGCACCTCAAGCGACATCGCGCCGTTCTCATCGTCCTCGGTTTCGGGAATAATCTCATCCATCGTGCTGATCGGATCGATCCCAATATTGGCCTCACCCGGGGCAATCAGATCATCGTTCTCCGTTTCGGTATTCACACCGCTCATTTCCTTCATGCAGAACAGGCAAACGTCCTTGCCCGGCATGGCGGGGTGCTCGCCGCACATTGTACACATTTCGATCTCGTTGCGCACAGGCTCCCCCTTCATTTCCAGGCGGCAGATCTTGCAGTATTTTTCTCCATCCGTGATGTAGTTCAGTTCGCAGCGTGGACACTTCGTAAGCGTCATATACGACAATCCTCCATTTTCTCTTCCTGAATTTTCCATGGCAAACCTTTGGCAAAGCAAATTGACAGTTCTTCGCATATGTTTTACGCTTTTATTGCGGTATCGTAATCAGCACAAAACATATACGGAGGTACTTCATGAATCAGTTGAAAAGGTTTATTACCCTATCCCTGCTTCTCTCCCTGCTGACGCTTTCAGCGTTTGCAGAGGGCGCTCCGGCGTCCCAATTCGGCTTCAGCGGCTGGCCATATCGCAATCAAACCACCTGCAAGCCCTGCGCGCAATGCGGGGACGCGGAATGCAACGGTTCCTGCGCGCAAAGCACGCCAACGCCTGCCGCGCCTACGGCAAAGCCTGCCGTTCCCACGGCAACGCCCGCGCCTGGGCCGACCGCGCAGCCGACGCCGACCAAACAGCCGTCTCCGACTGCAACGCCGTCAACATCCGGCAACGTTGGGGATTATACTACGCTTTCCGTTTCTGCGCAAGAGTATTCTGCATGGAATCTTCTTAATGCCGACCGCGTGGCCAACGGCCTGTCTGCCCTGACCCTGGATGAGGAGCTTTGCGCCATTGCCCGCGTCAAATCCTGCGACATGAAAAACAACAATTATTTTGCCCATGTTTCCCCTACCTATGGCAGCGCCTCCGAGATGCTGACATACTTTGGCTATGCTTATAAAGGGGTTGGCGAAAACATCGCCCATCATTCAACCGTGGAAAAATCGCAGGCGGCTTTCATGAGCAGCAGCGGCCACCGCGCCAATATCCTGGGCTCCCATTGGACGCGCGTTGGCGTTGGCGTATGCTATGACGACAACGGCTTTGTCTATGTCACGCAGCTCTTTGCCCGTTGATAACCCTTAAAAATGTCTGATTTGCCGATACGCAGCCCGCTGCAGCGTTCGCTTCGCCATGACCGGCGCAGCCGCCGCAGCGGGTACTTTCGCATCAAGCGGTTCGGTAATCGCTTCGCCGCAGGCCAAGGCCGTATCCGGCAAAGCCTTCAGCGCCGCGCCGCCCGATATGGTCCGCACCCGCGCCGGCAGCATAGCCGCCTCCGCCCATTCCATGGCCGGTTTCATTGTATCCGTCAACCGCACCGCACTCCCCTCCCTTACCTGGTTCATGCTATGCCGCATACGGCTCATGTGTTCTCCGCCCGGCGCAAAAACGCAATCATACGCTCCGCAATATGCTCCAGCTCACAGGAAATGGTACAGACATGCGGCACGCCGTCCAGCCACAGCATTTCTTTTTGCCCGCTGGCCGCGCCATCATAGATGATCTGCGCGCTGTCGGCGCTGATTGTATGGTCGTCATGGCTCTGCACCACCATCAAGGGACAGGTCACGCTGTACAGATTCCGGCGCGCCAAATGCATCAAATAATTCAGGTCATATACCCTGGCCGTGGGGAAGCCGGTATAGCCGATATTGTATTCCCGCAGCAGGTCATGGCGCTTGCCCGCGCCGCGCTTCCATTGCAGCTCCGGCTTAAAAAGTGACAAGGGCCTGGCCAAAGAAGTAAACTTCGCCTGCGTTTTCATGGGAGCGGAAATCGCAATGCAGGCAGCAACCTCCATTTGTTCAGCCGCGATCAAAGACAGATCCCCGCCCATGGACAACCCAGCCACCGATACCTTGCCATAGCGCTCTTTGAGCTGATGCACTGCATCCAGTTCAGCCTTCAGCCATTGCTGCCAATCACTTTTGCGCATGTCGGCAATCTGCGTGCCATGTCCTGGCAGCAGAATTCCCTGCACGGTAAAGCCCGCCTGATGCAGACGTTCCCCCAGCGGACGCATATGCGCAGGCGTGCCGGTAAAGCCATGCGTCAGCAGCACGGCATGCTCCCCGCCCGGCAGATAAAAGGGGCGGGCATTTTCATGACGAATGTCCATCGCTGCTCCTTTATACGGCAAAAGGCCATCCCGCTCAGGACGGCCTTTGAATGCCTTAGGGTTTATTCTTCGTCAGAATCCCCGTCTTCTTCCCCATCGGTGGGAAAAAGCGGCTTTCCGCAGGCGGGGCAAAGGTTATCTTCCTCAAAATCGAAGCCGTCGATTTCAAAGGTCACCTCATTGCCGCAATGCGGGCAGGAATAGGCGACGACCTGATCGTCATCGTCGTCCCCTTCTTCTTCGTTTTCATCATCGTCATCGTCACCGCAGCAGCCGCTGCAGCCGCCGCAGCCCTCTTCTTCATCGTCATCAAAGAGGTACTCTTCCATATCGGCCAGATCGTCGTCAATGCTTTCAACGTACTCGTCCAGTTCATCATGATCGGCGCGCAGAGAGGTCATTTCCTCGGCCATTTCCTCCAGCACGTCCAGCATCTTCAGCAGCAGCTTCCCCTCGTTGGTCTCATCGCTAAGCTTCATGCCCTCCGCCAGGCCCTTCAGGTACGCTACGCGGTCATTGATATTGCTCATTCTTCTCTCCTTATTGCGGCTTACGCTCTGGACAGATACTCGCCCGAACGGGTATCAATCTTGATCTTGTCGCCAATGTTGATGAACAGCGGCACCTGCAGCTCGTAACCGGTTTCAACGGTCGCGGGCTTGAAGTTGTTGGTCGCGGTATCACCCTTGAAGCCAGGCTCGGTCTGAGTGACCTCCAGCTCCACAAAGTTGGGCGCTTCCACGGAGAAGGCGCTGCCCTTGAAGTAGCGGATGGTCACATTGGTGTTTTCCTTTACGAACTGGATGGCTTCCTCCACCTGGCTATGGTTGAGGGGCATCTGCTCATAGGTTTCAGGATCCATGAAGTAATACAGCTCGCCATCGTTATAGAGATATTCCATCTCCTTGGTCTCAATGACCGCCTTGGGCATTTTGTCCGTGGGGTTGAAAGAGCGCTCCACCACGGCACCGGTCATAATGTTCTTGATCTTGGTGCGCACAAAAGCGGCGCCCTTGCCGGGCTTAACATGCTGGAAATCAACGATCGTCCAGACGCCGCCGTCCCATTCCACAGTAATGCCTTTTTTGAAATCGCCAGCAGTAATCATCGGTTCATTCCTCCATCTTTTATGTGTTTATGTTGCAAAAGGATGCGGCATTACAGAATGCGCAGTTCCTTGGATGCACCGCACAGGGCGCGAACGCCAGTCTCTGTCACAACGCAGCTGTTCTCAATACGCACGCCGCCCAGGCCCGGCACATAAATGCCCGGTTCCACCGTTACCACATGGCCGGGAACCAGCAGCGTTTCGCAGCGGGAAGAGAGACGCGGTTCTTCATGAATATCAATGCCCACGCCATGGCCGAGGCTATGCCCAAAGCATTCGCCATACCCCGCCTCGCTGATAATATCGCGGGCGATCTCGTCGATATCGCGGCATACCTTGCCGGGCGCAATCGCAGCCTGCGCCGTTTCCTGCGCGCGCAGCACAATATCATAAATCTTGCGCATCTTGTCCGAAGGCTGGCCCACGGCCACCGTGCGCGTCATATCCGCGCAGTAGCCGTCTACCTTGGCGCCGAAATCCATTGTGACCATATCGCCCGGCTCTATCACGCGATCGCCCGGCACGGCATGCGGCAAAGAGCCGTTTTCGCCTGCCGCAACGATGGTGCTGAACGCCATCCCCTGCGCGCCCAGCGCCAGCATTTTGTAGTCCAGCGCCAGCTGCACCTCGCGCTCGCTCCGCCCCGGCGCAATAAAACCGCAGATGTATTCAAATGCCTGGCAGGTAATATCGCAGGCCCGTTCGATACGGGAAAGCTCGTCGTCGTCCTTGACCTCGCGCAGCTTTTCCACGCGGTACTCCATCGGAATGAAATTCATCCCGGGCATGCATTTTTCCATGGAGCGCATTTCGCGCACGGTAATGACGTTATCCTCAATAGCCAGATCCTTAACGCCCGCCTCATGGAGCAGCTCATACGCCACCTGCACATGGCTTACGCCCGCGCGGATGGAATGCACGGTAAAGCCCGGGCACTGTTTCTGCGCTGCCTCAACATAGCGAAAATCGGTAATCACCGCGCGGATGCCAGGCGCTACCAGCAGCAAACCCTCGCCGGTATAACCGCTCAGATAAAAAATATTGGATGTATTATGGATCAGCGCCGCCGTATCGCCGGGCAGACTGGCCAGTAACTTGTCAGTACGTTCCATTGTTTTCCCCCATCAGTAGCTTTCAGATAGAAACCACGAATCATTTTACCACATATAATCATTAAAATAAAGAGGAATCTGCAACTTTTTCGCAAATTCCTCTGTTTTCATGCTCTATTCCTGTTTCATGCGCTGCACGCCGTCGGTATCAATCACCGTTTCTCCGTCAAGCAGCAGCTCGCTCACCGTTACAAAAGCATATCCCTGCTCCGCATAATAAGGCAGAAGCGTTTCCAGTGCGGCAATCGTATGCTTGCCATACACATGCATCAGGATAATATCGCCGGAGCGGGCGTTGTTCTCCACACGCTTGACAACCGTATTCAAAGAGCTGTCCTGGAAGCCGTCGCGCGAGTCGATCGTCCACTTGATGACCTCCTGCCCCAGCGCGCGGGCGATGGCGCGGTCTCTTTGCGAGGAATATCCGGACGGCGGCCGGTAAAGCGCCGGTTCATGTCCCAATACCTCCTGAAACACGGCGCTGTTTTTCTCAAAATCACGCAAAATCTGATCGTTTGTCAGGCTTGGCATATCGGGATGCCCGTAGGAATGGCTGGCTACCTCATGGCCGCGCGCCTCGATCTCCTGCGTTACCTCAGGATTCGTCTTGATGAACGTGCCCTGCAAAAAGAAGGTGCATTTGGCTCCGTACTGATCCAGCAAATCCAGGATTTTGAGGGTCTTGGAGGCTGCGTTGGCAGAGTCAAAGGTGATGGCCAGCTTTTTATCCTCACGTTCCACACGGGTAATGCTGTAGCCCGGGCGCGTTTCCGCCGCCAGCAAAGCAGTATCGCTGGCCTCCTGCACATCGCCGATGAACAGCGACAGCTCCCTGCCCGCGCTGCCCTCCGGGATCACAAAGGACACATTCTGATTGCCTTCGCCCCGCTTGAGCACCGCTTCCGCCAGAACAAGCCCCGTTTCGTCACGCAGATAAACCGTGTCGCCCGCGTTTCTTCCATCCGAAAAGATGCGAACGGTCGTTTCTTCCTGCTGAAAACCCATGTATGCGTCATAGGCAAAGCGCACGTCCGCGCATGCCGTTCCCGTCAGCAGCAGCACTGCCGCCGCCAAAGCCGCAAACCGCCTCATTCCTTCGCCTCCTTACAGCGCCGCGCATATGCGGCTCACCGCCTCCTCAGTCTGCTCCGCCGTGCCAAACGCGGTCAGGCGGAAGTATCCCGCCCCGCTGGGGCCAAAGCCCTCGCCCGGCGTGCCTGCCACCTGCGCATGCTCCAGCAAAAAATCCAGAAAAGCCCAGCCCGAAACGCCGCCCGGCGTGCGTATCCACACGTAGGGCGCATCGGCGCCGCCATAGGCCTTCAGTCCCGCGCCGCGCAGTCCGTTGCGGATCAGGCGCGCGTTGCGCATATAATATGCAATATTTTCCTTGCAGGCGCGCATCCCCTCCGGCGTAAAAACAGCTTCCGCTGCGCGCTGCACCGGATAGGACACGCCGTTGTTCTTGGCCGCCAGCCGTCTGCGCCACATACGGTTGATCGTGCCCCCATAAAGCGACTTGGGCACCACCGTGTAGCCGCAGCGCACGCCGGTAAAGCCTGCCAGCTTGGAAAAAGAGCCGCATTCAATGGCGCACATTTTCGCGCCGCGGCATTCATAGATGCTGTGCGGCGTTTCCGGCGAGGTAATGAATGTGCTGTACGCCGCGTCATAGAAAATCAGCGCGCCGTTTTGCAGCGCCCAGTCCACATAGCGCTGCAATTCATTCAGCGACAGCGCGACGCCCGTCGGATTATTGGGGAAGCACAGATAAATCGCATCCACATAATGCCGCGGCAGCGGCGGCACAAAGCCGTTTTCCTCCACGCACGGCAAATACTCTATCTGCGACCAGCGGCCGTTCGCATACTCCCCGCCGCGCCCCGCCATCACATTGGTATCCACGTATACGGGATAGACAGGATCGGTCACCGCCACGCGCGCCTCGGGAGCCAGCAGCTCCTGCAAAGCGGAAGTGTCGGTTTTTGCGCCGTCGGATACAAATACCTCGTCCAAGCCGATCGCAACACCGCGCGGCTCGTAAATGTTTTTATTGATCGCCCGCAGCAAAAACTCGTATCCGCTCTCCGGCCCGTAGCCGCGAAAGCCCTCCGGCGTGCTCATCTCCAGCGCCGCCTCCGCCATCGCCCGGCTGACCACCTCGGGCAGAGGCCGCGTCACGTCGCCAATACCCAAGCGGATCACCCGCCGCTCCGGATGCGCCTTTTCATAGCTTTTGATGCGCTGCGCCACCTCACGGAAAACATATCCCGCCGGCATCGACGCCAGATCATGATTCAAAGCAGGCATGCCCGCGCTTCCTTTCCGACCGTTTTCCTTCAGGGCTGCGGCCAGTCCCCATCAAAAACGAAAGCCGCCGGACCCGTTTGATACACATGGTTATCGTCCGCGTTCCAATGCAGCGTCAGATTGCCGCCCGCAAGCTTCATCTGCACCTTGCGGTCGCTGTGTCCGCACAGCACCGCAGCCACCAACGCCGCGCACGCGCCGGTACCGCAGGCCAGGGTCTCCCCCGCGCCGCGTTCCCATACGCGCATTTGCAGCACATCCCGGCTGATTACGCGCACAAACTCCACATTGGTCCGCCGCGGGAACAGGGGATGATGCTCCAGCATCGGCCCGATGGAGGGTAAATCCAGCACCTCCGGATCGCGCACAAACACCACGCAATGCGGATTGCCCATACTCACGCAGGTGATAAACCACATCTGCCCCAGCACCTGCACCCGGTAACGCAGCACAATTTCGCCCGGCAGCGACACCGGGATCAGCTTTGGATCCAGCACCGGCGTGCCCATATCCACCGTGACGGACTGCACAACGCCGTCCTCCGCCGCAAGCGAGAGCATCTTCAACCCGCTTTTGGTGCTCAGCGCCAGCTCGGTTTCCCGGGTCAGCCCCCGCTCATAAACATATTTGCCGATGCAGCGGGCGGCATTCCCGCACATTTCGGCCTCGCTTCCATCGCGGTTAAAAATCCGCATGGCAAAGGGCGTGCTTTCGCCAGGTTCCAGCAGTACAATGCCGTCCGCGCCAACGCCCGTATGCTCCCGGCACATTTCCAGCGCCAGCCGCTCCGGATCGCTGACGTATTCCTCAAAACAGTTAATGAAGAGATAATCGTTGCCAATTCCCTGCATTTTGGTAAAACGCATCCAACCCCTCCTCTTCAGCGGCAGGCCGCGCACCGCATTAGCATGCGCCAAACCGCCTGTTTACATGCGCTCCGGCGCTTCCATGCCAATCAGGAACAGGCCGGTCTTAATCACCGAACGCACGGCGTCAGTCAGCATCACGCGCGCGGCGCACGCGCCCGGCTCGCCGTCAAGGATCCGATGCTCGTAGTAGAACTTGTTGTAAGCCTTGGCCAGCTCGGTCACGGCGCGGGTCACCATAAAAGGTTCGTTGGCGCGCATGGCCATGCGCACATCCTCCGGGAAGCGGGCCAGCAAATGCAGCGTCTGCTGCGCCTCGTCATCCTGCAAAGCGCCATAATCGGGCGCGGCCGCCGCATCGCCCGCCTTGCGCATCACCGAGCAGCAGCGCGCATAGGTATACTGCACATAGGGACCGGTATCGCCGTCAAAGTTGAGCGCGCGATCCCACCAGAAGTCAATGTCCTTGATGCGGCTGTTCTGCAAATCGGAATACACCACCGCGCCAACGCCCACCTGGCGGGCAACATCCTCTTTGTTTTCAAGGTTCGGATTTTTTTCATTGATAATGGCCAGGGCCTTTTCCTGCGCGCGTTCCAGCAGATCCTGCAAATAGACCACGCGCCCCTCGCGGGTGGAAAGCGTTTGTCCCTCATAGCTGACCATACCGAAGGACACATGCTCCATCTGATCCTTGGCCCAGTCGTAGCCCATCAGCTCCAGCGTTTTGAAAATCTGGCGGAAATGAAGATCCTGCTGGTAGGCCACCACATACAAACATTTGTCGAAGTGATAGGTATCCTTGCGGTATAGGGCGGCGGCGATGTCGCGCGTGGCATAGATCGTGGTGCCGTCGCTCTTGAGGATCATGCAGGGCGGCATCTTGTAATCGGAAAGATCGACAATCTGCGCGCCGTCCGATTCGGTAAGCAGTCCCTTTTCGCGCAGCTCCTCCACCACGCGCCCCGTTTTGTCGTGATAGAAGCTCTCGCCGGCATAGCTGTCAAACTGCACGCCCAGCACGTCGTAGGTTTTCATCGCATCCTTGAGCGTAACCTCTTTGAACCATGTAAAAATGGCCATTGCCTCCGGATCGCCTTCCTCAATCTTTTTGAACCAGGCGCGGCCCTCGTCCTCCAGCTCCGGATGCTCCTTGGCCTCCTCATGGAAACGCACATAAAGCTTGGTCATGCCGTCCACGCCCTCGCGCTCCACCGTTTCCTTGTCGCCCCAGTATTTATAGGCGCAGATCATTTTGCCAAACTGTGTGCCCCAGTCGCCCAGATGATTGACGGACACCGTCTTCCAGCCCAGAAAATCATAGATGCGGCGCAGGGCATTGCCGATCATCGTCGTACTCAAATGCCCGATATGGAACCGCTTGGCAATATTGATGCTCGAATAATCCAGCACCACCGTTTTGCCTGCGCCCTCTGTGCCGCTGCCCCAGCGTTCGGGCGCGGCCATCACCTTTTCCAGGGTATCGCGGGCAAAATTTTTGCGGTTGAGAAAGAAATTCAAATATCCGTTGACCGGCTCAGCGCGGCAGAGCTCCGGCCGGTCGATCAGCGCGCCAAGCTTCTGGGCAATCATGGGCGGCCCCATGCGCAGCGCCTTGGAAAGCTTGAAGCACGGGAAAGCAAAATCTCCCATCTTCGTATCCGGCGGCACTTCCAGCAGCGCCTCGTATTCGATCCCTGTCTCCACGCCCGGGAACGCCTGCTGCACTGCCTGCGCCACCGTCTGCGCGATCAAGGCCTTCATTTCCATACAAATTACCCCTCTCGAAGAATAGATACATGGGATATTGTATCATGAAAACGCGCGCTTGACAATTCTTACGCCCGTTTTCGCTGGCATTTTTTCTTTTTCGCCCCAGTGGCAAATTATCGCCGCGCATGCTATAATGGTTACCACAACGATCTTGGGAGGACGCCGTATGCCAATCATTGCCCTGAGCCCCATGTGGGATGACGACAAGCAGCGCGGCTGCATGACGCATGACTATGTGACCGCCGTGATCCATTCCGGCGGCGCGCCGGTTATTATGCCCTTTGTTAACGACGAAAAAACGCTGACGGCGGCGCTGGACGCATGCGACGCTTTGCTGCTGACGGGCGGCGCGGATGTTGACCCCGCCTGCTACGGTGAAAAAAAGCTGCCCTGCTGCGGCGAGATCGCTCCCACGCGCGACGCGATTGATCTGATCCTGATCCGTCACGCCATGGAAAAAGGCATGCCCATCCTGGGCATCTGCCGCGGCATGCAGATTCTCAACTGCGCGCTGGGCGGCACGCTGTATCAGGATATTGAAACGCAGTTCAGCCCCGCGCTCAAGCACCCCTGCTACGACATTCCCCGCAGCGACGTGCATGCCATGCGCTATGAACGCGGCACGCTGCTGCACGGCATTGTGGGCATGGAGCAATCCATGGTCAACAGCCGTCATCATCAGGCGGTCAAAACGCTGGCGGCGGACATGCGCCCCACCGCGTGGGCGCCTGACGGGCTGCTTGAAGGCATGGAAGCAGCGAACGGCGCGCCAATCGTGGCCATCCAGTGGCATCCTGAGGCGCTTGAAGACCGCCTGCCCGAGCAGAAACGCATCTTTGAATGGCTGATGCGCGAGGCCTCCCGATGAAGCGCATTGCCCTGATTTCCGACCTGCACGGCAATCTGCCTGCCGTTGAGGCGCTGGACGCTGACCTGAAGCGGCGGCAGCCTGACGAGATCTGGTGTCTTGGAGACATTGTGGGCAAAGGGCCAAGCTCAGCGGAAACCTTCGACTGGGCGCTGGCCCGCTGCCGCGTCATTCTGCGCGGCAACTGGGACGAGGGCGTGGGGCTGCGGCATTTCAGCAAAAACGACGCGTATTATTACCAGCAGCTGGGCGAAGCGCGCATGCGGACGCTGCGGGAATTGCCCCTTGAGCATCACTGTCGCCTGTCCGGGCGGCGCCTCCGCCTGTTTCATGGGCGTCCTATCATGGAGCGGCTGCAGGCGGCAACCGAAGACGAGCTGGCGCTTGCCTGGCTTTTTGAGCCGGATTTTGACACTGTGGGCTACGCCGATATCCACCGCGCCGGGCTGAACATTCACAATGGCGGGCGGATGATTTTCACCGTTGGCAGCGTTGGCAATAGTCTGCGCATCCCCAGGGTGCAGTACGCCATGCTGGAAGCGGAGGAAGGCGACATTCCCGCCCCCTTCAACCTGCAATTTTTCTATCTTCCCTACGATACGGCCCGCGCGGTGCGCGACGCGGAGCGTTCCGCGGGCATGCCCAAGCGCGAAGCCTATATTCAGGAAATCACCACCGGCATATATGGCCGCAAGCCGCCCGCGTCCAAGGGCAATGTGAACGAATCATCCGCCAAATAAATGAAGACTGTCGGTTTCTGATATGCTCCCCATAGTGTAGACACTTGAAATAACAAAAATTTCGAGACTACACTATGGGGAGTATTATTATGCCTAAAAGCACCGTCCGCAGCTTGCTGGAAGCTGCTTAAAAGAAAACCAGGACCCCATCGCTGAGATCCTGGAAAAACGATTTTTGTTTTTTCATCTGTCTACTTGACAGGGAGCGGTTCAACTTCTCCGACAGCCCGATTTTTTATTTTTTCCTGATCCGCCGCCAAACAAAGCGTACCAGCAGCGCCAGCAACGCCAGCGCCAGACACCAAGGCAGCACGGTAATGGCGAACACCGCAAAGCTTTGCAGCAGCTCGCCCGCCGTTTTTGCCGAGGCTTTCAGGGCGTTTATGATCCGTTCGCCAAGGCTCAACCCCTTTTCCTCCGCCGCGTCCGCGGACGTGATCTCGCGCAGCGTTACATACACATAGGAGTCGTTCACGCGGCTGTCATACCCGTTCAGCTGGCCCGTATACCGGTCGATCATATACTGCGTGTCGCTGATGGCGCTTTCCAGCTCGATCAGCTCGCTGGTGGTCGCGGCCTTATCCATCAGCGCCTGCAGGCGCTCCATTTTAGCCAACTGGGTTTCCAAGCGCGCCTGCACGTCATAATAATCCTCGCTCTTGTCCTCGCTGCTTTCGGAATAGGAAGAAACCGAGCCAATCGTATTTGCGCCGTTCACAAAGGCGTCCAGCTGCCCAGCAGGAATGCGCAGCGTAAAGCTCGCCCGCCGCAGAGAATCCGCCGTGCCTTCTCCTGATACGCTCAGGCTCTCGACGCGCCCGTCCGTTTCCTCGACCAGCGCTTTCAGCGCTTCATAATCCTGCTGATAACGCTGCGAGCGGATGGTCATATCCACCGTGCGGATGATCTTCTCTTCCCGCCCCGACGCAGTATCAGCCGCTTCTTCGCTGGCCATGCGCGGCATCGCGCCCATCAGATAGCTGCCCGTCCCGGCGTCATAGCTGTACGTTTCCGCCTTTTGCGCCATTCTGTTTTCGTCAGACTGCGCCGCGCTTTTCGGTGACGACAAGCCCCATCCGTTGGCATAGCTAAGCCACGTTCCGCCTGCCACAAACACGACCGCGGCCGCCGTGGCCAGCGTCTTTTTCCATGGAAAACGCTGCCGGTTCATCTCCATTTTTTCCTCCCTGCGGATTTGCTCACGCCAGGAAGCCGCAAAAGATGCAGGCACGCTTTCCTCACGATCCATCGCGCGCATTTCGCTGTGAAGAGAAAACGCCAGCGCGCAGTCCGCGCACGTTTTCATATGCGCATCCATTTCCTGCCGCTGTTGCCGCGTCCGTTCCGCCTCCGGCATATCAAGAAGCAAAGTAAATTCTTCGCACTTCATTACTTTTGCCTCCCTTCATTTTCTTGGACGCGCCCGCGCGTATTTTGTTCCCCATTTTTCATATAATTTTTTACTTTTTCCCGCGCCCGGCTGAGACGGCTCTTGACCGTCCCCTCCGGCAAGCCCAGAATGGCGGAAATTTCCTCATATGCCGTATCCTGAAAATCGCGCAGGATCAGCACCGCGCGTTGATCCTCGGGCAGCCGCTTGATCGCCTGCGTCAGCCGCGCGCGCATCTCTCCCTGTTCAGCCGCCGCCTCCGGCTGCGGCATGTGCTGCTCGGCAATATCAAAACCGTTTTCCCGCATCGAATCGAGCGAAACCACGCCGCGTCTGCGACGCAGCGCGTCGATGCAGGTATTATAGGCGATGCGGTACAGCCAAGTTTTCATGCCTGACTCGCCGCGAAAACGGTCAAAAGCGCGGTAAGCGTTCAGCAGCGCTTCCTGCGCGCAGTCCTGCGCGTCCTCCCGGCTGCCCATCATGCGCAGGCAAAGCAGATAGATCCCGCGTTCGTGCGCGCTGACCGCCTGCTCAAACAGTTCGGCTTTCTCTTTGCGGCTGAAAATGCTCACGGGCCTCTCACATCCTTTCCATCCTCTATTATATCAAATATTGTGCCGTCCGCCAGCCCCCGCAATGTAAATTTATGCTGCTTTTCCCGTTTGACATTTTCTGCTGAAACTCGTATACTATGGAAGGTCAAAAAAATGAGGGAGGGATTGCGTTTGCGTATTTTGCTTACCGGCGGCGCCGGATATATCGGCTCGCATACCTGCGTTGCCATGCTGAACGCCGGACATGAGGTTGTGGTGCTTGATAATTATTACAACAGCTGTCCCGAGGCTATTTATCGCGTTGAAAAAATTACCGGCAAAAAAGTAGCGCTCTATGAGGGCGACTGCTGCGACGACGCCTTTGTGAATCGCGTGCTGGACGCTGAAAAGATTGACGCTGCCGTGCATTTCGCGGGACTGAAAGCGGTGGGCGAGTCCGTTCGCATCCCCCTGGATTATTACAGCAACAACATCAATTCCACCATCACGCTCTGCCGCTGCATGAGCGCGCACGGCGTAAAACGCATCGTGTTCTCCAGCTCCGCCACCGTTTACGGCGAAGGGCAAACGCCGCCGCTGCGCGAAGACCGCCCGGTCGGCGCCTGCTCCTGTCCCTATGGCTGGACCAAATGGATGAACGAGCAGATTCTGCGCGACCTGGCCGTATCCGACCCCGAATGGTCCGTCGTGCTGCTGCGCTACTTCAACCCCATCGGCGCGCATGAAAGCGGCATGATTGGCGAGGATCCCTGCGGTATTCCCAACAACCTGATGCCCTTTATCTGCCAGACGGCGGCCGGCGTGCGCGAAAAGCTGTATATGTTCGGCAACGATTATCCCACGCCCGACGGCAGCTGCATCCGCGACTATATCCATGTCATGGACTTGGCGGAAGGCCACGTCAAGGCGCTGGAATACGCTGTCGGCAAAACCGGAACCGAGGTTTTTAACCTGGGCACGGGCGAAGGTTACAGCGTTTTCCAGGTCGTCAATACTTTCGAAAAGGTCAACCACCTGCTGCTCAACAAGGAAGTGGCTCCCCGCCGCCCGGGCGATCTGCCTGCCTGCTTTGCGGATGCTTCCAAAGCGGAAAAGGTGCTTGGCTGGCGCGCTTCCCGCACGCTGGAAGACATGTGCCGCGACGCGTGGAGATGGCAGTCGCAGAACCCGCAGGGTTACAGCAAAAACAAATAATCTTGCAAAAGGATGAGCAGCTCAAGCGTCCGTTTTTCGTTGCGCGGCAGTCTCAATCTGCCCTTTCGCTCCATTTGTATTTTTTCAGAATCCTGCTGAAAATTACGCATACCGCCACGCCGGCAGCTCCTATGGCAAAGAATAAAAATGCTGCGCCGGCGCCCTTTTCCGCGCCATATATGCGCCGTAAAAGATCGCCCTCTTGCTGCGCTGCCAGCAGCGGTTCAAACACGCTGTCCACCAGAAAGCCGCCCAGCAGGTATCCAAGCGGAATGGTGAAAAACTGCAGCGTATTGCGGCAGGCGTATACGCGCCCCTGCATGGCGGCCGGAATCGTGCTGCGAAAGATCACGTCCATATTGGCGTTCATAAAAGGGATCAAAATCCAGCCCAGCACCGCGCCCGCATACCAGACCAAGGGAGTTTGACCAAAGGACAGCATAAAATTTTCCGTGCTCATGGACAGAAAAAGCGCCATGCATATGCATTTGACCCGATTATGCGGCGCGGGAAGCAATGCGGTAATCACGCTGCCGCACAGCGTTGCAATGCCGGCGCAGGCATTCACCAAACCCAAAACCCTTTCTCCGCCGCAGGCGCGCGAAAGCACCATCGCCGGCAGCGCCGCGTTGTATACCGAGGCAATCAGATTGATGCAGGCCAGAAACAGGATCAGGTTCAGCACCAGTGGATGCTGTTTGAGCCATCGCAGCCCGGCGCGCGCCGAAGCCATCAGCCCCTCCTTTGCCGCTTCCGCGCCTTGCGCCCTCGGAGGATGTATCAACAGCCACAGCGTCAGGAAGGCCGCCGCAAAGGTCAGCAAATCAAGTGCAATGATCCATTCCATGCCTGCCAGCGAAAACAGCGCCGTAGCCAAAATGGGCGTCAAAACCGAGTTGAGCGCCTGGGAAAAAGACCTTAGGCCGCTTGTCCTCTGATAGAACGCTTTGGGCAGCAGCAGCGTTGTCATCACTTCGCTGGCCGGCTGTTGGACGGTATTCATCAGCCCGTTCATAGCGTTGAGCAAATACAAATGACCGATTCGAAGCTGCCCGGTCTTGAGCAGCGCCAGCACGGCCACCGTGCTCAGCGCGGCAATCAAATCGCAAACCAGCATGGTGCGCTTTTTATCCCATCGGTCGCTCAGCGCTCCAGCAAATATGCTGACCGCCACATACGGCGCATAGGAACAAATGGACAAAAGCGCCGTTTTCAGCGCCGATCCGCTTTGCACATACGCCCACAGTACCAGCGCATAGCTGGTCATGGCGCTGCCAAGGGTGGAAAGCGACTGCGTGCTCCACAGCAGCAGATACGGTTTTAACGCTCGATATTCTTCTTTTTTCATTTCGACTTTGCTCCTTTGTTTTTATATCATTCAAATTTGCAAAGTCTGAGGACGTCAAGTCTCCTCTCCATGCAGCGTCCTCAGTCCTTGCATGGAGCTTTGTCAATACAGAGAATCACCGTTTTCTCCTTCCTTTTCGTGCGAATTATACTTACTTTTTCGGCAAATGCTTCATTCTCGCCGTGATATAAGCCAGCAGCTCCTCCATCTCCTGCATTTCCGGGTAAAGGCTCATGAATCGAAAGCCGCTGGGACGGTATAGATCGACCCGGCAAGCATGGCGGCGAATCTCATACCGGCACACATCCTGCCAAAGCAAGTATGTCTCATTGATAAGCATACGTTTTTTGCCTTCTTTTTCGTCCACGATGCGAATGCGATAGGTATCATAGGGGATGAAGCGGGTCAGGCATTTGACGCGCGACGGCTCAATCCATACCTGCATGCGCACCCCGCGGCTGTCCAGCAGAAAATGCCGTTCTTCCACGCCCTGCAATCCCAGCCAAAGCATAATCAGCGCCGCGCCGACCGCCACGGCGACCAGCATCCAGGGCAAAACACCGCTCGCGGGCAGCATCGTCAGCGCCGCCTGCTTGTTCGGCGAAAAAATCAATTCCCCCAAGAAAAGAAAAAGCAGCAAAACGACCGCCGTCAGCCCCAGCAGCCTGAACGCGCCCAGAAGCGTTGGCGTGTCCCCCAGCGGCATGCGGTTGGCGCACCACTTGAAGCACTTGATTTGATTCAGTTCCGCTCCGCAGCGCCCGCATACCGGCGTCAGGCTGTCCGCCTTGCACGCCTTGCAATAATACAGATGCACTGCCATCTCTCCTTTCTCAACGGGTCAAACCGTCACAGGCGAAACATCCGCGCGCGCGGACGCAGGGCGTGCAGCAGCACATACCCCAGCGCCGCGCCGGATACCGCTTCGCTCAACGCGATATACCCGACAAATCCCAAATAAGTACGCGACGTGTCCATGTAAACAAATTGCAGTATCAGCGGCACCACGATCGTATTGGCGATCACATTCGGCCATGGCGCCCAGACCCAGCTTTTTTTGCGCAGTTTATACGCAGCAAACGCGCCCGCAAACGTTGCCAGCGAGCCAAAGACGATATCCCAGGCGGCGCAGCCCGTCAAAAGATTGGCGGCGATGCATCCGATCGTAAGCCCGGGAACGGCCGCAGCGGTAAAAAACGGCAGGATGCTCAGCGCCTCGGAAAAACGGATTTCCCACAGTCCCAGCGCCGAGCTAACATACGTCAGCACCACATAAAGCGCTGCGATCATCGCTGCCTGAGCAACATAAAGCGAACGGTTGTTTTTCATTTTTGATTTTCTCCTTAGTTTTGATTTAGGTGAGGAGGCTTGCGAACTCACCGCCGGAATCGTTATTTTTTGCCGCAATAGCATCGCGCAAACCGGGCATAATAGTGCCGGACGCAAAAGGAGCGATACGTCTGCCCGCGCGTTAGACCCTACAGCAGCACCCACCCATGGGGTCGGGCCGCACTGTGATGCATCGCACGTGCCACACGTTCTGCGCCAGACAGTTTCGCGCGCGAGGGACTGCCGCGTCCATCATTTTGCATTATCTATGAAAGGAAGGATCCATCTATGAGCCATCCCTCTTCCGGTCATCAGTGCATTGAGTGCAGCGTTGTTTCCTGCAAGTATCACAACGAGAACGGCCATTGCGGTCTGGAACGCATCCAGGTTGAACCCACGCCCATGGCCTACACCGGCGAAGCGGCCGATGAAAGCATGTGCGGCAGCTATTGCTGCAAGTAAGCTGTCGGTATTTGGGCAAGGCGCTGAGAGACTCTCTCAGCGCCTTTTTCTTACTTCAGATGCCAGATCTTATCGTTGTATTCCTGGATCGTGCGGTCGGAGGCGAAAATGCCCGAATGCGCCGTATTGAGCACCGCCATGCGCAGCCACTTATTTCGGTCGCGGTAATCCTCGTCGATCCGGCGCTGCGCCATGGAATAGCTGCCAAAGTCCTTGAGGACAAAATACCGGTCGTCAAACATCAGGTCATGATAGAGCACCTGAAGGGCAACGGGGCTTTCCGGCAGCAGCGTGCCGTCGATCATCTGCGTCAGAGCACGGCGTATCTCGCTGTTGTGCTCAAAAATGGTCATGGGATTATAGCCGCCCTCGCGCTCCAGCGCCGCGGCCGTGTCAGCCCGCATGCCAAAGATGTAGATGTTGTCCATCCCCACCTGCTCGCTGATCTCCACATTGGCGCCATCCATCGTGCCGATGGTGACCGCGCCGTTCATCATAAACTTCATGTTGCCGGTACCGCTGGCCTCCTTGCCCGCGGTAGACAGCTGTTCCGATACCTCGGTCGCGGGAATGATCGCTTCGGCCGCCGACACATCATAATTCTCCACAAAAATGATGCGCAGCATACGCCGGGCGCGCGGCGACTGGTCAATCAGCTTGGACAAGGCCAGAATATAGCGGATAATCAGCTTGGCCTTATAATATCCTGGGCTGGCTTTGGCGGCAAAAATGAATACGCGCGGCACCATCTCGTATCCGGGATCATCCATGATACGGTTATACAGCACATGAATATGCAGCGCGTTGAGCAGCTGGCGCTTGTACTCATGCAGGCGCTTGCACTGCGCGTCAAACATGAAATCCATATCCGCGGTCATGTTCTGGCGCATTTCCAGCATGCGGTTGAACTGATGCTTGTTGAACTGCTTTACATCATAAAACTTTTCACGGAACGCCGCGTCGTCGGCAAAGGGCGCAAGCTCGACCAGGCGCTGCGGGTCGGTCTGCCATGCGTCGCCGATCGCCTCGCAAATCAGGCTGCTCAGGCGCGTATTGCACGCCATCAGCCAGCGGCGGTGCGTAATGCCATTGGTTATGTAAGTAAACTTCTCCGGCATGAGGGTGTAATAGTCATGGAACGTGGTGTTTTTCAGGATCTCGCCATGCAGGCGGCTGACGCCATTGACGGCATAGCTCATCGCCACGCACAAATTGGCCATGTGTACCTGGTCGTAAGCCAGAATCGCCATGTGCGCAATCCTGTCCCAATCGCCCGGAAAAGCGTTCCACAGCCGGTCGCACAGGCGGCGGTTCATTTCTTCCAGAATCATATAGATACGCGGCAGCTGCTCGCGCACCATCTGCTGCGGCCAACGCTCCAGCGCCTCGCTGAGCACAGTATGATTGGTATAAGCTACCGTGCGGCTGACAATGTTTTGCGCCTCTTCCCAGCCCAAGCCTTCCTCATCCATAAGAATGCGCATCAGCTCGGGAATGGCAAGCCCGGGATGGGTATCGTTGATCTGCACGGTCATTTTCTCCGGCAGCAGGTTGAAGCGCGGACCAAAGCGACGCTTGAAATCCTTGATGGCATACTGCATGCTGGCGCTGGTAAAGAAATAGTGCTGCGTCAGGCGCAGGCGCTTGCCCTCCACATGATTGTCTTCAGGATACAGCACCTTGCTGATGATCGCCGCCAGATCCTGTTCCAGTGCTTTTTCATAATTGCCGCTGGAAAACGCGCCAAAGTCCATATTATCGCGCGGGCTGCGCGCGCGCCACATGCGCAGGGTGTTGACCGTATCACAGTTATAACCCGCAATGGGCATATCATAAGGAACGGCCAGTACTGTACGGCAGTCATGAAGCACAAAGTTCAAGCGCCCATTGTCCTGCACCGTTTCCACATGGCCGCCAAAGTGAACCTGCACGGTATCCTCAGGCGCGGCCACCTCCCACACGTTGCCGTTTTCCAGCCAGTTATCGGGCATTTCCACCTGCTGCCCTTCTACAATGCGCTGGCGGAACAGCCCGTATTCGTAACGAATGGTGCAGCCCATGGCCGGCATTTGCAGCGAAGCCAGGCTGTCCATAAAGCAGGCCGCCAAACGGCCCAGGCCGCCGTTGCCCAGCCCCGGTTCCGGCTCCTCGCGGATAATATGGCGCCAGTTGATGCCTAATTCCATCAGCGCCTCGCGCACGTTGGCCATGGAGCACAGGTTCACGGCATTGCAGTGCAGGCTGCGCCCGGTAAGGAACTCTACCGAGAGGTAGTACAGCCTTTTGCCCATATATGTTTTATCCTGCTCGCGGGCAGCCACCCACTTCTGCATGATCTGATCACGGATCGTCGAGGCAACCGCCTGATAGATCTGCTGATCGGTCGCATCCTCCAGCGTCCGCCCATTGTAGCGCTGAATTTTGCCAATGATCGACTGCTTGATGGATTCCTTGTCAAATGCGGTCAGCGGCATACCATTCGCCCTCCAGATTTATAGAATACAATCGTCTTATTATACCACAGGATAGGTGCGAACTCAAATGGCCTATCTGGTCACTATCCTGCCTGCGTGAAATTTACAATATGTTTTCTTGTTATCCGACGGCAGAATATGCTATACTGGATCATGAAAATACAACGCTTCGGAGGACATTTCATGCGCCGGCGACTGCTTACGCTATCACTATTATGCTTTTTGCTGCTTTTGCTTCCGCTCTGCGCCCAGGCTCGGGAAATCAACCGCCTCTATGTCTGGGATGGGAACGCCGAATTGCCCGCCGACGGCAAGCTGCCGCCCGACGCGATCCAGTGGTTTGCGCGCGGCGATACCAATCGCTATCTCTATCTTCCCGCCGGGATAGACAGCGGCAACCTGCGCGTTTCTTTCACGGGTGTTTCTTCCTTTACCGTTGACGGGCAAACGATCGCCAGCGGCGACGTTACCAACGTTTTCGTGCCCGGCCAAACGGTCACCATTAAAAACGGCGGCAACAGCTATAACGTCATTGTGATGCAGGCCGAAAACGTTTCGTCCGTCTATATCAAAACAAAGTCGGGCAATATCGCCAGCATATCCAAAAGCAAAAAGAACAAAGAGGCCGGTTCGCTGTGCGTGCGCGACAAAAGCGGCGTGCTCGCCTATCAAAATGACTTTGACTACATCCGGGTGCGCGGCAATTACTCCTTCTATCCCTACAAGAAGTCCTTCCATATCAAGCTGGACGATTCCGCGCCGCTCCTTGGCATGGCCAGCGGCAAAACCTGGCTGCTTATTGCCAGCTACTGTGACAATTCCATGCTGCGCAACGCCATGACCCTGGAGCTGGCCGCCGCCGCGGGCATGCCCCATACCACCGATTACCGCTTTGTTTCCGTCTACGTCAACACCGTTTACTACGGGACCTATCTGCTGACGGAAAAAATCCAGGTAAACAAAAACCGTCTCAGCCTGACCGACCTGGAAAAAGCAACCGAGCTTGTCAACGACAAGGAACTGAGCAGCTATAAAAAGCAGGGCACGCAAAGCTACAAGCGCGGTACGATCAAATACAGCGCCATCCCCAATAATCCCGAGGATATTACGGGCGGCTATCTGATGCAGCTGGAGCTGGATGAACGCTATGGCGAAAGCTCCTCGGGCTTCGTCACCGCCCACGGCCAAAGCGTGCTGATCAAATCCCCTGAATATGCCAGCAAAGCACAGGTGGAATATATCAGCGCCCTGGTCAATTCTTTTGAAAACGCTGTCTGGGCGGAGGACGGCGTTGATCCCGATACCGGAAAGCATTACAGTGACATTGCCGACATGGATTCCTTGGTAGGCAAATACCTGATCGAAGAAATTACCAAAAATGTGGACGCCAACAAATCCAGTTTTTATATTTATAAGGACAGCGATACCATTGACGGCAAGCTATACTTTGGCCCGGTATGGGACTATGATATTGCCTATGGCAACTATGCCGCCAGCTATTATAAAAAAACGCTGGCTGATCCAAGCGGCCTGCATGCCGCCACGGACGATTACAAGAAATACTACTGGTTTCCCCGGCTTTACGCGCACGCCGATTTTCAGGACGCCGTCAAACAAGCGTATCAAGCGCGCTTCCGCCCCTGTCTCGAAGTGCTGCTCGGCCTGCGCGCTCCTTCCACCGAAACGGGAAATCTGCACTCCATCAGCGTCTGGGCAGAACAGCTTGCCGCAGCCGCGCAGCTCAATTTCAGCCGTTGGCGCACCTTTAACGCGGACGAATTCCCGGTAAAAACCGGGGCAGACTTTGCCGCCAACATCGCATACCTGCAATCCTTCCTCACGCAGCGCATGGCCTATCTTGATTCCATATGGCTTGACCAATAACGGAGGCTTACATCATGGCAAAATATGAAGATCATCTTTCCTGCCGCTTTCGCGATCTGCTGGCCTACCTGGACGCTTCCATCCTTGGCGGCAGCATCAGCGCCAGCTATGAGGACGGCAGTACCTTTTACGAGGGCGAGATCCAGTGCGTCTCCCGCGTTTATGAGCGATACAGCTATCTGGGCAATAACCGCGTCAGCCTGAATGTAACGCTGTTTGGCAGTGATGGAAACGTGCATCTTTCCGCCATTACCTCCGGCGGCAGTCAAGCCATGTTCTTTAAACTCAATACCTTTGGCGAAGGCGCGTTCCTGGATAAATTCATTGACGCCGTAGAGCGTTTCAAGCATCAGGCGCGTTAAAAAAGCAGTCCCATGTTCCGGCGTCACGCCAGAGCATGGGACTTTTTCTTGCCGTTTCAGATTTTTTCCAGATATGGGATCATGGAAGCCAGACAGTCAAAGGTCAGATGCGGCTTGATATCGCTCTTCTCCCGATCTTCCCAGGTTGTTTCGCCGCTCATGACCAGAATGCTCGTCATGCCAAAATTCACGCCCGTCGCAATGTCGGTATACAGGCGATCGCCGCACATCGCCAGTTCGTCAGGCTGCAAGCCGGTCACCATCAGCGCATCCTTCACAATTCCGGAATAGGGCTTGCCGATAATCAGCTCTGGCTCGCGCCCGGTGCTGGCCTTGATAAAGGCAATGATCGCGCCAATATCCGGAGCAAAGCCCGTTTCCGTGGGGCAGTTATAGTCCGGATGGGTGGCGATATAGGGCAGACCCGCGCGCACGCAGTCGCACACAGCCGTCATCTTGGCGTAATCCAGCTCGGTATCATAGGCGATGCACACATAGTCCGGATGCTCGTTATCCACCGGCACGCCCATCTTCTCAAACTCGGCAGCCAGAATATGGTTGCCCAGCAGGAAAGCCTTTTTGCCGGCAAAGTTGGCCTTGCAGTAGCGTGCCGCCGCCTGCCCGGAAGTGAGCACATTCAGGAACGGCGCCCGCACATTCATTTTCTTGAGCTTTTCCACATAGTAATCAGCCGATTTTGATGAATTGTTCGTCAAAAACAGCACGCTGCGTCCCGTCGCCTCCACCGCGTCCAGAAAGTCCAAAGACCCCTCCAGAATACGGTTGCCCAGATAAAACGTGCCGTCCATATCAAGCATAAAGCACTTGATCCCGCGCAGCGTCTCACGCAGCTGCTCAGCCGTCATGCCATTGACCTGCTCCGGCGTTCTGATTGCGTCGCTCATCATATCGTACTTCCTTCTTGCTTATTCAGCACAACGCGCGGCACAAGCGTTCCATCCGCTTCCGCCCGCGAAATACCCAAAAATGTCCCGTTTGCATATAAGCGTATATGCCCGCCCGGCGGCACGGCGCCCGGCCACTCGTTTGCGCGCAGCGCCACACCGTTCTCGCACAGCCTGATTAACCGCTGCGGCACATCATAGCGCGCCAGATGCGCCAGCGGATAATCCAGCGGCAGAATATAACGCGGCAGCTCCCCCGTTTCTGCCGTCCGCTTCAGCTCTTCAATCGTAACCGCCGTGCTTAAATCGAACGCGCCCGTCTGCTCCCGCAGCAAAAAACGCATGTGCGCAGGGCAATGGAGCGCCTGCCCGATATCGCGGCACAGCGTGCGGATATAGGTGCCGCGGCCGCAAACGACCCGTATTATGCAGCCATGACGCGGCGTTTCGCACAGCGCATCGATGCTTTCGATCCATACCGGCCGCGCCGGAATATCGGCCGCTTCCCCTTTTCGCGCCAGCTTATACAGGGGCTGACCATCCTTTTTCAGCGCGGAATACATGGGCGGCCGCTGAAGGATCTCCCCCGCAAAGGCTGGCAGCACTTCCCGGATCCGCGCCAAGGACGGATAATTCTCGCCATGCGCAATCGCCTTTCCCTGCGCATCCTGCGTATCCGTTTCCGTGCCAAACGCCGCTTCGGCCAAATAGGTTTTGCGCTTTTCCACCAGAAAATCAAACAAACGCGTCGCGCGTCCAACCATCACCGGCAGCACGCCTGCGGCCTCGGGATCCAGCGTGCCTGCATGGCCAACCTTCTGACCGCTCACACGCTTGACCAGGCCCACAACCGCGCCCGATGACATTCCCGGCGGCTTAAGCACATTGATAAATCCATCTGTCATGTCAGCAAAACTTCCTCTATGGCCTTCTTCAGCGCCTGCCGGACTGCCTCGTAATCGCCCGTAATCACGCAGCCTGCCGCCAGCATGTGCCCGCCGCCGCCAAACTGGGCGGCAATTTTTGCCGCATCACCGCCCGGCAGCGCGCGCAGACTGACTCTCCAGCCCTGCTCGCTCTCATCCGCCATAAAACACATGCGAATGCCTTCCTGCTGCAGCGCATAGTTCACAATCCCGTGCAGATCGCCATCCCGCGCACCGCACGCCGCCTTATCCTGCTCCGTCAAATGCATGCAGGCAGCCTGACCACCAGCAAAATACTCCATAGAGGTCAAAGCTTTTCCCAGCACGGCGGTATGCGCGCGCGATCTGGTCAAAAATAGCCTGTTCGCCGTCCCGGCAAGATCCAACCCTGCTTTCATCAGTTTTTCCATGCAGGCAAACGTATAGGCGCGCACAGAAGAATAACAAAAATTGCCGCTGTCCGTTTGCAGCGCACAGTATAGCTGGATAGCCGCGTCAGCATCCAGTCGCATTCCCAGCTCTTCCCACAATGCCACGATCAATTCGCCCGTGGCCGCAGCTTCCGGATCGATCAAAGCATATTGTGCGTCAATCCCTTCGGCGGGATGATGGTCTATTACAAAGCGTACCGGGCACTCCTTGAATACATTCCAGGCGCTTCCCATCCGCTTTCCCGTAGGAACATCAACAGCCAGGGCCGCTTCAAACCGCTGTCCGGCAATCTCGTCCGGCGACTGGATCAACTGAACATCGGGCAGCCATTTCATCGTTTCCGGTACGCCGTCGGGGCTCAGCAGCGCCGCTCTTTTACCCATCTTACGAAGCAGCCGTCCAACAGAAAGCAGCGCTCCTATTGCATCCCCATCCGGGTTGATATGCGTGCATATCATAAAATTGTCCGCGTTTTTCAGCGCGGACAACATTTCATTATTATACATTGTCCTGTTCAGCCGTATCGGCAGGCTCGCCAGGCACAATATCGCGCAGAATGGAAGCAACGTGCACGCCGTAGGCAATATTCTGATCGTGCACAAACTGCATTTCCGGCGTATAGCGCAAAGACAAACGGCGGCCCAATTCGCGGCGGATAAAACCCGCGCCGCTTTGCAGCGCGGCCATCACACCCGCAGCCTTATCATCCTCCAAAATGCTCACATACATTTTGGCATAGCGCAGATCGCGCGTGACCTCGGCCCGGGTGATACAATAGGTACCACCCAGGCGCGGATCATGCATATCCTCACGGATAATTTTATCTGCTTCACGGCGAATCTCTTCCGAGATCATATCAATGCGAAACTTGCTCAATGCTTTTTCCCTCAGCGCTCGATCTCCTGCTGAATGTAGCATTCAATCTCATCGTTTTCTTTAATATCGTTATAGTTTTCCAAACCGATGCCGCACTCATAACCGGCATTGACTTCCTTCACATCGTCCTTGAAACGACGCAGCGAGGACAGCTTGCCGTCAAAGACGATCACGTTATCGCGCACCAAACGCACGGAAGCATTGCGCTGCAAGCGGCCGTCAAGCACATATCCGCCGGCTACCGTGCCAACGCCCGTCACGCGGAACACGCTGCGCACCTCGGCATGGCCGATAATCTCTTCGCGGTATTTGGGCGCCAGCATGCCCTTCATGGCAGCCTCAATATCCTCGATTGCCTGGTAAATAATACGGTACAGACGTACATCCACGCCTTCCTTGGCGGCAGCGTCGCGCGCGCCGGCATCCGGACGGATATTGAAGCCAATGATGATCGCGCCGAAAGCCGAAGCCAGGTTCACGTCATCCTTGGTGATCGCGCCCACCGCGCTGTGCAGGATATGCACCTTCACCTCGTCGTTGGACAGCTTGACCAGCGCCTGCTTGACCGCCTCCACCGAGCCCTGTACGTCTGCCTTGACAACCAGATTCAGCGTCTTGAGCTTGCCGGCGTTGATGTTGTCAAACAGATTATCGAGCGACACATTCGTCGTGGCGGTACGGGCAGCGCGCAGCTTCTCGCGGCGCTCCGTGGCCACCTGACGGCTCAGGCGGTCATCCGCCACAGCCATCATATCGTCGCCCGCCTCCGGCACCTCGGTAAAGCCGGCAATTTCCACCGGCATGGAGGGGCCTGCCTCCTTCACGCGTTCGCCGCGGTCATTGACCAGCGCGCGCACGCGGCCAAAGGCCATGCCCGCCACGATGTTATCGCCCACATGCAGGGTGCCGTTTTTGAGCAGCACGGTCGCCAGCGGGCCGCGGTTCTTGTCCAGCTTGGCTTCGATAATTACGCCGCGGGCCATACGGTCGGGATTGGCGCGCAGCTGCAGCATGTCCGCCTGCAAAAGAATCATTTCCAGCAGCTCGTCCACGCCTTCGCCCGTTGCGGCGCTGACGGGAGCCATGATGGTTTCGCCGCCCCACTCTTCGGGAACCAGATTATAAGCAGTCAGATCCTGCTTCACGCGGTCGGGATTGGCGCCCTCTTTGTCTATCTTATTGATGGCAACCACAATAGGTACGTTCGCCGCGCGCGCATGGTTGATGGATTCAACGGTCTGCGGCATTACGCCGTCATCCGCCGCTACCACCAGCACGGCAATGTCCGTGGCCTGCGTACCGCGGGCACGCATGGCGGTGAACGCCTCATGGCCCGGGGTATCCAGGAAGGTGATCGTCCGGCCGTTCATATTGACGGTATACGCGCCGATATGCTGCGTAATACCGCCCGCCTCGCCGGCGGTCACATGGGACTTGCGGATATAGTCCAGCAGCGAAGTCTTGCCGTGGTCAACGTGGCCCATGATGGTGATAACGGGCGGACGGGGTTTGAGGTCCTCTTCCTTGTCCTCCACGTTCTCCTCCGCCAGAGCGTCCTCCGCCGTGCGGTCAAGCTTCATCTCCAGCGCAACGTCGAACTCACTGCAAACCAGAGAAGCCGTATCAAAATCCAATTCGCTGTTGATGTTGGCCATGATGCCCAGCAAAATCAGCTTTTTAAGAATTTCGCCAGCCGGTTTGCCAATACGCTCCGTCAGATCCTTCACCGTGATGGTTTCAGCCGTCATGTAGGCCTTGTCAATATGGATAGGCGCCATCATCTGCTGCGCGGAAGGCTTTTTGGCCGCGCGCGCACGCTTGCCGCCGCGCACCACTTCATCGTCCAGGCCGCCGTTATAGTTGGCATGCTCCTTGGCCAGCTGCTTGCGGGACTTGGCTACACGCTCCGGATCATGCTGACGGATATACTGTTTCTTGTTCGGATCATAATTGCTGACGCGCTCTTTTTCTATAACAGGCGTCAGCTCCGGCCCGCGGGATGCATTGCGCTGCGGCGGACGCTGCCCCATGCCGGGGCGCGGCGCGCCGCTATGCTGCCCATAGCTCCCCTGACCGCCGGCAGGACGCGCTCCCTGCACGCCGGGACGCGGCGCAAAGCCACCCGGCTGACGCGGCGGATAATTGCCCTGACCGGCAGGACGCGCTCCCGGTACGCCGGGACGCGGCGTAAAGCTGCCCGGCTGGCGCGGGGGATAATTCCCCTGACCGGCGGGACGCGCTCCCGGTACGCCGGGACGCGGCGCTTGACCCGGACGCGGGGGATAATTCCCCTGACCGGCGGGACGCGCTCCCTGCGCGCCGGGACGCGGCGTCTGACCCGGACGCGGCGGCAGCACGCGCGGCGCGGGCGTCACACGGGGCGCAGGCGCCGCGGCGGGCTTTTCCTCTTCCTTTTCCTTTTTTTCAGGAAGCTCCGCTTTGGGCGCTTCCTCTTTCTTTTCCGCCGCAGCAGCAGGCGCGGCGGCAGCCTTTTCAGGCGCAGGGGGCGTCTCCGCCGCAGGCTTCACCTCGGCAGGCGCCGGTACAGGCGCAGCATGCTCCTCTTCATCGGGCATCGTCCATGCCTTGGTATGCTGCTCAGCCTGCAGGCGCTTCCTCGCTTCCTCTTCCTCGCGCTGCTTCTGCGCACGCTGCTTCTGCATGGATTGCAGCAGCGCTTCGGCGTTACGCCGGATCCGCGCGGATTCCTCCAGAATCGCGCCCGCTTTCTGATTGAGTTCCTTGGTGGCTTCCTTCAGCTTAACCTTCGTCATTCGACGCTTGCACCCCCGCATTTCGCTTGCTTTGATTTTACTTATGTAATGCGGCGCAGTCGCTATTCTGCCCCGCGGTAAGCGACAAAATTTTTTCGGCAAATCCCTTGTCCGTCAGCACGCCGATCATCCGCCCTTCCCGGCCGCAGGCCATGCCCAGCATCCCGCTTTCCAGGAAAAACAGCGGTACATGATAGTATATGCATGCATCGGTTGCTTTTTTCACGGTGTTTTCAGATGCGTCACAATCCACAAGCGCCAACCGCGCTTTGCCGGAGCGCAGTGCGGACAGCGCCATATCCGCGCCTGTCTGCAATTTGCCGGCGCGCTGCGCCAGTCCCAGCAGGCCGCGCACAGCCGCGCTTGCATCATTCATGGACGTCTTCCTTTTCCGGGGCAGGCAGGCTGGCAATCTGCGCGGCCAGGTTTTCCCGCACCGCTTCCGAAACGGGCGCGGAGAACGCGCGCTCCAACTGCCTTTGCCGAACGGCATTGGTAAAGCACGCTTCGCTGCGGCACACATATGCGCCGCGTCCCGGCTTTCTGCCCGTCAGATCGAAGGAAATCTCTCCTTCGGGCGAGCGTACTACCCGCAAAAGCTCGCGCTTGGGTTTCATTTGCCGACAGCCCACACACATGCGCATGGGAATTTTCTTCGGTTTCATTCACGCCCCCGATATTACAGCTCCAGCCCGTTTTCACCGGCAGCAGAGCCATCGTTTGCCTCGTTCATCGCCTCGTCCGCCGAAGCCATGCCCTGTTCGCGCAGATGCTCCTGGAACTGGGACTCAGACTTGATATCGATCTTCCAGCCGGTCAGCTTGGCTGCCAGACGGGCATTTTGCCCTTCCTTGCCAATCGCCAGGGAAAGCTGGCTGTCTGGCACGATCACGCGGCAGATCTTCTCGGAATCGGAAATGAATACGCTGACCACATGCGCAGGATTGAGCGCGTTGGCCACAAATTCAGCCGGGTCGGGCGACCATTTGATAATATCGATCTTTTCGTTGCGCAGCTCGGCGATCACCTTTTCCACGCGGCTGCCGCGAGGACCCACGCATGCGCCCACCGGATCGATCATGACCTCGCTGGAATATACCGCCATCTTGGTACGGCTGCCCGGCTCGCGGGCAATGGATTTGATCTGCACCACGCCGCTGGCAATTTCTGGCACTTCCATTTCAAACAGTCTCTTGACAAGACCGGGATGAATGCGGCTGACATATACCTGCGGCGTGCGCTGCGTATCATTGCGGTTGCGCTGCACTTGCAGCACATAGACCTTGATGTGATCGCCCACGCGGTATTCCTCATCGGGCATGTACTCGCTTTCCTCCATCACGCCCTCGGTCAAACCCAGCTCGACATACACGCACTTGGGCTCGACGCGCTGCACGATAGCGGTCAGGATCTCATTTTCCTTTTCGACGTATTCATCGTAGATCTTGCCGCGCTCCGCCTCGCGGATACGCTGCACGATCACCTGCTTGGCGGTCTGCGCAGCCACGCGGCCAAAATCCTTGGGCGTTACGTCGATTTCAACAATATCCCCCATCTGGAAGTCCGGCCGGATCCGGCGCGCCTCTTCCATGGAAATCTGGATATTGCTGTCCTCCACCTCTTCCACAATCACCTTGCGGGCAATGACCTGCACCGGCTTTTTGCGGGCAATCACCACGCTGAGATTCATCGGAGCGCCTGCCTGCTGCTTGCCGCTGCGGCGGAACGCCGCCTTGCAGGCCTCCTCTACGGTAGATAAAAGCAATTCTTCGCTAATATCGCGCTCGCGCGCCAGGGCGCTGATCGCCTCGACAATATCAGGACGGTTATTTGCAGCACTCGCCATTGTTTTCTTCCTTTCAGGATCAGGAAAGATCCGCGTTTTCTACTTCTTCCATATCGACCGCGCAGCGCGCGACCGCAATGTCTTTTTTCAAGAAGGTGCGCTCATTTTCTCCGCACAGGATGGTAATGTCGCCTTTTTCATACCGGATAAACTGCCCGGTGTAGACCTTTTGCCCCTCAAGCGGCCTATACAGGCGCACCTCAATATCCAACCCCAAGCAGCGCTGCGCATCGCGCTCGCTCTTGATCGGCCGATCCAGCCCAGGAGAGCAAACCTCCATAAAGTCATAATCAAAGCGTTCGATCAGCGGCTGCAAGGCACGGTGATAGGCTTCGCAATCATCCAGCGTAACGCCGCCTTCCTTATCCAGATAGAAGCGCAGATACATGCCGGTATTTTCCCGTTCAAAGGCGGCTTCCAGCAATTCGTATCCCATTGCGAGCGCCTGCTTTTCCCCGATCTGCGTGATCTGGGCAAGATCGCTTTTGCTACTTTTGGCCATGTTGACTCCTTAAACAAGCGTAAAGAGCGGGCACAGCATGCCCAAATGACCGATCCGGATAATACGACGAACAAAGCCCGCCCATCCGCAACGTCATCCAAGCAGCTCCCACTCTTCGTTAAACCCTTCTTTCAAAAAGACAGATTGTAAACCGAATACGCTCACAGTATACCACAGTCAAATGGTAAATACAAGCGTTTTCCGCTTCTGAAAACAGGTTTTTTCGCCTTTTCCCCGTCCGCGGGAAAAAAATCAGTCTTTTTCAGAGAAATGAAGTCTGTTCTCCGCCCAAATCTCCCATCAGCTCGGTCAGCGTTACCTGATTGGTATCCTTGAGACCATCCAGCGCTCCCGCGTCGCGCAGCAGCTCCAGCACCGCGCTGGAAACGTGGGCGCGGTTCTTCAGATCCTCAATGGATAGGAAGGGCTGGCTGCGCGCATCGACAATGCCCTGCGCCGCCGCCTCGCCCAAACCGCCGATCGCCGTAAAGGGCACGCGCAGGCTGCCGTCCTCCATCAAGAATTCCTTTACGTCGCTCTTGTACAAATCAGCCGGCAGGAACTTGAACCCGCGCATGTTCATTTCCAGCACCATTTCCAGCGCGGTCTGCGCGTCCTTATCCTTCGCCGTGGCCTTCTGGTCATTCTCGGCATAGGCCTTGATGCGCTCACGCACAAGCTCGGGCGGCAAAATCATGGTCGCCGCGTCAAAGCCTGTGGCGCGGATGGTAAAGAACGCCGCGTAATACGCCAGCGGCCGATATACCTTGTACCAGGCCACGCGCAGCGCCATGGTCACATACGCCACGGCATGTCCCTTCGGGAACATGTACTTGATCTTTTTGCAGCTGTCCACAAACCACTGCGGCACATTTTTCTCCGCCATGGCCGCTTCCATTTCAGGTTTGAGCCCCTTGCCCTTGCGCACGCTTTCCATGGTATCAAAAGCCATTTTACTGGCTACGCCCTTGGAAATCAGGTAGTTCATGATATCGTCGCGCGTACAGATGCAGTCCTTAAGCACGGCTGTGCCGCTGTCGATCAGATCCTTGGCATTGCCCAGCCACACGTCGGTGCCATGGGACAGGCCGGAAATGCGGATCAGCTCTTCCATGGTGCTCGGACGGGTATCCTCCAGCATGCCGCGTACAAAGGCCGTGCCGAATTCCGGAATACCCAGCGTGCCTGTGGTGCAGTCGATCTGCTCCGCCGTGACCCCCAGCGCCTCGGGCGAAGTAAAGAGCGACATCACCTTTTTATCGTCCAGGGGAATGCTTTTGTAATTTACGCCGGTAATGCGCTCCAGCATATGCATCATGGTCGGATCATCGTGTCCCAGACAGTCAAGCTTGACCAGGATGTCGTGCATGGAGTTAAAGTCATAGTGCGTTGTAATAATATCCGTACCCGTATCGTCTGCCGGATGCTGAATGGCGGTGAACTGGCAAATGTCATATGCTTTCGGAAGCACCACAATACCGCCCGGATGCTGTCCTGTTGTGCGCTTAACCCCCACGCATCCGGCAACGAGACGGTTTTTTTCGGCTTCCGTCGCCACAATCCCCCGTTTTTCCAGATATTTGAGCACAAAGCCATACGCCGTTTTGTCCGCCAGCGTGCCGATCGTTCCGGCGCGGTACACAAAGCCCGTTCCAAACAGTTCCTCAATATAGGCATGCGCGCGCGGCTGGTACTCGCCGGAAAAGTTCAGGTCGATATCGGGCACCTTGTCGCCCTTGAAGCCCAGGAACACCTCAAAGGGAATATCATATCCGTCCTTTATCAGCGCTTCTCCGCATTGGGGACAGTTTTTATCCGGCAGATCAACGCCCAGGGTGTATCCCTCCGGAATATCAAACCAGGCCTTGCGGCAATGCTTGCAGCGATAATGCGGCGGCAGGGCGTTCACCTCGGTGATGCCGCACATCGTTGCCACCAGCGAGGAGCCAACCGATCCGCGGCTGCCCACCAGATACCCATCCGCCAGCGATTTGCGCACCAGCTTGCTGGCGATGTCATACAGTGTGGCATAGCCATAGCCGATAATGGAGTTCAGCTCCTTTTCCAGACGCTTTTCCACGATTTCAGGCAAAACATCACCATACATCTCATGCGACGTTTTTTCCACCATGCCCTTGATGTCGTCCGCCGCGTAGTCCCACACGGGCGAGAATGTCGTTTTCCCCTCCGGATGCTTGGGGAAAAGCGTGATATCGCCCACCCGCTCCATGATCTTGCGCGGATTATCGATTACGACCTCGCGCGCCTTCTCCGCGCCCAGGTAGCTGAATTCCTCCAGCATTTCCTCAGTGGTTTTCAAATACAGCGGCGGCTGGTTGTCGCAGTCGTCAAAGCCCATGCCGTCCTGCAGGATCGCGCGGAACACGCCGTCCTGCGGATCGAGATAATGCACGTCGCCCGTGGCTACCACCGGCAAGCCCAGCTTTTCGCCCAGCCGCACGATGGTGCGGTTCATCTCCCGCAGCTCTTCCACATCCTTTACGCGCCCCTCGCGCAGAAGAAATTCATTGTTGCCAATGGGCTGGATCTCCAGATAATCATAAAATCTGGCAATGCGCGACAGTTTTTTCTCATCCGCGCCTTCCAGCACGGCCCGGAACAGCTCGCCCGCCTCGCAGGCGGAGCCGACAATGATGCCCTCGCGGTACTTCTGTATATTGGCGCGCGGCATGTGAGGACGGCGGCGAAAATACTTCAGATGCCCGTCCGACACCAGATGATTGATGTTTTGCAGCCCCTTCTGCGTAGCGGCCAGCAGCACAATGTGATAACTGCTGCCCAGCGTATAGCCGGAGACTGCGCCGTTCACATCCTCCAACTGTTTCGCGCCGCGCTTTTCGGTCTCCTCCAGCATTTGCTGCAGGCATCTGGCCGTGGCTGTCGCGTCATGCACGGCGCGGTGCGCGTTCTTGAGCGATACGCCCAGCCGCTTGCATACCGCGCCCAGACGATGCGATTTCAGCTCAGGATAAAGCTTGCGCGCATAAGCCAGAGTATCAATCACGGTATATTCCCGCTCAATCCCCTGCCGCCTAAGCTCGCTTTGCAAAATGGCATAGTCAAAATCAGCATTATGCGCCGCGATCGGGCAGTCGCCGATAAAGTCCAGCAGCTTTGGCATGACCTCGGTAATTCCGGGCTGATCGCGCAGCATTTGGTCAGTAATGCCGGTGATCTCCACGATTTTGGGTTTGAGCAGCATCCCGGGATTGACCAGGATGGACAAATCATCCACGATTCGTCCCGCCGCCAGCCGCACCGCGCCGATTTCAATGATGCGGTCGTTGCGCGTATCCAGGCCTGTGGTTTCAAAGTCCAGCACCACAATGGGGGTACTCAGCGGCCTGGAATCCTCCGCCTCGCTGCGCACGATCTGATCCTCGTCGGTCAAATATCCTTCCACGCCGGGAATCAGCTTAATGCCGTTTTTCTTGGCCGCGCCGAATGCCTCGGGATACGCCTGCACCACGCCATGGTCGGTCACGGCAATGGCCGGATGCCCCCAGGAGGCCGCGCGGGCGATCAGCGCCGAAGCCGAAGCCACCGCGTCCATGCTGCTCATCTGCGTATGCAGGTGCAGCTCGATACGCTTTTCCTCCGCGTTGTCCACGCGCTGCGGCAGATCATACTTCACCACGCTGGAAACCATCATGGTACATTCGTGGGCAAAGCTGTCATACCGGCAATCGCCTTTGACCATTACGCCGTCGCAGTCCTTCAGGCGCTTGACCACATCCTGCACGGCGGCGCGCTGCTCGTCGGTAATTGGCGGCTGTTCCTCCTGCGCGTCCTTGGGCGCTTTGGGCCGATAGCGCAAAAACATTTTGCACTTCATGGTGCCGGTGTAATCGGTTACGTTAAAGGTCACCAGCAGCATTTCGCCCTGGCTGATCTCCTTCTCCTCATAATCCAGACGTTTGCCGGCGATCACCACCTCGCCCGAATCGTTGTTCAGTTCGCGAATGGATACCGGCTTTTCCAGGATCGGACGGCCGCGGATCAGGCGGCGCTTTTTCTCCTCCGCCGCTTCCCGGCGTTTTTTCAGTTCCTCCTCATGCTTGCGCGCCAGTTCCCGACGCTGCTCCAGCAAGGCCTGCTCGGCGCGCCGCTCGCGCTCCAGCCGGGCGTTGGTCTCCTCGCGCACGCCCGTCACCCGGCACGTCACCTCGGTACGCACGCAAAAAATATCATAAATTGCCGTGTTGATTTTATCCAGCAGCCCGCGCTCCTTGAGATAACGCATCGAAAAATCATCCGGAAGCTCCAATACGATGCGGCCGTCCTCCGCCACGTAGCGCATATCATATTCCCAGGCCGAAACTGCCGGATGCTCGCGCAGCAGTATCTGGTTGATCACATGAGCAAAGCGCTGCGGCTCGGCCAGGAACGCTTCCCCTGCGCCCGGACTGGCAATGCGCAGCGACAGCCTGACCCCCGGAAAGGCAGCGCGCAGCACTTTTTGCACCGCCAGGTATTCCTTATCGCCCGCCACCTGATCGCTCAGCAAGTAAAAATAGGCATGACCGCTGCCGCGCTTGTAGATCACGCGGTCAATGGTCAAGCCTTCCTGAAGCTCCGGCGCTGCTTTTTTGATTTTTTCAATCAGTTCTTCATAGCTCATCGATGATTTTCCGTGCCGCGGCAATAAACTCCGCCGCCAGATCCCCCGTCAGCTTACGTACATACTGCCCCTTGACATACAGCGCGCCGCAGCCGTCGCCGCCGCAGAAGGCCACGTCGGCGTCCCGCGCCTCGCCGGGACCGTTGACCACGCAGCCCATCACGGCAATCGTCACATTCTTCGGACAATCACGGAAAGCGTCAGCCACCGCCGCGGCGATTGCGGGCACATCGACGCGCGTGCGGCCGCAGGTAGGACAGGAAACAAACCGCGCGCCGCCGCGCAAGCCCACCGCGCGCAGAATATCGATCGCCGCCTGCGCCTCCGGTACGGGCGAACCGGTCAGCGACACACGGATGGTATCGCCAATACCGTCCAACAGCAGCGCGCCGATCCCGATAGCCGATTTGATATTGCCCTGTCCGGGGAGGCCGGCTTCCGTGACCCCCACATGCAGCGGATAATCGCACGTCTGCGCCGCCATGCGGTAAGCTTCCACCGTCATGCGCACATCGCTGCTTTTCAGCGACAAAACGATATCGTCAAAATGCGCCTCCTCCAGCATCCGGGCATGGCGCAGCGCGCTGTCCACCATCCCCCTCGCTGTGGCGCCTCCGTCGCGTTCCACGACATCGCGCTCCAGAGACCCGGTATTCACACCAATGCGAATGGGCACATGATGCACCCTGGCGCAGTCCGCCACGCGCCGCACACGCTCCTGACCGCCGATATTGCCGGGGTTGATGCGCAGCTTGGCAATGCCGTTTTCGATCGCGCCAATGGCCAGGCGGTAATCAAAATGAATATCCGCCACCAGCGGAATGGGGCTTTTGTCTGTCAGGGTGCGCACTGCGCGCACGCACTCCTCGTCATACACCGATATGCGCACAATATCGCACCCGGCCGCAGCCAGCTCGCGGATCTGAGCCAGCGTTTTTTCCACATCGCGCGTATCGGTATTGGTCATGGACTGTACCGAAATCGGCGCGCCGCCGCCAAGCGGCAGGGCGCCAACCTTCATCGCCCGTGTTTTCACCGTAAACACCTCTCTCTTTTAATGAAAGATATTCAGTACATCATGGAAGGTAAAGTACAGCATGACCCCCAGCAGGAACACATAGCCCGCAAGATGGATATACGCCTCGACCCGGCGGTTGACCGGGCGACGGAAAATCATTTCAAACAATACGAAAAGAATACGGCAGCCGTCCAAACCGGGAATGGGCAAAAGGTTTACCAGACCCAGGTTGATAGAAATCATGATCAGCACATTCAGATAGCCCATGAGCTTGTATTCCCGCGTCTGCTCCGCAATCATGCTGATTACACCCACTGGGCCGCTCATCTGATCCACGCCTTCGCCCTTGGACACCAGCTTGCCCAGCGCGTCCAAAATCGCCGTACCCGCCGACACGCATACGTTCCATGTATGTGAAACCGTGTCGCCAAAACCTGCCCGCTGCCACACGGTATCGACCATGATATTCATCGTAATGCCGATCATATACCGGTTTTCCCGCGCATTGTATTCCGGCGCAAGGAAGAGGGACAGCGCCTCATCCCCACGCTGAACGGTCAGTTTGATTGGCTCGTTCCCTTGCCAGGCGCCAATCAGTTCTACCAGATTTCCATTCACACGCTGTCCGTCCACCCCGGTAATAACGTCGCCCTGCGCAAGCCCCGCCTTTTCCGCCGGAGAGCCGGCTTCGGTAGATACGACCACCGTGCGGCTGTTCTCCCCCGCATAGGGAAGACCATAGCCAAAGAAGAAGCAAAGCGCCACCACAAACGCCAGCACAAAGTTCATCAAGGGGCCGGAAGCAATGGTAATCAGCCGCTTCCAGGCAGGCTGCAGCATCATCGAGCGGGGATCCTCTTTTGCCTCCTGTCCCTGCGTATCGTCTTCGCCATAAAAAGCGCAAAAGCCGCCGCAGGGAATCAAAGGGATCGAGTATTCGGTGCCGCTCTTTTTGCCTTTCCAGCTTACAAGCTTGGGACCAAAGCCAACGGCAAACGCCTGTACGGCAATGCCGCAGGCGCGCGCCGCGCAAAAATGCCCCAGCTCATGCACCGTTACCATGATCCCCAGCAAAAGCAATGCCAGCAAAATATACAGAATTGAGCTCATTTTTCTCTCCCGATCAGAATTTTTGCATCACGCGATGCGCCTCTGCGCGCGCCAAGGCGTCGGCTTCATACACCTCTTCTATGGTATGTGCGCTGCGCCTTCCTATGCATGAGAGCGTTTCACGCACCGTATCGGCAATCTGTGTAAAGGCAATCCTTCCGGCGCGGAAGCAGGCGTTTGCTTCCTCATTGGCAGCGTTCAGCATGCACGCCGCCGCGCCGCCCTCCCGCAGCGCTTCGTAGGCCATGGACACCGCCGGGAAACGTTTATCGTCCACCGGCGCAAACGTGCATTGGCTCAGGCGCGTAAAATCAAGCGTTGGCGCAGCCGTTGCGATCCGCCGCGGATACGCCATGGCATAGGCAATGGGCACGCGCATATCCGGCGCCCCCAACTGTGCCAGCACCGCCCCATCCCCGAACTGCACCATGGAATGCACAACGCTTTGGGGA
>JAHZHX010000001.1:99618-119367 GCA_019420065.1 Clostridiales bacterium | reverse complement strand
GTAAGCACGGCGGTAGGCTCGTCCAGAATCAGCGCGTCCGCGCCGCGGGAAAGCACCTTGATAATTTCAACCGTCTGCTTTTCGCTGACGGACATATTATAGATTTTTTTCTCAAGATCGATATGAAAACCGAATTGACGGCACAGCGCTTCCGGAGCATTTTTGAGTTTGCCGCCCGCCCCCAGCAGAATATTTTGCCGCGCGGTAAAAATATCTACCAACTTGAAATGCTGGTGGATCATTCCGATCCCTAAAGAAATGGCTTCCTGAGGCGAACGGATATGCGTTTTTTTGCCATTCAGATATATCTCGCCGCCGTCCGGCTGATAAATTCCGGAAAGCATGTTCATCAGCGTCGTTTTGCCGGAGCCATTTTCGCCAAGCAGGGCAAGAATTTCGCCTTTGCGAACGTTCAGATTGATGCCGTCATTTGCAATCACCGAGCCGAAGCGTTTGCTTAGTCCCCGCAATTCAACCGCATATTCCGCCAAGTTCACATCGCCTCCTCAGATTGATGTCTCTATTATAGACAAACATTTGGAAGAATGCAAGCAAAATTGTTCGGAAAACAATCAAATTACAGGAGCATCGCCGCGGCGCCGTAGACCGAAAAAGCACCGGCAAAAATCAGCGCCGCTATCTCGGTCCCATGGATACGGCGCGCGTGGCCGGGCATGGCGGCATAGGCGGCCGCATAGGGAAGCAGGTCGCAGGTATACCGCGCGCCAAACTGATAGCCGCCGAAGGTACGGTGCAGAAGCAGCAGAAACAGCTGCGTCAGCATGCATGCGGCAATAACGCCCTTTATTACCGAAAAACGGCGGCGCGGAATGTCCCAAGCGATCCAGAGGAGCATCAGCGCAAACACCGGACAAGCAAGCAGGAAGGAAAAGCCAAAGCGGTTCAGCGTCCATCCCTGAGCCGTTTTCGAAAAAGGCATGCCAAGAATGAAAGTTTGTATATTTTTTATCACATGCGAGAGCGCAAACTGCTTGCCGCCTTGAGTAGAAAATTCCGGCAGGTAATTATGGCCGAATTCAAAAATGTTTCCGAATCGGATATAATTATACCAGCCATACGCGCAGGCAATGCAAAGCCCCAGCATGATTCCCGGCAGCGCGCCAAGCAGCATTGCGCGCGGAGAAGCCCCCTGCCTGCGTTCAAAATACAGGGCAAACAAAACAAATCCCAGCAGCGCGTTGAACGGACGGCACCCTACGGCAAGCGCATATAAAAAGAGCGATGGCGTGGTATGCCCACCATACATCAGCATAAGCGCCAGCATGGACAGGGCAAAGGCCAATGTCTGCGCCTGATACCAGACTGCGCCCTCGGTGGTCAGACACAGCAGGCAGGAAGCGAAGCTGCACAGCAGCGATAGCCCGGCAGCCCCAGGCTTGTCATATCCGGCCTTGCGCAGCAGATGATAGCAGGCAAGGCAGCCCGTCAGCACATAGCATTTGACCAGCAAATGGTCAGGCGTTTGCGCGCCGCAGAAAAATGTCAGCAGATATAAAGGAATGCTCGGAACCGGGGGAAAGGAGACATACCAGTCTCCCTGATATACGGCAAGCTCCAGCCAGGGATAGTCCTGACCCAAAGCAATCTGACCTTTTCGCCACGCCAGCGCCTGCAAGGTATAGGTTGAATAGGCCGAAGTGCCGACAGCACTCAGCTGCAAATATCCGCAAAAAAATGCATAAAACACTGCCGTTGCCCAAATCAGCAGCAGCGGTGTAAAATCCATTTTACAAAGCCTTTTGAAAAGCAGCTTCATGCGGTCATTCACGATTGTCATAGCCCAGGGTGCGCAGGTCGGCAAGAGAATTGCGCCATTCAGGGCGCACCTTGACCCATAGCTGCAAATTAACATGCATTCCCAAAAGCGATTCAATATCAGCGCGTGCTTCGCGTCCGATCAGCGACAGCATGGCGCCGCGCTTGCCAATGATAATGGCCTTATGCGACTCGCGCTCGCAATAGATGTCGGCGTGGATTTCCATCAGCTGTTCGCTTTTTTTCTGCATGCCCAGGATCTCCACGCCAATGCCATGCGGCACTTCCTCGCGCAGATGCAAAAGCGCCTTTTCCCGGATCAGTTCCGCGCACAGAACGCGTTCGGGCTGGTCGGTAATCATATCGTCCGGAAAATACTTGGGGCCTGCGGGCAGACGGCTTAAAATCTCCTGCCGCAGCGTATCCAGTCCTTCGCCGGTCTTTGCGCTGAGGGGCAGAATGGCGGCAAAGCCCGCATCCTTGAACATATCAATGATGCGCAAGAGCGACTGCGGCTCCACAAGGTCAATCTTGTTCAGTACCAGGATCACCGGCAGCTTCTTTTTTGCCATATCTTCGGCAATCTGACGGTCGGTGGGGCCGACGGCCGTTACGTCCAGCAGCACCAGCAGGGCGTCGATGCCTTCCATGCCTTCCTGTACCGCCTGCATCATGAACGCGCCCAGCTGCGTGCGCGGCTTATGGATGCCTGGGGTATCGACAAAAATCATTTGATAGTTTTCGCCGCACACAATGCCCATCAGACGGTTGCGCGTCGTCTGCGGGCGGTTGGAAACAATCGCTACCTTTTCGCCAACCATGGCGTTCATCAGCGTGGACTTGCCCACATTGGGCCGCCCGACAATGGCGATAAATCCAGAACGGAAATCAGTGTTCATGATAATGTTTATTCCTTTCCGAGGTAATCATTGGTGCCGTTATCGGGGCCAAAAGAGTGGGGCAGCAGCTGGTCCAGCGCGGCTTCCTCACGCTTGTCCCCGCAGCAGACGATAATGCGCAGATGCGGCGCGAATTCGTTAAGCGCCTGACGGCAAACGCCGCAGGGCCAGGCCAACGCTTTTTCCGCCGCAATGGCGATCGCCGTAAAAGCGCGCGCCCCCTCGCTGACCGCCTTGAACAGCGCGGTGCGCTCGGCACAGTTGGTTGCGCCGTAAGAGGCGTTTTCAATATTGCAGCCGGTAAACATGCGTCCATCCTCTGCAAGCAGGCAAGCGCCTACCTTGAAATGAGAATACGGAGAATAGGAAAACTGCATTGCTTCCTTTGCTTTCGCAACCAGCTCATCATCAGGCACGCGGGAAATTCCGGCCATATTCAGTGCTTTTTCCTCCATTTTTCGCATTTGCTCCTTATCGATTTCATTCATATGATCATATCCCATAAGGTGGAACAGCGCATGGGCGGTCAGATAGCACAGCTCGCGCAGCGCCGTATGACCATACTCCTGCGCCTGTTCATATACATGCTCCATCGAAATGATAACATCGCCCAGATTGCAGGTTCTTGTTTCCGGATCCCACTCCCGCAAAAGCGCCTTCTGAGCCTGTCCCGCGGTGCGGCGGGGAGAAAACGGCGCGGCCGGGAAGGAAAGTACGTCCGTTGCCCGGTCAACGCCGCGCTGCTCGGCGTTAATTTTTTGAATACGCGCATCGTCCGTCGTCAGCAAATAGGCGGAGCATGGACGCTGAATCCCTTCCGCTGCCAGGCAGCAGGACGCGACTCTTTGAAGCGCCGCTTCCGCCCGGAAAGGCAGCGCAGCTTCGCACTCGAATTCAAAATGGAATGCAGGCAGACTGCTCATTGCGCATCCTCCCCGTTTTCCGCGGCGACAGGCTGCTCCGGCTCGTCAGCCGTTTCCGGAGCCGACATTTTAGTCTGGTCGCGTTCAAGCACCTCTTCAATGGAAAGCGGTGTGCTGGGCATAGGAATATCCACCACGGGCAAGGGCTTTTCGGATTCAAACTGGCTGGGATCAACCAGAATGGGCTGAATATTTTCACTGATTTCAGCCGCGTTATTATCGTTTCCCGTTTCGGCTGCTTTGGGCGTGCTCTCCTTCTCCTCGCTGATGCCGTCCCACGGCTTTGTCAGCTCTTCATTCGTTACTACAGGCGCGGATGAAGCATGCTCTTTGGGCGGCGCGATATGCGCCGGCGGATCAGGGTATTCAATGCGCTCGTGGAAAACGCCGTTGAGAACGGTGGCGCTGGCGTGACAAATCGCGTCAATATCCCGCAGGGTCAAAGGGCTGTTGGAAAGCTGCCCATCCTGCAATTTTCCCCGAATCAGCTTGACGATGAACTCCTCGATTGTGCTGGGAGTTGGATTGTGCATCGAGCGTACAGCCGCCTCGATCGTATCGCACAGCAGAACGATGGCCCCTTCTTTGGTAGAGGGCGGGTTAGCTTCATAGCGGAAATTTGCCGCATCCACCGGCGCGCCGTCCGCGTTTTTGACCGCCATTGAGTAAAAATACATGACCGGCGTATTGCCGTGATGCTCGGCAATGATCGTTATCACTTCGCGCGGCAGATGATAATTGTGCGCCAGCACAACGCCGTCGCGCGTATGGGAAATGACGATTTGCGCCGCCGTATAAGGATCGGTCTCATCCAGCTTGTTATCGCTGCCCAACTGGTTTTCCTTGAAAAACTGCGGTCGGCGCAGCTTGCCAACGTCATGGTAGTAACCGCCGACGCGGGCAAGCAGGGGATTGGCGCCAATGGCTTCGGCGGCGGCTTCCGCCAAATTTGCCACGACAATCGAGTGATGATACGTGCCGGGCGCTTCCAACAGCAGACGGCGCAGCAGAGGATGGTTGGGATTGCTTAATTCCATCAGCTTGTTTGGCGTTGCCAGGTTGAAAATCGCTTCCAGCAGCGGCTGCACGGCAAGACACAGGGCGCCGGAAAGCAGCGCGCCGCCCATGCACCAAAGCGCGTTTTCAATGATAACAGCTTTGGTACTGCTGGTCATCAGCCCCAGGGACAGCATCACTAAAAAATTGCACATCCCGGCGGCAAGCCCCGCCATAATGATACGCAGACGGCTGCCGCGACGGTAAAGCAGCGCCGCGGCCAAGGTGCCGGAGCACAGCGTGCAGGCCAGGATCTGCACCATTTCGCTGGTATAGGCCGCGCTGCCGCCGGCCGCCAGGGCGCTGACCAGCAGCGCCAACGAAACATTGAAAATAACGCTTGCCTGAATGCCGATCATGGTTGAAAGCAACATCGCGCACGCGACGACCGGCGCCAGATAAATATTGACCATGCGCGCCAGGATGCAGCAGATCAACGTAAAGCTGGTTACGGTAAACAGGAGCAGCAGCCTTTTATAGCTCTGCGCGGTTTCTTTGTCGGTCAGACGAAGCAGCACCATAGAAATGGTCATGATCAGGAACACCATCAGGGCCGCGCCCCAATAGATGCTGCTGTCGCTGCTGCTGTTATTGAGGAGCCCCAGGTTGGAGAGCATATCGTACTGATAACGCTCAACGCGGCCTTCGCCTTTAACGACAATATTCTGTCCCTGCTTGTAAAGCACTGGCTCTATGCTTTCACGCGCAGCCTGGCGTGCTTTTGCCGTTTCCTCCTGGTCGATAATCATATTGGGCCGTACCACAGCGCGCAGCACGGGCTGCACCACGTTCTGCAAAAGGCTGGTATCAACGCGATAGCCAACGATTTTCATGATGCTGTCAATGGCCTGCTCCTCCGCCCCCTCGGCAATATTGCCGGAAAGGGTATTCTGAAGCGCCGCGCTCAGGGTGGTATAGAGCGACAGCAAATCCTCGCGGGTCGTGTTCAGCAGCGTGCGCAGCTGATAATCAAGAAAATCGATTTCCGTAATGATGCTGCGCGCATATTCCAGCTCCTCAGCCGTATACCGGCGCGAAGGGCTGTGATCCTCCAGCGTATTGCTGTATTGAATGGCAGCGTCCAGCTGGGTAAAAATCTGATCGAAATTTGCCAAAACGCTGTCCGAAATACCTTCGGCATAATAATACTTGGGCTGTACCTTCTGCGCGGCTTCGTTGCGCAGCGCCTCGGTCGTAATCTCGTCCACCACGTCGCGGTTGGCTGTGATCGTATGCGTTGGCACCATGCCCACGGAAATATCATAGCGCACGGGCACAATGGCCACGGTAAAGATCAGCAGCATCAGCGCGATGCCGCATATGCTGATAAGCGTACGCAAGGAAAAAAGGGCGTTCTTAAAACGAATAAATAACGCCCGCGCGTGAATGCGCAGCTGCTTCAGCCGCCCCCGCCATAAGCTCCAGGAAAAAGCGCTCATTTGTTTGCTCCATTTTTCTCATAAGTTTCGTAAGCGCGGACAATGCGCTGCACCAATTCATGACGCACCACATCCCGTGCCGACAGCTCGACGACAGCGACGCCGCTTACATTGCGCAGCACTTCCATTGCTTCGGCCAGACCGCTCTTTTTATCGCGCGGCAGATCGGTTTGCGAAATATCGCCGGTCACCACGCAGCGCGAATTGCAGCCGATGCGCGTAAGAAACATTTTCATCTGTTCCGGGGTGGTATTCTGCGCTTCGTCCAGGATGATAAAGGCGTCGTTCAGCGTGCGGCCGCGCATGAAAGCCAGCGGCGCCACTTCAAGTGTGCCGCGTTCGACCAGTTTTTGATAAGAATCGGTTCCCATCATATCGTAGAGCGCATCGTAAAGGGGGCGCAGATAGGGATCTACCTTCTGCGTCATGTCGCCGGGAAGAAATCCCAGCTTTTCACCCGCCTCGACGGCAGGGCGCGTCAGCACGATACGCTCAATCTCTTTGTTTTTCAAGGCGACAACGGCCAAAGCCATGGCAAGGTAGGTCTTGCCCGTACCGGCAGGGCCGACGGAAAGCGTCAGCTCATGCGCGCGCACCGCCTCCACATAGGCGCGCTGGCCCAGGGTTTTGCAGCGGATCGGCCGGCCGCGGTGCGTAAATGCCACGATATCTGCGCTGGCAAGCTCCTCCAGCCTTCCGGCGTTGCCTTCCTTGGCCAAACTGACGGCATAGCGAATACGCAGCGGATCGATATTTTCGCCCTTTGCGAGCAGCGGGAGAAGACGCTCAATCACCGTTTCCGCGATTTCAACGTTTTCACGATCGCCGTTCAGGCGCAGCTCCTGGCCACGCAGAAGCGATGTTACGCCAAGCTCCTCTTCCAGCACGGCAAGGTTGCGGTCGTTCAGGCCGAAAAGCTTTTGATATGCCTCGATGCTTTCTAATGATAACAGCAATGTACATTAGCTCCTATTTGGATGATTCAGCAAGAAACTGCCCGGCCTCCGTGATAACCTCCATCGTGGCGGAAGCCAAAATAGTTTCCCCATCTATCATACTATAATCCAGCCATTTGTCAATCATTTCATCATTTTCTCCGCACAAACGCAGGACGCGGCGCATGGCAAGCGTGCCGGCTTCCGCCTGCGCCGCCTGCAGATCGCGCGTGCTTTTTTCCAGCGCCACCTCCGTGTATGTATTGATTTCCCGCCAAACAGGCAGCCATACGCCGCCGATTGGCATGCGCTGCGTTTCACAGTCGCTGGTCAAATAGTCGGGAGACGCTTCGCTGTAAGCAAACCACGGGCTGACGATCCTTTGCCTTTGGACGGTATTTCCGGTGGGGATACTGAGCGTTTCCGTAAGCGGTGCTGTTGCCTGCGCGCGATACCATATGCGCGCGCGCACAACGCCCCGCGCACGCACGGGAACCTGCGCTTCATTGCTTCCGCGCTCCCAGCCGTAGATCAGCACATCCCCAGCGCGAACGGTATCTCCGACCTTTACTGCCGCCGTCCCGGAGTATACGCGGATCTCATCAACGACGCCATCACGAACGGCTATGATGCTGCCGCTGCCGTCGTCAGATTCGAGCGCGGGCAGCGGCGTTCCCTGGGTAATGTCCACATGCAGCGTCAGGCCGCGCATTTCTGCCCGAACCCATGTAACGCGCGGCAGCCGGTACAGCAAAGCGTCGCACAGCGCCTGTATATCCACGGCGCTTTTGGGGATGCCCGGGGCAATATGCTGCTCTGCCAAAAAGCTGCGCACCTCGCCCGAATAGATGCCGGCGCCGCTGATTTCAATGTGCCACACGAAACGCAGCATGCTTAAAAGCGCAGCGCACATGATAAGCGAAAAAACAGGCAGCAGTCTGCGCTGCTTAAGCTTCTCAAGGCGCTTCGCCGCGCCGCGCGCAGGAAGTTCCTCAATTTCAAAGCCCAGCTGCGCCGCCGTTTCCGCCACCTGCGCGCTTTGCTGAAATGAGGCGTATATTTCAAGCGACCGCGCGGCCGTCCGCTTCACATCATAAAGATGGACGCCTTGCTTTTTCAGCGTTTCCAGCAAGCGTTCCAGCCCCATGCCGCTGATTCTGTATCCTTTTTTAAGCATCATGGCGAAAATTCCATTCCTTTCACATGCCCGGCAATGCATAATTCATCCATTCCATATTGACTAAGCAAAAGGTTTTCGCCGCTGATGGTTAGATAGCCGTTTTTCAGACGTACATAGACCTTATCTTCGCTGTAGGAAATAATGCCGTAATGGCGCTCAATCAGAAGCCGCTCGCGTCCGGTGAGCACAATGCGCAGCGTATCCGACGTCGCCTCCGGCGGGAAAAAACCGTTCAATCGCATAAAAAAATCCCCCCGCGTATCCATATGCGAGGGGGAGGGCAGAGATGTCAGATCTTGAACTGCGCAATATCGCGCTCCAGTTCGTCGCACTCATCCGTATACACTTCGAGCGAAATCGGGCGGCTCAGATCCAGGGAGAAGATCCCCAGAATGGACTTGGCGTCAACCACGTGGCGACCGGCACGCAGATCCATGTCGAAGGGATAACGGTTGACAATGTTCACAAAGGTCTTTACCTCTTCGGCAAAGCTCAGTTTGATCGGGATGGATTTCATAGCAACTACCTCCTTCAGAATTATGCTTCTTCTGGCACTATTATAACAGAAAAAATACAAAAATCAAGTGTTTGCCTGCAGCTTTTCAATGGCTGCCTGCAAGCGGCGCAGCGTTTCGTCACGGCCCAGCAGATAGGCAATTTCAAACGCGCCGCCAGGCGTGGAAGACAAGCCGCTGATGGCAATGCGCAGCGGCCAAAGCACTGCGCCGTTCTTTTTCCCGGAAGCGGCAATGGCGCTCATCACCGTATCATGGATCACGCTTTCCTGCCAGTCGGTAATCCCCTCAAGCACGGGCTGCACCATTTTGAGCGCTTCGCGTGCAACGACGGGGTCGGTCTTCATCTTCTTGTTATTATACAGCGAAAGATCGTATTCCGGCATCTCTTTGAGGAAAGCGACCATTGCCGGAACGCGGTTGAACACCTCCGTGCGGCCCTGCATCAGCTCCGCCAAACGCCTGTAATCGATGCTGCAGCCTGCCAGCGCCTGGTCGAACCAGGGCGTGACCATTTCCAGATAGCGTTCAAAGGGCATTTTGCGGATATACTCAGCGTTGAACCACGTAAGCTTATCGGCGTCAAAAATGCCGGGAGCGTTGTTCAAACGATGGATATCGAACGCCTGGACCAGCTCGTCCATGGTGAAAAATTCGCGCTCGTCACCCGGATTCCATCCAACCAGCGCCAAATAGTTAATCAGCGCCTCGGTAAGATATCCCTTTTCGATGTAATCGCTGTAATAGGCGTCGCCGTCACGCTTGGAAAGCTTGTGCTGGCTGTCGCGCATCACGGTGGTCAGGTGGACATACTGGGGAATCTCCCAGCCAAAAGCGTTGTAGAGAAGATTGTATTTCGGGGTAGAGGAAAGGTATTCCATGCCGCGCATCACATGCGTAATGCCCATCAAATGATCGTCGATCACGTTGGCAAAGTTGTAGGTGGGCATGCCGTCCTGCTTGATGAGCACCATGTCGTCCAGCGTGTTGTTGGGAAAGGTCAGCCGGCCAAACACCACGTCGTCGTACGTTGATTCACCCGTTGTGGGCGCGTTGAGGCGAATCACATAGGGGATCCCTGCATCCAGCTTTGCCTGTACCTCCTCGCGGCTCAGCTGCATGCAGTGCTTGTCATACTTGAAGGTTTCGCCCTTGGCCTCGCAGGCGGCGCGGCGCTCGTCCAGCTCCTCCTTGGTACAGAAGCAGTAGTAGGCCGCGCCCTTTTCAACCAGCTGCCGGGCATAGGGCAGATACATTTCCTTGCGCTCGGACTGAACGTAAGGGCCATAAGCGCCGCCAATATCCGGGCCTTCATCCCAGTTGATGCCGCAGCCGCGCAGCGTGTCGTAGATCACGTCCGTCGCGCCCTCCACGAAGCGCTCCTGGTCGGTATCCTCAATGCGCAGGATGAATTTTCCGCCCATTTTCTTGGCAAACAGGTAGTTATACAGCGCCGTGCGCAAACCGCCCAGATGCATAAAGCCGGTCGGCGAAGGCGCAAAACGGGTACGAACCTCTTGATTCATTGAGAGTTCTCCTTTTTCTCTGCTATGGTGAAAGTATTCTGCTTACTTCTTCCCCGCCGTGAAGGCTGCCTTCAGCTCTACCGTGCGGTTAAAGACGGGCATTTCTTCAGTCGAATCGGGGTCCTTGCAGAAATAGCCTGTGCGCAGGAACTGATAGGTGGCGCCCACCTCGCTGTCCTTGACCAATGGTTCCGCATAGCCCGTCAATATCGTCAGGCTATTTGGATTCAGCTTGCTGATGAAGTCCTTTTTCATTGCGTTCGCGGGTAAGCTCTCCTGAGTCTCCTCGGCGTCCTGCTCCGCCGTTTCAGACTCGGCGGCAGCGGCTTCCAGCTCTTCGTCCGAGGAAAGCAGCGGCTCGTAAAGACGCGCTTCAAACGGCACGCAGTCCGCCGCGTTCACCCAGTGAAGCACCTTGCCCTTGATTTTGCGATTGCCGCCCTCTGTGCCGCTGAGCGTGTCCATATCCACGGTGCAGTGCACACAGGTTACGTTTCCTTCCGCGTCCTTGTCGCAGCCCACGCACTTGACAATATACGCCCCCTTCAGGCGCACCTCAAAGCCCGGATACATGCGCTGGAACTTTTTGGCAGGAACCTCCATGAAGTCCTCCTGCTCAATGTACAGCTCGCGGCCAAAGCTTACGGTGTGCGTTCCCATTTCGGGATGATCGGGATGGTTTTCCATCGTCAGGGTAAGCGTTTTGCCCTCTTCCCAGTTGTCCAGGATCACCTTCAGCGGGCGCAGCACCGCCATTGCGCGGACGCTCTTTTCGCCAAGATCATCGCGCACGCAGGCTTCCAGCATGGCGTAATCGACCACCGAATCCGCCTTGCTTATGCCAATGCGATCCACAAAGTCGCGGATCGCAGCGCCGGTATAGCCTCTGCGGCGCAGCGCGGACAGCGTAGGCATTCTGGGATCGTCCCAGCCGCGGACATAGCCGCCTTCTACCAACTGGCGCAAATAGCGCTTGCTCATCACGGTCTGCGTCATATTCAGACGAGCAAACTCGATTTGCCGGGGCTTGGCGGGCAGCATGTTGGCGGCATGCTCCACAACCCAGTCATACAGCGGGCGATGAATCTCATATTCCAGAGAACACATGCTGTGGCTGATGCCCTCCAGCGCGTCGCCAATGGGATGGGCAAAATCATACATCGGATAGATGCACCACTTTTTGCCCGTGCGCCAATGCTCCTTGTAAAGGATGCGATACATGGCCGGGTCGCGCATGACGATGTTGGGTGAAGCCATGTCGATTTTCATGCGCAGGGTTTTGCTCTTTTCAGGGAATTCGCCCGCCCGCATACGGCGGAACAGATCCAGACTTTCCTCCCAGGGACGGTCGCGCCAGGGACTGTTCTTGCCCGGCTCGGTCAGCGTGCCGCGATAGGCGCGCATCTCATCGGGGGACAGCTCGTCCACATATGCCAGACCGCGCTTGATCCAATCCTCCGCGATTGCGTAGCATTCGTCATAATAGTCGGAAGCATAAAACAATCCGCCGGTCCAGTGAAAGCCCAGCCAGTGAATATCGCGCTTGATGGCTTCGACAAATTCGGTATCTTCCTTGGCCGGATTGGTATCGTCAAAGCGCAGATTGCATTTTCCGCCATACTTTTCAGCGGTCAGAAAATCCATGATCAGCGCCTTGCAATGACCGATATGCATGTAGCCGTTGGGCTCGGGCGGAAAACGGGTGTGGATCTGCTGATAGCGCTGACTCTCCAGATCCTGGTCAATGGCATCCCAGATAAAATTGGTACGTTCACGCGCTTCTTCCATAAAGATCCCTCCGTCATTAAACATATTAAGACCGCTTGGCGGCCTTTTGTGATTATACAGAATTCTGCCACGAATTACAAGGGGAATCGCTGCAAAAAACAGGAAATGCGCAAAATTTATTGAGGTTGCAAACATAAGGAAAATATCGTATAATATAAAGCGTTCAATTATTTTTATTTTCCGGTCGTGCTGGCTGAAAGGGGATGGCGCAATGGGCATTCTGGAAATCATCGGCGTTACGGCGCTGCTTTTTATGCTGTACTGCTTTCTGAGCGCGCCAAACATCCTGCATCGCAAGTTTTCCCTTCAGCATCTGACCAAATGCGACTATGCGCATCGCGGCCTGTACAACAATACCACCGCCGCGCCGGAAAACAGCCTGGCTGCCTTTGAAAAAGCGGTGCGCGCCGGTTACGGTATTGAACTGGACGTGCGCGAAACGCGGGACCATATTCTGGTTGTTCATCATGACGAAACGCTTGAGCGCTCCTGCGGCGATTTACGGCGCGTCAGCGATGTTCCGCTGGCCGATCTGCAAAAAATGCGGCTTTTCAAATCTTCGGAAGCCATCCCTACTTTTGACGAGGCGCTTTCCCTGGTGGACGGCAAGGCGCCGTTGATCATTGAACTGAAGACGGATTTCCGCAACCCGGAGCTTGCCCCGCAGGTTTATGAGCGGCTGAAGCGCTATTCCGGCGACTACTGTGTGGAATCCTTCGATCCTTTCGCCATGCGCTGGTTCAAGCTCAATGCGCCTGATGTTGTGCGCGGCCAGCTGGCGTTCATGCCGCCGCTGAAGGGGCAGCCGTTTGCCGAAAAGCTGCGGCGTATTGCTCTGGGATATCTGCTGGTGGACTTCCTCAGCAGACCTGATTTTATCGCCTACGGTTTCGAAACCGATGCGAATATATCCTACCGCTTTGTTTCCGGTGTTTTCCGTCCGCTTCTTGCCGCTTGGACGGTCAAGGATACGCAAAGCTGCCAAACGCTGCGGCAGGAATATGACATTCAGATTTTTGAGCGTTTCAATGCTGATCGCGCGTTGAAACGCTCCTGACAGGGAGGACATATCCATGAGTGAAATCGCAAAACACAATCATATTACCGCTGAAGGCCTCAAGGCGCTCCAGGACCGTTTGGAGTATTTGAAAAGCACGGGCCGCGCACAGATCGCGGAACAGATATCCGTTGCCCGTTCCTTTGGCGACCTGAGTGAAAACGCCGAGTATGACGCGGCAAAAAACGAGCAGTCCCGTCTGGAAGGCGAGATTGTTGAGCTGGAAGCGGCCATCCGCACCGCCGTTGTAGTATCTGATGATGAAATCACCAACGAGAAGGTCAATCTGGGCACCACGGTGCGCATTTTTGACGAAAGCGAAAACGACGAATATGAATACCGCATCGTCGGTCCCCATGAGTCTGATCCCATGAATGGCGCAATTTCCTCCGACAGCCCGGTGGGCCTTGCGCTGATGGGCAAGAAAAAGGGCGAGGTAGCCGTCATTGACGCTCCCGACGGCGAAATCCGCATGAAGATTCTTTCGATCGCCCGCACTTAATACAGCAAAGAGCATTTGGAGGAGATACGCATATGCCCGAAAATCCGCAGACGAGCGCGCCCGTTGATTTCAGCGAGCAGGAGCAGATCCGCCGCGATAAGCTGCAGGCGCTCATGCAGGAAGGCGCCAATCCTTACCTGATTACAAAATACGACGTAACGCACGACAGCAAAGCCGTTATTGATAATTTTGACGCTTTGGAAGGCGTTTCCGTGTCGATAGCAGGCCGTATGACCGGCCGCCATATCATGGGAAAGGCCTCCTTTGGCCGTATTCTGGACGGCGCGGGCAAAATCCAGATTTACGTTCGCCGCGACGATGTTGGCGACGAGCCGTATGCCGCTTTCAAAAAATACGACCTGGGCGATCTGGTCGGCGTTACCGGCAAGCCTTTCAAGACCAAAACGGGCGAGATCTCCGTGCACGTGGAAAGCATGACCCTGCTGGCAAAATGTCTTAAGCCGCTGCCGGAAAAGTTCCATGGACTGACGGATATGGATCTTCGCTACCGCCAGCGCTATCTGGATATGATCGTCAATCCCGAGGTGCGCGACACATTCGTCAAGCGCAGCCAGATCATTTCCGCCATTCGCGCCTTTATGGATGAGCGCGGCTTCCTGGAAGTGGAAACGCCTGTGCTGCACACCCAGGCCGGCGGCGCGTCCGCCCGCCCGTTCATTACCCACCACAATACGCTGGATATTGATATGTATCTGCGTATTGCCTTGGAGCTGCACCTTAAGCGCCTGATTGTTGGCGGCCTGCCGCGCGTATACGAGATTGGCCGCGTTTTCCGCAACGAGGGCATGGATACCCGTCATAATCCAGAATTCACCATGCTTGAGCTATATCAGGCTTATACCGACTATCATGGAATGATGGATCTGATTGAGGATATGATCCGCACCGTATGCCGCAAGGTGAACGGCACGGCCATCATCCAGTATGGCGATGTAACCATCGATCTGGAAAAGCCGTTTGAGCGCATTTCCATGGTTGACGCTGTAAAAAAATATGCCAATGTGGACTTTGACGCCATCAGTACGTTGGAAGAGGCGCGCGCTGTGGCCAAGGAGCATCATATTAAGTATGAGCAGCGGCACGGGAAAGGCGATATTCTCAATCTCTTCTTCGATGAATATGTGGAAGAGCATCTGGTGCAGCCGACGTTCCTGACCGGACACCCCGTGGAAATATCGCCCCTGGCCAAGCGCGATCCCAGCAAGCCCGGCTATACCGAACGCTTTGAGCTGTTCGTGTTGGGCCGCGAGCTGGCAAACGCGTTCAGCGAGCTGAATGACCCGCTCGATCAGCGCGCCCGTTTTGAAGCCCAGGCGGCGCTCAAGGCGCAGGGAGATGAGGAAGCCTGCGGCGTGGATGAGGATTTCCTCAACGCGCTTGAAATCGGCATGCCGCCTACCGGCGGTCTGGGCATGGGTGTGGACCGCTTGGTCATGCTGCTGACAAACAACGCGACCATTCGCGATGTTCTGCTGTTCCCCACGATGAAGCCCCGCGATTGAAAAACATAGGAAAATCAAAGGCTTTCGGGCCATTTGAAGGTATAAAAACGGCAATTTACCACAGATTTACCACAGTTGACCAAGAAAATCCCCGGCATAAAGGAACAAAATATGAAAATCAAAACGCCTCTTACCCGTGCGCGTATCCGCACGCATATGACCTATCACTGGTGGAACTATGCTGCCGTTGTTTTGGCTTCGGTATTTTGCTGGAATCTGCTCTATATCACAACAGCTTACCGCTCTCCGGAAGAGCTGCGCATTGATTTGTATATTCAAAGCCCCAGCGTTACAGAGGAAAGCGCCGCATCCTTTATCGATCCGATTTGGAAGAGCACCGTTCCGACCATGGAAACGGTCACCTCTGTGCTGCTTTCCGGTTCAACTGAGGATTATTATGCCAATATGCAGCTTTCCGTTTATCTGATGGCAGCTGAAGGCGACCTGTATCTGCTGTGTTCAAGCGATTTTAAGTCTTATGCCGCGCAGGGCGTGTTTGTTGATTTGCAGCCTTATGTGGACCAGGGCTTGCTGGACGTGGATGGTCTTGATCTGTCGGCCGGCTATGTTGCCCAGGTTGACGAAGAGGGCGTGCCCAACGGTGAAATGGGGCTGTACGGCATTCCCGCCTATGCGCTAAACGGCCTTCGCAGCGGCATGCTGCTTGACAACAGCGATATCGTTATCGGTATGACGGTGTTCAACGGCAATGAGGAAAATGTGCTTGCTTTCCTGAATGGTTTGATAGCGGCCGGACGCGATCAGCTGTCTGAGTGAATCCTACCGCGTCCGGGGAAATTCCGGGCGCGGTCTTTTTGTTTGCAATCAATGAGGAATAAGGAGAGAAATACAGTGCCACGTTACGACGCAGTCATTTTCGACCTGGACGGAACGCTGACGGATTCTGCGGAAGGGATCATCGCTTCCGTTCGTTATGCGCTGGAGCGCATGGGGGAAAGCATCCCCGGAGATGATGTTTTGCGCAAATTTATCGGACCTCCTTTGACGGAATCCTTTGCGCGTTATTGCGGTTTTTCGCAGCCGCGATGCAGGCAGGCCGTTTCCCTCTACCGCGAGCGCTACGAGCGCGTCGGCTGGCTGGAAAACCGCGTTTATCCCGGCGTCCGCGCGCTGCTCAAGGCGCTGCGCAGTCAGGGATGCAAAGTGTTTGTCGCAACAGGCAAGCCCCAGGCAACAGCGGAAAGGATACTTGCGTATTACGATTTGCTGCCGTATATCGACGCTGTTGCCGGGCCGACCGGCGATGGAGACAGCGCCAATAAAAAAATCCTTATTGAGCGCGTGCTGGCAGGCGCTTGTCCCAAAGCCGTTATGATCGGTGATCGCGCCGCCGATATTGCCGGCGCGCAGGCGGCTGGGATCGAAGGCATCGGGGCGGGCTATGGCTTTGGCGAGCCTGACGAATTCAGCGGTCTTAGCTGCCGCTGCGCACAAAGCGTGCAGGAGCTGTCCGGGATGCTGCTGGACTCCGTTCCTCAAAGCAACGGCTATTTTATCACCTTCGAAGGGCTGGACGGCTGCGGGAAAACCACGCAGGCTGACGCTGTTGAGCAAAAATTACGCGCATTTGGTTATCAGGTTGTGCGCACCAGGGAACCGGGCGGATGCATGATCTCCGAAAAAATCCGCGAGCTTTTGCTGGACGTAAAAAATACCGGCATGGGCGACATCACAGAAGCGCTGCTCTATGCCGCTTCCCGCGCGCAGCATGTCAATGAAGTGATTCTGCCCGCCATCCGTTCAGGCAAGGTCGTGCTGTGTGACCGTTTTGTTGATTCCAGCGTTGCGTTCCAGGGTGGCGGCCGTGAATTGGGTGTTGAATTGATCCAGCGCATCAATGCGCCCGCCATACAGGGCTGCCTGCCAAACGCTACGGTATATCTGCGTTTGGATCATGAAACCGCGTTGGCCCGGCGAAGCCGCGCGTCTGCGCTTGATCGGATCGAGCAGGAAAAAGCGGCCTTTCATGCGCGCGTGGAAGCCGCTTATGATACGCTGATGGCGCAAAATCCGCAGCGTTTCATTACCGTGGATGCGCGCAAGGATAAGACCACGCTTACAAATGAAATTTGGGCTTTGCTGTTTGAGCGGCTGAAAACTGCGGAGGTATCATCATGAGAGTTGTTGTTGGCATGTCCGGCGGGGTTGACTCCGCCGTTTCCGCGCTGTTGCTCAAGCGCGCCGGATATGATGTGCTGGGCGTTTTTATGAAGAACTGGGAGGAAAAGGACGACGACGGCGTATGCACTTCCGAAGCGGATTGGAAAGACGTGCAGCATGTATGCGAATTGATCGACATTCCTTATTATTCCGTCAATTTCGCACGGGAGTATTGGGATCGCGTTTTTACCCTTTTTCTGAATGAATATAAAGCCGGGCGTACCCCCAACCCTGACGTTTTGTGCAACCGTGAAATCAAATTCAAAGCGTTTTTGGATTTTGCCATGCAATTGGGGGCGGATAAAATTGCCACCGGACATTTTGTGCAAACCAACGCCGCAGGCCAGCTGCTGAAAGGGATTGATCCCGGCAAAGAGCAGTCGTATTTCCTCTACATGCTTCATGCCGGACAGCTGCAAAAGGCTTTGTTTCCCGTTGGCGGCATGACCAAGGCAGAAGTACGCCAAATTGCTTGCGGTGCGGGCTTGCCCATTGCGCAAAAAAAGGATTCAACAGGCATTTGTTTTATTGGTGAGCGCCATTTTAAGCCGTTTTTAAGCCAGTATTTGCCCGCGCAGCCCGGCGATATGGTAACGCCTGAGGGTGAAACCGTGGGCCGTCATGACGGGCTGATGTTTTATACGCTTGGTCAACGCCGCGGCCTGGGTATTGGCGGTCACGGCGATGGCCGCAGCTATTTTGTTGTTGACAAGGATTTGAAAAACAATCGCTTGATTGTTGCGCAGGGCGAGGATCATCCTTTGCTTTATTGCCGCGCGGCACAGATCGAACAGCTGACCTGGATCAGCGCTCCGGCCCGCGTGCATACGCATTACGGCGTCAAAACGCGTTACCGCCAACTCGATCAGGGAGCTGTTTTACAGGAGATGGACGCTCAGAACGCCATTGTGCGCTTTGACGTCCCGCAGCGCGCCGTAACGCCTGGACAAAGTCTTGTGTTTTATGACGGCAATGTCTGCCTTGGCGGCGGTATCATTACGCAAGGGATACGCTGATGGAGAAACGCGTTCAGGAAATTCTTTCCCGAATCACAGCGGCATGCAAGCAGTGCTTTTCCGATAATCTGACGGGCGTTTATTTGCATGGTTCTTTGGCCTTTGGCTGTTTTCATTGGGAGCGCAGCGATATTGACTTTATTGTAGTGCTTGCGGAAACCCCGGACACAGAGGAAAAGGAGGCTTTCATGCACGCGCTATTGCAAATCAATCGTTCCGCGCCGCCCAAAGGATTGGAAATGAGCGTCGTTTTGCTGCGGCATTGCCGCCATTTCGTCTATCCAACGCCCTATGAATTGCATTTTTCCAATATGCATTTGCAGCGCTGCCAGCGCGATGTTGCCGGGTATTGTCAGGCTATGCATGGCGAGGATGTGGATCTTGCGGCGCATTTTGCCGTCATCCGCCGCTTTGGCATCAGGCTGACCGGTATGCCTATCAGGGAGGTTTTTGGCTTTGTGCCCCCAGAGGCCTATTGGAGCAGCATCCTTGAGGATATTCGGCATGCGCAGGAAGATATTCTGCGCGCACCCGTTTATACCATCCTGAATCTTTGCCGGGCGCTGGCTTACCGGCGTGCCGGCCTGCTCCTTTCAAAAGCGCAGGGAGCATCCTGGGGGATTGATAATCTGCCGTCGGAATATCATCCTTTGATTCGGGCGGCGGCGCTGCAATACAGCGGCGAAGTGGCTTCCGGCTTTCCGGACAATTCCGTCCTTGTCTCGTTTGCCGCGTACATGCTCGGCATGATTTTGCACCATATAAAAATTCCCGCTTCGCTTTTGAGGCGAAACGGGAGTTTTTTATGTGATTAAAACAGTTTGCGCAAGAAATCGGCAGCCAGACGAATATCACGTGCCGGATTGTCGCCCACTTCGCGTTCGATGGTCAGGAAACCGGTATAACCAATCTCCCTGAGCGCGTCCAGATACGCCGCGAAAGGAACCTGTCCTTCGCCCAGCGGAACCTCAATGAAGGAACGATCCGTTACCGGTTCCGTTGGCGCGATCACATGGTAAATGATTTCCGGATCCCGGTCAAACAGCTTGCGGCCATCCTTGGCATGCGTATGCACAATATATTTTTTCAGCGTATGCACGGCCTGCACCGGATCGTCGCCTGTTACCATGACCAGATTTGCCGGGTCAAGATTGACCGCCACGCCCGTGGAATGCAGCCCATCCAAAAAGCCGCGCAGCGTTTCCGCGGTTTCCGGCCCCGTTTCAATGGCAAAATGCGCTTCCATCTGATCCGCATAACGTGCCAGCTCGCCGCACGCATCCTGCATAATGCGATAGCGCGGATGCGCGGGATCCTGCGGTACCACGCCGATATGCGTAGTAACAACATCCGTTCCCAGCTCTTTGGCCAGATCCAGAATACGTTTGGATTTTTCAATCAGCTCCGGATTCAGCTCCGCATTGCCAAAGCCT
>JAHZHX010000001.1:0-99608 GCA_019420065.1 Clostridiales bacterium | reverse complement strand
TGAGAGTATGAGCCCGTGGCCGCGCAGCTGCGAAACAAAATCTTTTTTCTGCTGGTTGCTGATATTTTCAGGCGACAGCGCGCCGCGCGTCGCATAAGCCTGGACGCCCTGCGCGCCAAGCTCCCGAGCCGCATCCAGCGCTTCCAGCAACGGTTTGCGAAATGATTCAAGCATCACGCCAATCGGAAAAGCAGACATTTTTTCAGCTCCTTTATGTAGTCATATATCTCTTCGCGCCCAAAGACATTTTTCCTGCTGTTCTTGACAAAAAAAGAATATGAACATATAATTTAAGCGTTTAATAGATAAACGACTAAGTATCATGAGGACGGCGCCTATGGAATCAAGGAAAATTATCGATGCATGCGAAAAAATGATTGTTTTGCGCCGTTCGGCTTTGCGGCAGGCGCTTATGAAAAACGGCATGCACCTGGGACAGCCTGAAATGCTGTCTTACGTAATGAAAAACCCGGGCTGTTCCCAGCGGCAAATGGCAGATGACGCCTGCGTCACTCCGGCCTCTGTCGCCGCGTCTTTTAAGCGCATGGAGCATGCCGGTCTGATTCACCGCCGGTCCGATACGGCAGACCTGCGGTGCAACCGCGTATATATTACCGAGCGGGGGGCGCAGGAGCTTACGCGCTGCCTGATTTCTGTGCAGCAGGTGGATACGGAGATGCTTTCAGGCCTTTCTGAAGCCGATTTGGACATTTTCTACCGCTGCATGGAGAAAATCAATGAGAATTTGCAGGAAAAATCAAAAAAGTAAGCATTGACAAAGAACGCATGCGCTGATATACTGGTTCTGCCTTTGAAATGAAGGCGAACATGTCGCTGCGCGGAAGCTGAAGAGAGCAAACGTCATCGGCTGTAAACGTTTGCAGGGGAAACGCAGGGGTACCATCGTCCGATCAAAGCGGTTTGCGCCCGTTACTGCGCTGCGAAAGTGGTTTTATAACAAGTAGGGTGGAACCGCGGATGCGCGATGGCATTCGTCCCTGTAACAGGGTCGGATGCTTTTTAATTTTATGGGTTAACAATGCAAGGAGGATATAATTATGCTCATTACTCTTCGGGGAGAACAGCGCGAATTTGAAACGGGGCTGAGTTTGATGGACATGGCCGGCCAGATCAGCCAAGGATTAAAAAAGGAAGCGCTGTGCGCGCGCGTAGACGGCCAGATCACCGAGCTGTGGCAAACCATCGATCATGACTGCGAGGTGGAGTTTCTCACCTTCGCTGACGATGAGGCCAAGCGCGTCCTGCGCCATACTGCTTCTCACGTGCTGGCCGAAGCCGTAAAAAAGCTGCGTCCAAACGCCAAACTGGCTATCGGCCCCGCCATTGAAAACGGGTTCTATTACGATTTTGACGTTGCCGAGCCATTCACCAACGATTTTTTGCGCGAAATTGAAAAAGAAATGGCGCGTATCGTTAAAAAAAATGATCGCGTTGAGCGCTTTGAGCTGCCGCGCGAGCAGGCCATCCGTTTCATGCAGGAAAAGGGCGAACCCTACAAAGTGGAGCTGATCCAGGATCTGCCCGAGGATGCGGTCATTTCTTTCTACCGTCAGGGAGAGTTCGTGGATTTGTGCGCCGGGCCGCATCTGGCTTCCACCGGCAAGGTCAAGGCCTTCAAGCTGACCAGCGTTGCCGGCGCTTATTGGCGCGGCAATGAAAAAAACAAAATGCTGCAGCGCATTTACGGTACCGCTTTCTTCGATAAAGCGGCGCTGGAGGACTATCTGAAGGCGCAGGAGGAAGCGCGCAAGCGCGACCACAACAAGCTGGGGCGCGAGCTGGAGTATTTCACCACCGTTGACGTTATTGGCCAGGGATTGCCCATCCTTTTGCCCAAGGGCGCGCGCGTGATTCAGCTTTTGCAGCGCTGGATCGAGGACGAGGAGCAGAAACGCGGCTATTTGCTGACCAAAACGCCGCTGATGGCCAAGCGCGAGCTGTATCAGATTTCCGGGCACTGGGATCACTATCTGGACGGCATGTTTGTCATTGGCGATCCCGCTGATATGACCAAGGAATGCTTTGCCATGCGGCCGATGACGTGTCCGTTCCAGTATCAGGTCTTTCTGAACCGCATGCGTTCCTACCGGGACCTGCCCATGCGTTTGGGAGAAACGAGCACGCTTTTCCGCAAGGAGGATTCTGGTGAAATGCACGGGCTGATCCGTGTGCGCCAGTTTACCATTTCCGAAGGGCATCTGATCCTGCGTCCTGAACAGCTGGAGGATGAATTCCGCGGCTGCCTGGAACTGGCAAAATATGTGCTGGACACTGTGGGCATGCTGGAAGACTGTACGTTCCGTTTCTCCCAATGGGATCCGAACAATAAGGAAAAATATATCGGCACTGCCGAGCAGTGGGAAGAAGCGCAGGGCATTATGGCCAAGATCCTGGACGATCTGGGCGTGGATTACAAGATCGGAATTGACGAGGCAGCCTTCTACGGCCCCAAGCTTGACATCCAGTACCGCAATGTATTTGGCAAGGAAGATACCATCGTTACTATCCAGATCGACCAGCTGCTGGCGGAAAAATTCGGCATGGAATACGTGGATGTTGACGGCCAGAAGCGCCGTCCCTATATCATTCACCGCACCTCGCTGGGTTGCTATGAGCGCACGCTGGCCTACCTGATCGAAAAATATGCCGGAGCGCTGCCTATGTGGATGTCGCCCGAGCAGGCGCGCATCCTTACCATTACAAACCGCGCTGACGACTATGCCTATGAGCTGAAAGCAAGGCTGGAGAAGGAAGGCATGCGCGTCACGGTTGACGATCGCAACGAGAAGATCGGCTTCAAGGTTCGCGAGGCGCAAACGCAGAAAATTCCCTATATGCTGGTTCTGGGCGATCAGGAAGTTGAAAACAAAACAGCCGCGCTGCGCTCCCGCAAAAACGAAAACTTCGGCGCAATGGAAATCGAGACCATTGTCGCCAAATTCCGCGAGGAGATTGATCGCAAAGCGCGTTGACCATGTGGAGGACATGCATGAAAAGGATCCTGTCATTACTGCTGACAATCACTCTTGCCTGCTCTCTGGGTGCCTGCGCAGCTTCAGCCGGCAGCGCACGGGTGATGACCTCCTTCTATCCGATATATATTTTTGCGCTCAATGTATTTGACGGTATCAAGGACATTGACGTTGAATGCATGACAGCGCCGCAAACGGGCTGTCTCCATGATTATCAGCTGCTTGCCAGCGATATGATGAAGCTTTCAGAAGCGGACGCGCTTATCGTATGCGGCGCCGGAATGGAAAGCTACCTTCCCGACGTACAGGCGCAATTTCCTTCGCTGCCGGTCATTGACTGCTCGAACCAGATCGATCTGCTTGCGCTGGATGCGGACGGGCACGCGCATGAACATGAAGAAAGCGCTGTTTATAATGCCCATACCTGGCTGGATGCGCAGAATGCCATTCGGATCGTATGCACTATTGCCGAACAGGCAGCGCTGCTATTTCCGCAGGACGCCGCTCAAATCGACGCCAACGCCGGCGCTTATATTGAACGCTTGCAGCAGCTGGACGCGGATTTGAAATCCGAGCTGGAACCGCTCAAAGGAAAAAAGATTGTTACCTTTCATGAGGCGTTCCCTTATTTTGCCAGGGCTTACGGGCTTGAGATCGCCGCCGTCATTACGGAAGATCATGAAGAAGCCATTGCGCCTTCCAGGATTGCCGAGGTCATCGAACAAGTGAACGCCGCCGGTGTGCCGCCGCTTTTCATCGAGCCTCAATATGCCAGTAAGGCCGCCTATACGATTGCGGCGGAAACCGGCGCGAGCGTTTATATGCTCGACCCGCTTTCAAGCGGCATCATCGATCTGCGCTCCTACGAATCCGGCATGCGCGGCAATGCACAAACGCTTTTAAGCGCTTTTGCTGATGAAATTCCGGCGAAAGCCGCGCAATAAAGCGCAAAGAATACCTATGGATAAGCAAGAATAGCTATCCGGAACAAATGTTTTCCCGCACCCTTCAGCAGCGATTGAAGGGTGTTTTTTGTATAGTATTCATTTTTGCGATGCATACTCCGAGCAGATAGATCAACGGAGGTAAGTATGCTTGCGGCATTTATGGGGTTATGGACGCTGGCGACTGTACCCGTCAGCTTGCGTGTATTCCTGTCCGTTACGGCGTCGGATCTTCCCTTGGGCACGCTGCATGTCCGCTTTTACGGTTTCAATGTGATGCTTCATTTTCGCCTGATACGTAAAGAGGAACGGCTGTTTTTAGGCTTAAAAATAGGCGAAGATGGCAAGGAACGGCTGTTTCCCATAGAACTGGGCGCACCCCGTCAGCCGTCGCTCCTGCGGTTTGCTCCGCTAAAGCAGCAGCTGTTTTCCTTTTTACAGGCAAACGGTCTGCGCCTGCGCATTGGTACGGGAGACGCTGCCGCCACAGCGCTATGCTGCGCCGCCATTCAGTCGCTCAATATGCTGCGTCTGCCCTTTGCTTTATACGCCGAACCTATTTATGATGTTTCGACGTTTGTACTTCAGTTGCGATGCATATCGTTTTTCCGTCTGGGAAAGCTATGGATTACAGCGCTGCTTCTGTTGGCAGCACAGCTGATGAAGAAATTTTCAGGGGGTATACAGCATGGAAATGCAAAAACAGCCGCTTGACGCCATGATGCAAACGGCGCTTGAAAACATCAAGGACATGATCGATGTAAATACCGTTGTTGGGGAACCCGTCCTTACCGGGAGCGGCAGCACGGTGATTCCCGTCTCAAAGGTGAGCTTTGGTTTTGTGGCAGGCGGAGGGGATATGAGCAAAGCGCCCGTTGCCCAGCCGCCTTTTGTGGGGGGATCAGGCGCCGGCGTATCGTTGCAGCCCGTTGGGTTCCTTGTGCTGGGCGAGGACGGCGTTCATATGCTCCCAGCACAGAATCTTTTGCCCTGGGAACGCACGATCGCCATGATTCCCAAACTTGTCGGCGATCTGAAAGCGCTGTTTTCCGCGCCGGATGGCGATAAAGCGGCCGCAACGCAATTAACGGAGGCTAAACAATGAAAAGAATCGCCGCTGTGCTTTTCTTTTTAAGCGTTTTCCTGTATAATGGTGGGGCGCGCGCGGATGCCGCTGCTGCCATTATTCTGGAAAACGAAACCGGGCGTGTGCTCTATGCGCATAATGAAACTGCGCAGCTGCCCATGGCTTCGACCACTAAAATCATGACGGCGCTTGTTGCATTAGAAAATTGCCAGCTGGATGAAATCGTGACCGCCGGTAGCAATGCATACGGCGTTTCGGGCACAAGCATTTACCTTGAAAAAGGAGAATCGCTTACGCTGGAGCAGATGCTGTACGGGCTCATGCTTGCCAGCGGCAATGATGCGGCGGTAGCCATCGCGGAGCATGTCGGCGGTACCGTGGCGGGTTTCTGCGATATGATGAATGCGCGCGCCGCCGCTATTGGCTGTACCGGCACGCACTTTGTTACGCCGCACGGTCTCCCGGCAAGCGATCATTATACCACAGCCTATGATCTTGCCATGATCGCCCGCGAAGCCATGAAGCAGCCCGTTTTTCGCCGCATCGTATCCACGCAGCGCGCAACGATCCCTTGGGCCAATCACAATTACGACCGGGTTTTGAACAACAAAAACAAGCTGCTTTCAACCTATCCCGGCATACTTGGCATTAAAACCGGCTATACCAAAGCCGCAGGCCGCTGTCTTGCATTTGCCGCCGAGCGCGACGGCATGACGCTTATCGGCGTTGTTCTCAACTGTCCGGAATGGTTTGACCGCTCTGCCGCGCTGCTTGACCAGTCCTTTTCCAGCTATTCAATGTATACAGCGTTCTCTGGAGGCGACGCCGTGCACGAAGTAGCCGTAAAAAACGGGACCAGGCAGAACGTAACCCTTGTTGTGGGTCAAACGCTGGCGGCGCCGGTTGCCGCCGATGAAACACCCGAGATCACTTTCCGTTGGCCCGAAAGCGTTGAGGCCGGTTTTGAAAAAGGCGATGTTTTGGGCAGCGCGCAGCTTCTGATTGACGGCGCAGTATTATGCGAAGTCCCGTTGATCGCGGCAGAAGGCGTGGCAGCCCGTACCTTTCCCTTTGGAATCAGAAAAGGAGTCGCCAACTGGTTCTTCATTCCCGATTGATATTGGAGCGGCGCTGCTGCTTAGTATCTGGTTGACAATCAATATATACTGGCTGCTGCGGCAGCTGAGGAGGATTTAATAACCAATGATGAGATTGCAAAAGTACCTGGCGATATGCGGTGTTGCCAGCCGCCGCCATGCCGAGCAAATGATTCTGGACGGCCTGGTGCAGGTCAACGGGCAAACCATTCGTGAAATGGGCACGCAGGTAGATGAAAACAGCGACATTGTCTGCGTGCGCGGAGAACGCGTCATGCCCGAGGCGGAAAAACGTTATATTCTTTATCACAAGCCTATGGGAGAAGTAACAACCGTTTCTGATCCCAAAGGCCGTGAAACCGTGCTGGATCATTTTCGGGATTTTCCCGTTCGGCTGTATCCCATCGGCCGCCTGGACTATGATTCCGAAGGGCTTTTGCTCCTGACCAACGATGGCGACCTGGCCGCAAAGCTCACGCATCCCAGCCATGAGGTTGATAAAACCTATCTGGCGCGCGTAACTGCTCATCTGACAGAGGAAGACGTGCACCGTCTGCGCGTTGGCGTTACGCTGGATGACGGATTTAAAACCTCGCCCGCCCGCATTCGCGTAATTCGGGAGGAAACATTCGCTTCAGCTGTGCTCATCACCATTCATGAAGGTCATAACCGCCAGGTACGCCGCATGATGGAGGCCGTTGGGCATAAGGTGCTGCTGCTGCGCCGCGTACGTTTTGGGCCGATTGATCTGCGCGGCGTTGATCGCGGTCAATGGCGCGACCTGACGAGCGACGAAATACGCATGCTGAAGGAGCTGTAAACTTATGCCGCAGCCATTTGAATTAAAATCCGCCCGTTATATTGCCGCAGATTATCTGCGGCGTTTTTTGCTGCCCGGCGATATCGCGATTGACGCTACCATGGGGAATGGGCATGACACGCAATTTCTTTGCGAAATGGTGGGGGAAAACGGCCATGTATACGCATTTGACGTTCAGCCCCAGGCGGTAAGCAATACGCATGACCGACTGGAAGCATGCGGTCTGCGCTCGCGCGCTACGCTAATATGCGACAGTCATGAGCATATCGACCAATATGTAAACGCTCCTGTGCAGGCTATTGTATTTAATCTGGGTTGGCTGCCCGGAGGCGATAAAAGCATTACCACCCAATGGCTGTCAACGCGGAAAGCCATCGACAGCGCGCTGCGTCTTTTGGCGCCACATGGGATTTGCGTCATCTGCGTATATCCGGGGCATGATGAAGGCGACCGCGAACGCGAAGGGCTTATGGGGATGCTTTCCGCCCTGCGTCCTCAGGAATTCAACGTGCTGCACCATTGCTTTATCAATGCGGGGGCTGGCGCGCCGGAGTGCTTCCTGATCCAGAAGCAAAATTGCAAATAATCCATTGGCTGTCAAGGAATAATGCTTGACACCGGGCGCAAGATGTATTATAATATCCCGGTGTCAAGGGAAAATGCTTGACGGGAGGCAAAAGGTGGCGGAAGAGCTTCTACGCAAAGTTGATGTGGACTGGCTGCTGTGCGTCTATGGCGCTATGCTGACTGATAAGCAGCGCGCCATTGCTTCCCTGTACTACGAAGAAGACTATTCTCTGGCTGAAATTGCCCAGCAGGAAAATATAAGCCGTCAATGCGTGCACGAAACGCTGCAGCGGGTCGAAAAACAGCTGCGGACACTGGAAATGAAGCTGGGTATGCGCAAACGCCTGCTTGGTGTGGAAGAATGTCTCAGCCAAGCGCTGAGCGAACTCGCACCCGGTATGCCGGCAAGAACGCACATTGAAAAGGCAATTCACCTTTTGAACGATGAGGAGGACGCAAATGGCCTTTGAAGGTCTTTCGGATAAGCTTCAGGCAGCCTTTAAAAAGCTGACTGGCAAAGGCAAGCTGAACGAACAAAATATCAAGGACGCCATGCGGGAGGTACGCATGGCGCTGCTCGAGGCAGACGTTAACTACGTCGTCGTTAAAGACTTTATCAAGCGTGTTACAGAGCGTTGTATTGGCACGGAAATTTTGTCCGCGCTCAATGCCGGACAGCAGGTCATCAAAATTGTCAATGAAGAGCTGACCTCGCTGATGGGCGGAAGCAACGCAAAGCTCACCTGGTCATCCTCCGTGCCAACCATTTATATGCTCTGCGGTCTCCAGGGTGCCGGTAAAACGACCATGTGCGGTAAATTAGCCGGTTATCTGACCAAGCAGGGTAAAAAGCCCCTCCTGGCCGCCTGCGATATTTACCGCCCTGCCGCTATCAAGCAGCTGCAAGTGGTTGGCGAACAGGTCAAAGTTCCTGTTTTTGAGAAGGGAACGCAAAATCCTGTTAAAACCGTGCAGGAAGCAGTTGAGTACGCAAGGTATTATGGCCGCGATGTGCTGATTATTGATACGGCCGGCCGCCTGCACATTGACGAAGCGCTAATGAACGAGCTGTCCGAAATCAAGGATGCTGTGCATCCGCAGGAAATTTTGCTGGTGGTTGACGCTATGACCGGTCAAGACGCCGTCAACGTTGCCAAGGCGTTCAACGAGCAGCTGAATATCGACGGCGTAATTATGACCAAGCTGGACAGCGACACACGCGGCGGCGCGGCGCTGTCAGTGCGCGCGGTCACCGGCAAGCCGATCAAATTTTCCGGTACCGGCGAAAAGCTGGGGGATATCGAACCCTTCCATCCCGAACGCATGGCGTCCCGTATCCTGGGCATGGGCGACATGCTGACGCTGATTGAAAAGGCTACCGAATCCATGGATCAGGAAAGCGGCGAGAAACTGGGGCGGAAGCTGCAGCGTGCGCAGGATATCAATCTTGAAGACTTTTTGCAGCAGATGCAGCAAATGAAAAAAATGGGGCCGCTTTCCAATATTCTTGGCATGCTTCCCGGCATTGGCAGCAAGCTGAAGGATGTTGAAATCGATGAGAATGCTTTGAAAAAGCCCGAGGCTATCATCCGCAGCATGACGCCAAAAGAGCGGCGCAATCCCGATCTGCTCAATGCCAGCCGCCGCAAACGCATCGCGGCAGGGGCTGGCGTAACCGTGCAGGATGTCAATGCGCTGATGCGCCAATTTGATCAAATGCGGCAAATGGTCAAACAGATGATGGGCAACAAGAAAGGCGCTATGCGCCGCATGGCCGCAATGAATGGTATGAACAAGCCGCCGTTCCGCTGATATTGCAGGTAAACATATTTATGATTACCATAGAAAACCAAACATTTTAGGAGGAAAAAAACAATGGTTAAGATTCGTCTGAAGAGAATGGGCATGAAGAAGCATCCCTTCTACCGTATTGTCGTGGCTGACGAGCGCTCTCCCCGCAATGGCCGTTTCATTGAGGAAATTGGCTATTATGATCCCATGCAGCAGCCTGCGATCGTAAAAGTCGATAATGAAAAGGCTGTTGACTGGATGAAGAAGGGTGCTCAGCCGACCGATACCGTTCGCATTCTGCTGAAAAAGAGCGGCGCGATCGAGGGTTAACTACCCGCGCGTCCTGCGCAGAAAGGAACGCCCGCATGAAAGATCTTATCCTTTTCCTCGCGCAGTCTTTGGTAGAGCATCCCGAAGCCGTTAAGATTACGGAAACGGAAGGCCCGGATTCCATCATCCTGGAACTGAGCGTAGCTCCTGAAGATATGGGCAAGGTCATTGGCAAGCAGGGACGCATTGCGAAGGCAATCCGTTCCGTTGTCAAAGCAGCAACTGCTCGTGACAGCAAGCCTGTTTTCTTGGAAATTCAGTAATAGGCAAGGCGCGTTTAAGCGCCTTTTTTTATAGGAGGCAATATATGTACAGCGAATACCTTTCCATTGGCGAAGTACTGAAGCCGCAGGGCGTTCGCGGACAAGTAAAAGTACGGCCGGATACCGATGATCCCAACCGTTTTCTATTGCTTGATTCTGTTTTCATCAAGTCGGAAGAAGAGTATATCCGTTGCCCGATAGAAAATGTCGAGGTGCGCCCCGATGGATTTGTTTATTGCGTCCTGAATCATGCCGTTACACGCAATGAGGCCGAAAAACAGCGCGGCTGGATGCTTTATGTTGATCGTTCCCATGCTGTTCAATTAGCGGAAAACCAATACTTTATCAGTGATTTGCTGGATTGCCGTGTACTCGATCAACAGGGAAATGTGCTTGGAATCATTCAGGATGTGCTGCAGCCTGGCGCGAATGACGTATATGAAATTAAAACCACTCAGGGGATAATGTATCTGCCGGCGCTGCCTTTTGTTATTATAAACGTCCAGCCCAAGGAAGGAATCATTATCGTGGATGAAAACCGTCTCGCGGAGGTAGCGGTCATTGAAAATTGAACTGTTGACTATTTTTCCGGAAATGTTCGATTCTTTTTTGAATACGAGCATTATCGGCCGCGCGCGTGAAACAGGGCTGATAAATATTCACGCCACAAATATCCGCGATTTTTCCATCAGCAAGCATAAAAATACGGATGATTATCCCTTTGGCGGCGGAGCGGGCATGCTGATGATGGCCCAACCGATTGCCGACGCCATGAAGGCGGTTACGCAGCCGCCGTTTTTGGGGAAACGCATTTTTTTAGGCCCGCGGGGAAGGCGGTTGGATCAGCGTTTGGTCGAGGAACTTTCGCAAGAACAGCAGTTGGTTATTCTATGCGGTCATTATGAAGGCGTAGATCAGCGCGTTTTAGACAAATACATTGATATGGAAATCTCTATCGGCGATTATATTTTAACCGGTGGGGAAACAGCCGCTATGGTACTGATCGACAGCGTATCACGGCTCATTCCCGGTGTGCTTGGCAGTGACGAAAGCGCAGGGGATGAGAGCTTCTCCAGCGCCGGGTTGCTGGAATATCCGCAATATACCAGGCCGCGTGTTTTTGAAGAAATGGAAGTACCGGAAGTGCTGCTTAATGGCGATCATAAAAAAATCAATCAATGGCGGCGGGAACAGTCGCTTTTAGTTACTGCGCTCAAGCGCCCGGATCTTTTACTTTCAGCACCCTTAACTGAAAAAGAAAAAGAATGGCTGCGGCAGCAAAATCTTTTTCCGATATAAAGATTCTTGTCTTCAAAAGGCAAAGGGGGTGAAGGTTTTATATTTCTATATTTCTTCGTAAAAGGCATCTTTTACGAAGAAATATGTTGTTTTTTAGAGCGTGAGTGTTTTTATAATAGACTTAATTCTATAATTAACAGATTTAATTATAAAATTGAAGATTTATTTCAAATAATTATCAGCATGAAATTGATTTTTCAATTTCCTTTTAATTTTTATTTTTTATAATATTCCAAACTGTATAAACGTCAGTATATTTTTCTTAGAGATGAATCGTCTTTTTATATAAAACATATGCGCACATGTAAAACCATTGCGAAAAAATTGTAGAACGTCACCCCTCCGAATATATGCCTTCATGATGGATCCTGTGTGCTTTATATATGCGAACGCTTGACATTTGCAGATATATGGTGTAATCTTCTTTTGCGAATAGTTGAATGAGGTGTTGCAGCAATGGCCCGCACTACCGATTATCATGTTCAAGTCGAGCGCAAACGCTTACAGCGTCTTCGAGAGCTCATGCAGGAGTTGCCCGCTTCCTGCGGAGACTTCTTTCTGTCAATCGCGCAAACTACCAGTTCGTTAACCCGTTTGGCCTACGCCTATGATCTGCGCTTGTTTTTTCAGTATTTAGTCAGCGAACAGCCCGATTTTGCTGGCTGTGATATTCGCTTAATCACCGAAAAGCAGATTGGTCAAATCACTGTTCGTCAGCTGCGCGGTTTTCAGGACTATTTATCGCAATATATCCGTCAAGATGAAGAAGGCGAAAACGAAACCGTCATCAGCAATCACGAGCTTGGCATCATGCGCAAGCTTTGCGCAGTGCGTTCATATTTTGAGTTCATGTTCAGCAGCGAAATGATTCCCGCTAACATTGCCACGCTGCTCCCCCTTCCCAAACCGCACGAAAAGCCAATCTTGTTTTTGGAGCCGGAAGAGGTGGAACGCCTTTTGGATTCCGCCGCAAACGGCAATGGTTTATCCGCCCGTCAGCAGCGTTTTCAAAAGCTTACGCAAAAACGTGATATTGCGATTCTTTCCCTCTTTTTGGGAACCGGAATCCGCGTCAGCGAGCTGGTCGGCATCGATATTGAAGATATTGATTTTAGTATAAACGGCTTTCTTGTTACGCGTAAAGGCGGCAATCAAACAATTTTATATCTTCCGGATAGTGTTGTGGCGCCGCTGCGGGATTATCTTCAGGAGCGCATGAATATTGAAGCTGTGCCCGGAAATGAAAATGCGCTTTTTCTTTCCCTGCAGCGCCGCAGGATCACACAGCGTGCCGTTGAAAACCTGGTAAAAAAGTATGCTATGGTTGCTGCGCCGCTGAAAAAACGGATCAGTCCGCATAAACTGCGCAGCACATTTGGCACCAATCTGTATCGACAAACCGGTGATATTTATTTGGTCGCGGACGTATTGGGTCATTCAGACGTTAATACAACGCGCAAGCATTATGCCGCCATGAGCGACGCCCGCAGGCGAAAAGCTGCCCAGCTCGTTTCCCTGCCGGCTCCCCATGCATCAGAAGAAAAGGAGACAGAAACATGAAAAAATGTGTTCTCTATGAGCGCGACTGTATAGACTGCGGCGAATGCGACATGTGCGAGCTGAACCCGGCCAAACGCTGTGACAACTGTATGAAATGCGTGAATAGCGGCAACGCCGAATATCGCGCAATAATCATCGATGAAATAAAGCACGACCAGGAAACAAAAGCAAACAAACATTCTTGATTTTTAATCTTGCCAAACATTTGTTTGCATGCTATAATTAAAATTAGCTAAAAGATAAGGAGCGTAGGCCATATGGCACGTCGCGCACGCGGAGATACACAGCAGCGTATCCTCAACTTCATTGAGCAGGAGATCGAGCAAAAAGGCTATCCCCCTTCTGTACGCGAAATCGGGGATGCGGTTGGCTTAAAGTCTACCTCGACTGTCCATGGACATCTTTGCCGTTTGGAAGCGCATGGCTTGCTCCGGCGTGACGCTATGAAACCGCGCGCCATGGAGGTTTGCCGCAACGACCTTCATTCCCAATCTCCGAGGATCCGCATGGTTCCTGTCGTTGGCAACGTGGCCGCCGGCTCTCCCATCCTGGCTGAGGAATATATTGAAGATCAAATTCCTGTTCCGGATGCTCTTTTGAGCGATGGCGTTCACTTTATCCTGAAAGTTCATGGTGAAAGCATGATCAACGCAGGCATCATGAACAACGATTATGTTATCGTCCGCAAACAGAGCTTTGCGCAGAACGGCGAAATTGTGGTAGCAATCATTGACGGCAGCGCTACCGTTAAGCGTTTCTACCGTGAAAACGGACGTATCCGCTTGCAGCCTGAAAACAGCACGATGGCGCCCATCTATGTCAGAAACGTTGAAATTGCCGGGAAAGTGATTTCCCTTTATCGCCTGTACTAAAATAACCAGGAGGCTGTTCATGGTTGGAAGATCTGCTATGTCGCAATTCTAATCGTGAACAGCCTCCGCTTTTTTGCGTGAATCCTCCCGGAATTTTCCCGGTGACATGCCCACCTCTGATTTGAACAAGCGAATAAATGACGACACATCCACATAGCCGCATTCATCGCAAACCGTCTGCAAAGGCTGTTCGGTGGTTTCCAAAAGCAGTTTGGCCTGTTCAATGCGCAGCAGCGTAAAATAGGCATTCAGCGTTTGGCCGGTCGCATCCTTAAATTTGCGGCGGATTGTCTGCACGGACAGCCCCGTGTATTCTGCCAACGAGCTCAGTGAAAACTGGCTGTTCGAAACATTCTGCCGCAGGCAGTCATATACCTGCTGCAAAAGCTTTGCATCGGCACTGTTGTTATGTTCTGTGATATGCTGCCGAATAGCCAAAGCGTATTTCTGAATTTTACGCACAAGCTCGGCAATGGAACTATACTCAGCAATGCTGAACACGTCCATCATGGAATAAAACGAATTGGAAAGGCTGCCAAGCGCATGAGCCTGGCGCAAAAAAGCCGAGGTAATATCAAAGCAAATGCATTTGACCTGCTGCAATGAAAGCGAATGGCTGCATACATACTCCACCAGCTGGCTCAGGCTGCTATCTATCAGGACAATATCCCAGGCGCGCAGCGCTTCCAAATACTTTGCGATAATCTGCTGCGGGTAGCTATCCGCGCTGCTGCCATTTTCAAACGCGCTGTTATAGCATATCCAAGTATTGTTGCCCTTAATCAGGCGGTAATCAATCGCGGCATGCGCTTCAATATAGGATTTACCCAGCGATGTAACCGTATTATAAACACGGCCAATCCCCAGCGTAACGTCATACTGATCGCTGCACAGCGCGATCATTTGCTTGCCCCAGACTGCTTGATCGAAATCTTCAGCCGCTACGTTTACAATGCCGACCACTGTTTTTTCATCCGGCGAAAGGCAAAAATAATAGGCGCAGGATGTTTTTTGCGTTGATTTCAGCAGCCGTCGAAAATTTGAATACTCCTGCCTGTCCAGCACATGGTCAAACAGAAAAATGCAGGCGAAGAAATAGGAATATGAGAAGGAAATGTTTAGCCAATGGCAAATGTTTTCCAGCTCTCCTGCGTCCGCGTAACGACCGCAAAGGATGCGCAGTACCAAAAGGTTGCGTAATTGCTCTGACGACAGCAGGGCGGTGGTTTGCTTGCTCTCGCTCAGCAGCTTACTGTACTGCGTATGGATTTCCTGCAAAAGCTCTACATCGCGGCTTTCCTGCCCCTGAAAATATTCGCTTTCCTGAAAGTTTTGCAGCATATTCTGCACCGGCGCGAAGCTGTGGCGATGACTGAAGATCATAACCGCAATTCCCAATGCCACCAATGCGATGCAGAGAATAATCTGAACGCGCATAAGCGCGTGAACGTTCGCAAACTGGTCGCTGAGCGGCGTTATTTCAATCAGCGTAATACCGTAGCCAATATCGGAACGCGCCCAAATGCAGTTTCCATCTTCAGTGCTTGCCAGGCCGCTTTCCATAAACAGCCTGAACTGCGAAAGTGTCTGCTCGTCCGGCGCGCTGCCTGACCAAAGGATATCCCCCCGTTCATTGCAAAGAAGGCGAAGGCTGGTCTTTTCCGTCTCCATATCAACAAACAAACGTTCGAGCATGGCGGAATCAAGCATATATATTGCCAAAGATCTTGACGACATGGGCTGAATGAATAACAGCTCATTTTCACGCTCTCCGGCGCCATATAAAGCCGTTGATGTGATACAGGGCGATTCGATGCTGCACAGCATCTCTTCAAAGTCCTGCCGATCCGTAATTTCAGGAAAGAGTACAAACAGCTGGCACGAGCCCAAAATGCTGATGCAAATGGGTTCATTGAAGTAATATACCGCCAAATTGCTGAATTTGAAACTGCTTAAATCATAATTTTTCAGCACCTGATAAGCCATGTAGGAACCGCGATAGGAGCGCGGCGAGAGCGGCTCCAAAAGACTGAGCTTGGCGGCGAGGTTGACATAATCATGAAAGGTCAGCTGCAATGAATCGCTTGAGGCCTTTGCCTGGCGAACCACGTTATCGTATACATTTTGCCTCAGCTCATCTTCAATTCCGCTGGAAAAAACCACACTGATGGCCATGATGGCCGTAACGATAAAACAGGCAAACGGCACCATCGTAGACAGCTGCAATGTGTGCGTCGCCAAAAAGCGGCGCGCTGTCATAAGCGCGTTTCGATAAAGTGCCGCACATTTTTGCATGCTTTCATCCTCCGGAAGCAGTTTGATCGTAAATTCATTATACATAGAAGAAACGGCCTTGCGCAAGCGTTTTCCCTGTATTATTGGCATGCAAAAAAGAACAGAATATGCAAAAACGCCAGCATGACCTTATTTTTCGAATCAGCATATTGCGGTTTGCGGAAAATATGTGTACGATAAATTTACAACTTCACGCTTGGAGGGATTGGATGCAGTTCAATGCACGGAAGACCCACAGGAATGGCAACCTGAAATTGGCTAAGCAGAATTACGCTCTATATGAAATGCTGCTTCCCGCGTTTCTATATGTTGTCATCTTCCATTATTGGCCGATGTACGGAATTCAAATCGCGTTCCGTAACTTCACCTTTGCCGACGGCATTACCGTCAGCGCATGGGCAGGAACAAAATGGTTCAAGTTTTTCTTCAATTCAAATCAATTCAAAACGGTTGTTTCAAATACCTTAACGCTGAACATCTATAATCTGCTGGCCGGCTTCCCCGTTCCCATTCTGTTGGCGCTGATGATGCACAGCATCAACGGCCGACGTTACCGCCGCGTAGTGCAGACCTGCACCTATCTACCGCATTTTATTTCGGTGGTTGTGCTGGTTGGCATGATGTCGTGCATGTTTTCGATGAATTCCGGTTGGGTCAACGGTCTCATTGCCCGTTTTGGCGGCCAGCCGGTTCATCTGATGGGTGAAGCCAAGTATTTTCGCCACATCTATGTATGGTCGGGCGTTTGGCAGGAAATGGGCTGGAACTCCATTATTTATCTGGCCGCGCTGACCGGAATCGATCCCGGACTGCATGAAGCGGCAATGATTGATGGCGCTGGGAAGCTGCGCCGCATCTGGCATGTTGACCTGCCAGGCATCCTTCCAACGGTTGCCATCATGCTTATCCTCAAATTCGGCCGCATGATGTCGCTGGGTTTTGACAAAGTATACATCATGCAAAACAGCATGAATATCAGCGTGTCCGAGGTGCTTTCCACTTATATTTATAAGCAGGGTATTACCAGCTACCGATACAGCTATTCAACGGCAATCGGATTGTTCAACAACGTGATCAATTTCGTGCTGCTCACGGTCGTAAACAAACTGTCCGGCTGGCTTTCCGGCAGCAGCCTGTGGTAAGGAGGGAAAAGAAATGAAGCGAGCAAGCCTTGGCGACCGGATCATTTCCGTTACCTTCTATGTTATTCTCACGCTTTTGTCCATTATCTGTCTATATCCAATCTGGTATGTGGTGGTTGCCTCCATTTCAGACAGCACCTATGTTAACTCTGGCGCTTTCATCATTCTGCCGCGCGGCATTCACTGGAACGCATACCAATATGCTTTTGCGCAGCCGCAATTATGGGTTGGCTACCGCAATACCATCATTTACACGCTGCTTGGGACGCTGATTGGCCTGGGAATTTGCCTTCCGGCCGGTTATGCGCTTTCGCGCAAGGATCTCCCCTATCGCGGCGTCCTGATGGCGCTGCTGGTCTTCACCATGTATTTTACCACGGACACCACCGAATCCTTCTCCGAAAAATATTTCGTCAAGGATTCCGAAGTTGCCTGCAACGTGAAAATCACCTGGGTTGAGCTGCTGGATGGCCAGCACAGCGAACCGCTGGCCGCTATGCTGGCCGGCAACCTTCCTGACATCTTCATGCTCAGCGGAAAAATTTCCGACAGCGTCATTCTACAGAACGCATCGCTTTGGCAAAGCCTGACCGTTGATGAGATCAAGCAATATTGCCCCAATGTATACGCCCTGTATGAGAAGTACGTTGACAACTGGGAAGCCTATCTGACCTTCCCCGATGGCAATATTTATTCCCTGATGGGCGATTTCCTCAACAGCAATCTGCATACCATTCCTCAAACGCAATATATCAATACCAAATGGCTGGAAAATCTGGGGCTGGAAATGCCTACTACTCTGGAGGAGCCGCACAGCGTGCTGGTAGCTTTCAAGGAGCAGGATGCCAACGGCAACGGCGACCCAACGACGAAATCCCCATCGCTTTCTGCGATAACTATGCCAAAGGCAAGCTGACGAACTACGCTTCCATGTGGGGGCTGGCGATTGACGGCCATGCCAACACCTGGTACAACATCATTGATAACGAGGTGGTTGGCGCGGTTAACACCCCTGCTTTCCGCGAATTCCTGGAATACTTCAACAAGTTCGGTCAGGAGGGTCTGCTGAACCTGGAAGGCTTTTCCCAAACGCAGGATCAGTTCAAGTCCGATCTGGATTCCATGAAGGTTGGCGTATGGTGGGGCTGGGCGCCGTATAACTTCATCAGCGATATCGACAATCGTATGCAATGTAAGGCGCTTATTCCTACCCCTGCCGATGGTTATAGCCCGCTGGTTTTTGCGAATAACCCCGTTCGCGCCAAGCACGCCAACTTTATCATCACCCACGCCTGCGAAAACAAAGAAGCCGCGCTGAACTGGTGGAACTATATCAGCGATCCCATTCGCGCCATTGAAGTATACTATGGCGAAAAAGACGTGTTCTGGGAACTGCTCGATGACGACTACAACTGGCAGTATAAGAATCCCACTGACGAAGAGCTTGTGGCAGCCGGCTATGGCGACTATGTAGGCAAGACCCTCAACGGCGGCAATACCCTGGGCTATGTAGACGGTCAGCCGCTGATGATCCATACCATGTATCTGGATATGTCCGATGTGACCGGCAGCCAGCAGACGCGCCAGGCAGGCGTTGATACCTTTGTGGAAGCAGGCGTTGTCAGCGAATACATGAGCAAGGCCATTATCCCCGCCGACGCTCAGGAAGAGTTTGACTTCATGACCGAAGGTCTGAATGCCATGATCAACTCCTTTATTTCCAGCAGCGTGCTCAACGGTGTGACGGACGCCAGCTGGAATGAGTACCTGGAACGTCTGGAGCAGTACAACTACGGTTATTATCTGGATTTCTATAACCGCTATTTGCATAACGAGCTGTAATTCATGCGAAAAACAAGGAACGGTGCGGGGCAGCCCGTGCCGTTCCATTTTCTGTGGGTTTTGAAAGGCATTATTATGAAAAGAATCTTTTTGATTGGCGATTCGATTCGCATTGGTTATGACAGCGTGGTGCGCGACGCGCTTGCCAGCAGCGCGCAAATCTATTGGGATGCTGACAATGCCCGTTTTGTGCAATATACGCTGCGCAACGTCGCAGTCTGGGCGCAGCATGACTGCGATCCGGAAAAAATTGACATTGTTTATTGGAATAACGGGCTATGGGATGTAGCACATATGAAGGACGGCAATCCCCTGAACAGCATTGAGACATATACGGAAACGCTCAAACGCATCCTCAGCGTGCTGCACTGCATATTTCCTCATGCCCAAATTATTTTTGCGCAAACAACCTGTGTGTTGGAAGAACGCATCAATCCCGATATTCCCCGCTGTAACGCCGATATTTGCGCCTACAACCAAGCCGCCGTCAGCCTCATGGAAGCATCCGGCATTCCCGCTCACGATCTGTATAGCGTTTCCAGAGCCGTCCCTGACGAGCAGCGAACCGAAGATGGCGTACATTTTACGCCCGCTGGCTATCAGGCATTGGGGCTTGCCGTGGCCAATTACCTTCGTGCCTTTCTTGATTGAACAAACTATATAAAATAAGCTCTATTGCATCATGCAATAGAGCCTTTTTATGTAAATGAGCGCAGACTGTAAGCCGAGTTCTGTCGTGAATAGCCATCTATCTAGACGGTTTGTCGCCAAACCGTTCAAGCGATTACGAAGACGGGCGAGCCACCCATGGTCTTCATCAATCTTGCACCGGATGGGGTTTACATGACGGACGAGTTGCCAGGCCGCCGGTGCGCTCTTACCGCACCTTTCCACCCTTACCGGCAAAGCCGGCGGTATATCTCTGTTGCACTTGCCTTGGAGTCGCCTCCACCAGCCGTTAACTGGCATCCTGCTCTGCGGTGCTCGGACTTTCCTCATGCCCAAGGGCACGCGGCTATTCATCTGCCTCAAATACAGCGCAATGCTTACAGCTGGATCAGCAGCCGGCCGCAGCTTTCGCATTCAATGGCCGTTCCCCCGCGTACGGAGCGCACAACGGCAGAAGGAAGCGACATACGGCATCCCCCGCACTGATCGCCTGAAAGCTGTGCCAGCGGCGGCATGCAGTGCTGCTTGATTGCCTTGTATTTTTCCAGATAAGGCGCTTCAATGCCCTTTGCCCTTTCCGCCACGCTGGCGCGAAGCTGCTCCAGCTTTTTCTTATCCTCTTTATATTCAATGTCGTATTCCGCCTTCAGACGGTCGTAATCGGCGCGCACCTTGGAAGCGCGCTGAAGAATGTCGCGCTGCTGGTTATCACGGTCGCCAGCGTCCTTGCGGATACGGCGCACCTCCTGCTCATAGCTATTGATTGTTTGCAGCAAGCGCTGTGTCTCCTGGATAAAACCCTGTACGGCTTCGCCATCATCCGGACTAACTGCGTCAAACCGGGCATGCAGCGCTTTAAGCTGATCCTCCATACGCGCAATCGCATCCTTCAGCGCATCGATACGGTCGCCCATGGCATGAACTTCCTCCTCGATGCGCGTATTGGCATTTTTTTGCTCGCGCAGATATTCCTGATATTTGAGCAGCCGCTGACGGGTGGGAGAACGCTTCATTTGATTTTCCTGGCGTTCGGCCTCCACATCAGCCTGCTGATAATTCCAAAGCAATTCCAACTGATTCATGAATGAACCTCCTCATTACACCGCCTGACCGCCGTATGGCCGACAAACGGAAGGGTAAACAATCACATTATATTTTAACGCATTCAGCGCATTTTGTAAAGCCTGCGCCAGCGGTTCTACCAGCAAAAACTCTGTTCCGCAGTGTCCGCCCTGGTAAAGCACAAAATCACTGCCGATGGCAGCGAGCGCGTTATGATGCCGCACTTCGCCGGTCAAATACGCCTGCGCTCCCATCCGGCGCGCCTGTTCAAATCCCTCGTCGAATGAACCGCCGCAAATCCCCAGGCTGGAAATGATTTTATCCTCGCGGCCAAAAAGATACACAGCGTCCTTTTCACATTCAGCGATTTGCGCTCGAAGCGCCTCGGCGCTCAGCGGAGACGGCAGATCGCCAACGAATACAACTCCGTCGCTGCGAAGGTTTTGCAGCCGCAGCGCCCGCGCCAACGCCGCTGTACCGCTATACTCTAGCGATAAATCAAGATTCGTGTGTGCGACGATCAGACTTATGCGGCGGCGAATCAGGCTGGCCAGAATGCCGCCTTCATACTCGTCCTCAAGAATGCATTTTGTGCCGCGAAACATCAGCGGATGATGCGTCACAATCAGCTGTACATCAAGTCTGACAGCCTCTTCAACAACGGCTGGCGTCGCGTCCAGCGCTACCAAAATACGCGCAACGGGCGCCCTCATGCTGCCAAGCAGCAAACCAGCATTATCATATCCCTCAGCCGTGGCGAAGGGCGCAATTTGGTCAATCCATTGATAAACCGTTTGTACAGTTGCCTGCGGCATATGCCAACTCCTCTCTGATCCATTGCAGCTGCTTTTCATGCCCCGCTTCGCAGGCGACAACGCCTTCACGCCAGGTTAAATAGTCTCTCAGCAGCTCCGGCCGCTCCTGCAGGAGCACCGGCCCAAGATAAAGGTCACGCTCGCTATACGCGGCCGCTCCGCGCTCGGCGCGCATAACAATATAAAATCTCCGCTTTGCCCGCACAATACGCTCAGCAGTCAGACGATAGCCCAGCCCCATAAGCACCGTGCGCACGAGCGGAATATCGGTATTGGCCGAAAGCACCAGCGCACGCGGCAATGACTCCGCATCACTACACTGTAAAATTCTGGCCATCAAAGCGCCGCCAACACCGCAAAGCGCTGCGCACTCTGCCTTTTCTCCTGGCCGCAAAGCAGCAAAGCCGTCCGCAACGCGAAAATCTGCCCGCCGGTCTAAACCATGGCGGGCAAAAAGCTTTTGCGCCTTTTCAAGAGAAGCTGCGCTGATATCGCTTACAATCATTCGCTGGCATTTGCCGCTTTGCAGCAAAGCACAGGATAAATGCCCATGATCCGCGCCGATATCCGCTCCCAGCATACTGGGGATAAAAAGAGCGGCAACAGCCTGCAGCCGCTCATCCAACGCAGGACTCAGCACGGCTTACTCCAAATAATCCTTCAGTTTCTTACTGCGGCTGGGATGACGAAGCTTGCGCAATGCTTTCGCTTCGATCTGACGAATACGCTCGCGCGTTACCTTGAATTCGCGCCCTACCTCTTCCAGCGTGCGCTGATTGCCATCGTCCAAACCGAAGCGCAAACGCAGCACCTTTTCCTCCCGCGGCGTCAGCGTATTAAGAACATCCCATAGCTGCTCGCGCATCAATGAATGCGAAGCGACCTCGGCGGGCGCGGGCGCGTCATCATCCGCCAAAAAATCGCCCAAGTGGCTGTCCTCTTCCTCGCCGATAGGCGTTTCGAGCGATACCGGCTCCTGCGCGATCTTAATGATCTCGCGCACCTTGGATTCGCTGATTCCCATTGTGCGCGCTACCTCTTCCGGACTTGGCTCGCGGCCATATTCCTGCAGCAGCTGGCGGGAAACGCGAATCAGCTTATTGATTGTCTCCACCATATGCACAGGGATACGGATGGTGCGCGCCTGATCGGCAATCGCGCGGGTGATGGCCTGGCGAATCCACCACGTTGCATAGGTAGAAAATTTATATCCCTTGCGATAGTCAAATTTTTCGACCGCTTTGATCAGGCCAAGATTTCCTTCCTGAATCAGATCCAGAAACAGCATTCCACGGCCGACATAACGCTTGGCAATGGAAACGACCAAGCGCAGATTAGCCTCCGCCAGCGAACGTTTAGCGGCGTTTCCGTCCTCCACCGCCAGCTCGCACTGCTTCCTTTCCTGCTCCGTCAGCGGCTTTCCATCAGAGCCAACGCCTTTTTCCAGGCATTTTTTCGCATCATCTCCCAGCTCCATGCGTTTGGCGATGTTAATCTCTTCATCAGCGCTCAGCAGCTGGACCTTGCCGATTTCCTTCAGGTACATGCGAACCGGATCGTCGATGCTGATCCCCTCGGGCATGGAGAGATCCAGCTCCTCATCATCAATCACGCCGCTGTCCGCTGTCTGCATATCGCCGCTGGGCATATCGGCATCACGAATTACCTCAACGCCCATCGCTTCCAGATTTTCGAGAATCGTATCGAACTGCTCGGGATCGATCTCGATGGTTGAAAGCTTGGTAATAATTTCGTCATATGTCATCATGCCCTTGGACTTGCCAAGTTCATAAAGTTCATTGAGCTTATTGGTGTTCTTTTCGGGTTGAGTGCTCAATGGTGCCGCTCCTTTCAATGTACCGCGCGCTTGAGGCGCGCCATCTCTGCCGATAATGCCATCAGCTCTTTTAATGCGCCTGCCTTGGCGTCGCCATCCAGGCTGTCCAGGCTGCCGCGTATCGCATCAATTTGCCCTTCAATGCGGCCAAGCCGCATGGTGCGCAGGCAATCCTCCGTGATCGCCATGACATTCTCTTGCGTGATTTCAGCGTTCAGCGCAAATATTTCGCTGATCGCCTGCCGCTCCGTTTCACTCTCGCAAGCCGAAAGAATTGCCGCCGGCGTTTTGCCGCTAAGCAGCTGCTTCGCCAGAGAGCGCAGCAGCGGATGGTCAAAATCCTCCACACGCACGCTGTTATCCGTCATCAGGCCGCTGGCAATCAACGCGATCAATGTTTTTTCTGGCATTGACTGCGCTTTTTCGGCTCGCTTACCATAGACGCGCTTTTCCGCTTGCGCGGCTCCCTGGCGCTCCGCTGTGGGAAAATTGACTCCCATCTGCATAATAAGCACCTCGCGCGAAAAGCCTGTTTGTACCGCCAAAGTCTGCAAGTAGCTTTCCAGCTCTACCGGCTCCTTTACCTTGCGCAGTATATCCGCGCAACGCTTGGCATACTCCATCCGTCCCTCGGTATCGCCCAGATCAAGCCCTTCCTTGGCGCGCTGCATGCGGTATTCTGCTTCTCGCAGCGGCCGCAATCTTTGAAACTCTTCCAGACCGCGCTGTCGAATAAACTCGTCCGGGTCAAGATTATCCGGGAAAAAAAGCACCCGCGCCGGAATATTCTCCTGTTCAAAAATATCCAGCGCGCGCATGATCGCATGTTGTCCGGCACTGTCGCCATCGTAGGAAACCCAAATTTCCGGCGCATAGCGCTTCAGCAGGCGGGCCTGTTCGTTTGTAAGCGCCGTTCCCAGCGTGGCAACAACGCCATCGACCCCATGCTGTATCAGCGCCACAACGTCCATATAACCTTCCACCAGGATAATCCGGCGCAGATTCCGTTGCTTTTTTAAAAAATTCGCGGCGTAAACGCCTTTTCGCTTATTGAAAACCGGCGTGTCCGCGGTGTTCAAATACTTGGGCTGAATATCTCCCATTGCACGTCCGCCAAAGCCTAAAACCTGCCCCTGCGCATCGATGATCGGAAATATAGCACGGTTGCGGAACATGTCAAACCGTGTTTCTGCCTTTACAACAGTCAAGCCAGCCAGCCGCAATTCTTCCTGGGTATATCCCTCTTGCTCCAGGTAGCGGGTCAGCGCGTCCCATTCCTCCGGCGCAGCGCCTAAACCAAATTTGCGGATTGTGCCGTCATCCAGTCCCCGTTTATGCAGATAGGTTAATATCCTGGCGTTTTCCGGCTCCCACAAACGGGCATGATACCATTTTGCCGCCATCCGATTGGCGTTCAGCAGCCGTTCTCGCTGGCTTTTGCGGCGTTCATAATCCGGGTCCTCCTGCGTTTCGGGAACAGGCATATGCATCTGCCGGGCCAGATACTCAACTGCTTCCCGAAAAGAAAGCCGCTCCATCTCCTCAACAAACTGCACAACATTGCCGCCAGCCTTGCAGCCGAAACAATAATACAAATTCTGTTCCGCATTTACAGAGAAAGAAGGTGTTTTTTCGTGATGAAACGGACACAAGCCCCAATAGCGCGACCCGTTTTTTTTCAGAGGGACATACGATGATACGACCTGAACAATATCAGCGCGGGAATAAAACTCATCCATCCATGCCGCAGGAAACCTTCCCGCCATTAAGGCGTCCCTCCTTTCGTTTACGGATTAAAATTCGCCGTTTTTCGCGTTTCTCCTGCAATTTTGATGATATTTGCAGGAATTTAGCGCGTTTGCTATCAGCAGAAAAACGGTATGCTTAATCTATATACGCTGTAAAAAAGAAAAAACCTGCCGAAAATAAAAATAAAAAGTATTTCCATCAAGCAAAAGAACGCTCTCTGCAAAGAAGCAGAGAGCGCTGTGGATAAAAGCATGCTTTACAGAAGCGCCTTTCGGCCATGTTTACGGCGGCGATGCCCACGCGGCATGGTCGGCATATTGATCGCCACGGCACTGGAACGATTTTTAACCACATTCAGCACCAGCCCGATGCCCGCCATGTTGGTTACAAAATTCGAGCCGCCATAGCTGATAAACGGCAAGGGAATGCCCGTAATCGGCATCAAGCCAATCGTCATGCCAATGTTCTCTACCACATGCGCAAAGAACATGGCCATAACGCCGTAAATAACCAGCCGCCCAAAACGATCCGTAGTGAAATACGCCAAGCGAAACATGTGCAGCAGCAGTACTACATAGGCAAGCACAACCCCAACGCATCCAACAAAACCAAACGCTTCGCCAATGGTTGCAAAAATGAAGTCCGTCCAGTCTTCCGGAATATAGCCCAGCTGGCTGAGCGCGCCAACAACAAACGTGCCGATTCCCGTTTTTTGGCCGGAGCCAATGGCCTTCTGGGATTGCAGCAGCTGATAACCGCCATTTTGACTATACGCTTGCGGATCCAGAAACGCGAGGATACGCAGCAAACGGTAGTCCTGTGATCCACTGACCATCATGTAGCCGAACAGCGCGAATACGGCAATGACCGCCAAAGCGGCAATCGAGATCAGCAATACCGGACTTGCGTCAGAAAAATACAGCATCACATAGAAAATCACGCACATGACCAGTACCGAACCGGTCTCGCCCTGCAAAAGCGTAATTATGACCGGAACGCCGAATATAAGCAAATTATGCACTGCGTCACGCATGGTGGAAAACGGTTTCTTCGTTTGCGAAAAGCTGCGCGCAAGCATAAGAATAATGCCGATTTTGATAAATTCAGCCGGCTGGATGGTGCGGCCGCGGCCAATCGGCAGCCATGCTGCCACGCCACGAACGGCCTCGGAAGCCAGCGCCAATACCAGCAAGCCGCAAATACCCAGATATACAAGCCTGCATTGCGCCCTAAGCAATTCATACGGAATAGCCACCATAAAAGCGAGAATCAACGGCGATACCATCAGAAAAACCGCTTGCCATGACGCCGAGGAGGAGTTAAGGATATAATTGAGCAGAGACAGGTCGGTTCCCTTATCGGGGTTAAACGTTGCAATCGCAATGGCATACACGCCAAAAAGAGCAATGGCATATGTGATAACAATCAACGGAATGTCAAGATGCGCTCGCATCCGCCGGTCTTCTGACGCCAGCGCGCCGGCTCCCTGACGAAATTTTAGCCTCCCATGCGAGAAAACCATGACTTTCTCCTTTCGCGGCTAGGCCTCGCTTCCGCTTGCCGCCCATCCAGACGCAGCGCTATGGCCTCAATCTCTTTTTTGATTTTGGACGGATATGCTTCCGCCGTTTCATGACGCAGCTGCGCGTCGCGAATCGCGTCGCTTGCCTGAACGCATCCCAGCAAAGGAATATCCAAGTATGCCGCCACAGCTTCCGGCCTTGCAGCCGCCCCTGAAGCAACCTGGCGCCCATCTACCGCGTTCATAATCAAGCGCATTTCCATCCGGTAGCGGTCGTGCAAATAGGCAGAGACCGCTTCCGTATTGCGCTGTGCCATATCTCCCATGCCGCATATCAGCAAGCAGCTTTCGGCCTTGGAAAGCGCAGCATCGGAAAGGAAGGAAAATACGCTGTCACTGTCAACAAGCACAATATCAAAGCGTTTTTCAAAGCGCGCAAGCGACTTGGAAAAGGTTTGGGACAGCTGCTGCATACCGTCGCGTGCCAACGGCGCTGCCGCCATGTAAAGCGTTTGTCCTGCGCCGCAAGGCACCAGAACCTGCTTCATGGCGCAATCCTCCTCGTCAAGGTCTCCCCAGTCAAATACCACTTGATCCTGCACATTCAGCACCAGATCCAGGCCGCGCAGTCCGGCGCAGGCATCCACCATGCAGACCTGCCTGCCCATGCGGGCCAATGCCTGTCCCAGGGCGGCAGTCAGCGTAGTTTTGCCAACGCCGCCCTTTCCGGAAGCGATTACAATGATTTTTCCCATGCCGTTCACCCGCTTACGGCATCAGCTCGTTGCCGGCTACCACGGTAATTTCTCCGGTATCCTTCACGCGCTCGCTCATCCACCAGCCAATAAAGTCACGAATGCCTACCGAAGCCTCGCCGCCGGAATAACCGTTTGGAATGAAACAGATAACGGCAATTTCCGCATCCGTGCTAAATGGCGTCAATGCGCAGAACCAGGCGTTGTTCTCAACATCAATTTTAATCTTGCCGCGGGTAATCTGGGATGTTCCCGTTTTTGCCCAGATTTCATCCTTATACTCCCACTTCCTGAAATATTTCGTTGCCGTACCGGAATCGTCAACCACGCCTTTCATGCCTTCGCGGATATAGGGCAGATATGCTTCCACCCCTTCAAGCTGTTTGAAAAGGCTGGGCGAGGTTTTGGAAATCACTTCGCCGTCAGGAGAAATGACAGAATCGATAATGTGCAAATTCCACACCTTGCCGCCATTGCCAAGCGCCGCAATATAGCGCGACATGGCCGCCGGTGTCACCATGGTAATGCCCTGACCAATGGCGGTCTGAATCTCCATGCTGCCGCCCCATTTAATATCGTTCAGCGCGATATAGATCTCGCTACCTACGGCAGCCTTCATAACCAGATCGCGCGTCATGTTCAGTTCATCCATCAGGATGATCTGCTGCTGGTTAATCCAGCTATCCTGCGGATAGGCGACGGCCATATCCATCAGACGCTTGACACAGTTATCCAGCCGTTCCTCGCTGTATGAAATGCCGTTGCCCGCGCCGATATTCTGCAAATGCTGCTTGATTTTCGCCGCAACCAGATAAGGCATCCAGGTGCGCTGCGTACCGATGGATGCAGTCGGATCATACAGATTGGTTTGATTGCCAACCAGGCTGCGGGCCTCGCCCTTAAGTTCGATACCGGTTTTGCTGGTCAGCCCCATATCAACTGCATACTGATACAAAAGCGTTGTGCCCGTCTGGCCATACAGACGGCTGGCAATCTCATAAAAGAAATAGTTGCAGGAATGAGCCAGCCCCTCAATCACCGTCAGATTCGCATGCTGCGAGCGCAGCGATTTGGCAATCCAGCATTTGGGCGCTTCACTTTCATTGTTTGTATAGGTCATGAACGGGCCGGCGTCGCTGATTTTGTCAATGGGCGTAATTGCATGGTTGACCAGCGCGGCAAGGGCCGTGACCATCTTAAAAGTCGAGCCCGGCTCGGCACGCTGCTGGATGGCATAGTTCATCATCACGTTTCGTTCGTCCAGCAGGATCTCCGCCGCCGCGTCGCCGCCGGCAATCAGCGCGTTCAGGTCAAAGGTGGGATACTGCGCCATTGCCAGCACATTGCCGGTGTTAACGTCTGTCACCATCAATACGCCCGTTTCAGCCAGCAGAAGCGGATATTCCTCCCAATCGCGATCACTTTCAAACAATTTGGCCTTATTCGTTTCAAGCCATCTTGAATCCGCCAGCTTGCTTTCCTGGATATTGCGCGTGCTGCGCACGTTGGCCTCAATCGCGCGCTCCGCCGCCTGCTGATAACTGGCAATGATCGTCAGTTTTACGTTGTTGCCATCCCTTGGCTCCGTTCTGCTGATTTCGCGCGTCAGCTTACCGGCGTTGTCCTTTTCCATCACGCGTATGCCGGAGCGGGAAGAGAGGTTCTCCGTCAGCTCGCGCTCCATGGTATATTCAACGCCGTCCAGGCCGATGGTATCCGACAGGTAATATCCCTGCTGTTCCATTTCATTATAATACGTTTCATAAGAAGAAATAGGGCCAACATAGCCAATGATATGCGCAGCCAGCGAACCGCGGGGATACACGCGCTGCGAACCGACCTCAATTCCAAAGCCTTCCAGCGTCATGCTGCGCCCTTCGATTTCAGAAACCGTCGCGTATGAAACGTTTCTGGCCACCACAACCGGCAGTGAGTTAAAGTTGTTCATCTGCATTTCATTGTAGATGGCCATGACCTTGAGCACCGTTTCTTCGCTTGGCGTCTCATCCAGTTCAGCAAACCGGTAGCGTTCATACAGCTGTTCAAAAGCTACCGCCGCGTCGTCATACTTGCTTTCGGTGATATAATGATTTTGCCGCCAGCGATTGCTGCGCGAATTCCAGGCGCTCTCCGAAATGCCTTTGCCAAAGTTATAGACCCAGTTTCCATCCTCGTCGCGCTCAATTACAAAGCTGACGCAGATTTCGCCGCCATATTTTTCAATGATCTGAATGGCGGAGATAATGGATTTTGTATAAGCGAGGTACTGCTTCTTGCTGGCCGTAGCTTCGCTGCGATAAAAGGTTACATTATATACATCCTCGCTCATAGCCAGAATGACCGAATCGGCATCGGTAATCATACCGCGCTTGCCGGTCGTGCGGATCGTTTTCACGGTGGAACGCCCAACGGATTCCGCATATTGCTCGCCCTTTACAAGCTGTAAGCCCGCCAGGCCATAGATCAGCCACCCAAAGGCGGCAAAGACAATTACCAGGGCCAAAATGCAGCGAATCGTGCTCGTTTTTTTCATTCTTATACCCTATCGTCCTCTATCATGGCGCGCCGCACGCGGCGGCCATACATGCGTAAAACAAGACGCGCCGGAAACATTACAACCGTTGCAAGCAGACCGGTATACACCACTGCCAGCAACGCGCGTGAAATAAAAGCAACCGTCAGTTCCGTGCCGCTCAGCGTTGCATACACCAGCAAAATGACTTCTACCGCGGCGGCAATGCACATGGCATTCAGCGGAATACGAAGATGCGGGTTCATATCGCCGCGCATTCCTTTTTTCTCATCCATTTGCCGCAGAAAACGCTTTTCACGCTTTTCATCACTCATATCGGCAAAAATATAGGCAAACCCCATTCCGATTACCGGGTAGATCACAGCGTAAAGCGCGCCTACGGAATAAGTTGTGGCTTCAAGCAAAATGCCCGTCATACAGGATGCGCCAAATGCATATTTTTTTCCCAAGGATACTGTCAGAATGGCAATGTTGATCGCCAGGAAGTTGGCCGTAACGCCGCCTACCTTCAAATGCTGCATCACGCATGTCTGTATCAAAAAGCTCAGCACCGTCAGCAATGCCGCTTTTATTACCTTGCGCATAGCGTCAGTCCTCCCCGTCCGGGGTCATATTGTTCAAAGAGAAGGTCGGCGTGGGCGTAGGCGACGGGGAAGGCGTGGGCGTGGGGGGCGGCGTGGGCGTTCCAGGGGTATCCTGATAGGAAAGGTTAGGCGTAACCGCTGCATCAGGCTCCATGGGCTGCGGTGTTTCATTATCGGAAGCCGGCTCGCCTGTCGGCGCCGCCGTCTCGCCGCCCATGAAAGCGTCGTCTTCATTCCCCAGGAAATTCGGCACGGGCCGTGCCGTCGACAGGCCGGTATATACCAGCTCGTTTTCCTCACGCTGCTCTGCCTGCTCCGCATAGGAGGGGACGTAGCGATATACCGTTACGTATTCGATCCGCTCAAAATCAACAATGGGTTCAATTACAACGTAGGACTTTCCCTCTTCCATACCGCGCGTACTTTCACGCACAACGCCGATGGGAATGCCTTTGGGGAATTCCACGCCTACGCCCGACGTAATGACCGTATCGCCCTGACGCGGCAAATGGTTATCGCTCAGATAGTACATGCGGCACATGGGCTGCCCGTCGATTCCCATCGTCCCCTTGACCGTGCCCTGGTAACGTGTCGCTTCAATCAGCGCGGGGATACTGGTATCGCTGTTAATGATGGTCTGCACCTTGCAGGTCGTAGCCGTCACATCGTAAGTATAGCCAACAAGACCGCCGGATTTTACCACTGCCATATAGTTGGCCACGCCCTGATTGCTGCCAACATTCAGTTCAAGAACCGAAAAATAGTTTGTGGAGTCTGTTGAGATCACGCGCGCAGGCACGCCGTCAAACTGGGAATGCGTCTGCATTTCATCCATCAGTTCCTGATATTCGCTCAGCTGCTCCTGAAGCTCTTTGACCATCATTGCTTGGTTCAGCAGCTCGTCATACTGCTCATACAATTTCTCATATTCATACTCAATATTGCTGCGCAGCTTCAGCCGCTGCATATAATTGAAAAACCATCCTGAACCCGAAGAAAACGCTTCCTGAACCGGCCGCATCACAGCTGCTACAATTCTGCGCGGCATGCTCAGCACCGCATATTCCGGCAAAAGCTGCGACGCCACCATGCTGACGATCGTTCCCAACAAAATAACTACGATCAAGGCAAAAGCCGTATTGCGAAAACGGCGCACCGTATCCGGATTGCGCTTTTTCCCCTTTTTGCTGCTGCGCTCCTCCTGCGCGGCGCCTTTGTTTTCTTCCGTATGCTCCGCAGCGCTTTCCTGCTTTTTTTTACGCAGCATGACCATCCTCCGACAAAATTAAAAATCAGTTTTCGTTCTCCCGCTTGGCAAAGTTGGTGCTCATGCGCTGCAAAAGCTCCAGGTTCTCAACCAGCTGGCCAACGCCAAGCACGGCGCAGTCCATGGGCTCTTTCGCCAGCAGCACAGGCATATCCAGCTCTGTGGCAATAAAGCGGTCCATTCCGCACAGAAGCGCTCCGCCGCCGGTGAGATGAATGCCGCTGCGCATCACATCGCCGGCCAGCTCCGGAGGCGTGCGTTCCAGTACAAACTGAATGGCTTCCAATATGCTTTGGCACGGCGCTTTCAGCGCCTGATAAATCATGGAAGATGTGATCTCGGCGGTCTGCGGAAGATTCGTTACCAGATCGCGGCCACGCACAAAAGCCCGGCGGGAATCATTGATCGGCAGCGCCGCGCCCAGGTCATATTTTACATCCTCGGCCGTGCGGTCGCCAATCAGCACGTTGAACTCGCGCTTGATATACTCAATAATCGCCCGATCCATATGAATTCCGCCCACCCGGATCGAACGGGAAATGACAATGCCGCCCAACGAAATGACCGCCACCTCGGTCGTGCCGCCGCCGATATCAACCACCATGCAGCCGCGCGGCTCAAACACTGGCAGCCCCGACCCCAAGGCTGCGGCAAACGGCTTCTCAATCAGATGCAGCGCGCCCTTGCGAACTCCTGCATTTTCCGCCGCCTCGCAAATCACCTTATGTTCGATTGCCGTTACGCGGCTGGGAACCGTGATCAAACCGCGCGGACGCACCAAACGCGACGAGCCGATTGCTTTGCGGATGAAAAACTCCAGCATATACTCAGTCATATCATAGTCTTTAATTACGCCATCCTCCAGCGGGCGGACAGCCACCACCTCGCCGGTCGTGCGGCCAAGCATCAGGCGCGCATCCTCGCCAAACGCCTTTACCGTTTTCTTTTTGCCGCCGTTGACGACCATCAGCGTTGGCTCGCTCAGCACAACGCCCTTTCGTTTTACATAAACATGCGTATTGGAAGTGCCCAGATCGATTGCCAAATCAGGCGCAATAAAAGCCATACCCGCACATCCTTGCTATATTTTTAAAATTGCCAGCCAATCTCCGTCAGCATTTTCCGTACCAGATGCATGGGCAGCCCTACAACATTGGACGGACTTCCCTGGATCGCAGAAATAAACATTCCGCCCATTCCCTGAACGGCGTATGCCCCGGCCTTATCCATCGGCTCGCCCGAGGCAACATATTTTTTTGCCGCTTCCCCGTCAATTTCAGTAAACCGCACATGCGTACAATCCACATCCACCATGCAAGCGCCGGTTAAACCGTCAATCACGCACACGCCCGTATACACTTCATTTTCGTTTTCGGAAAGCAGGCGCAGCATCCGCAACGCATCCGTTTCGTCCTTAGGCTTTCCCAGCGTTTCCCCCTGGCAGAATACCAACGTATCCGCCCCAAGCACGGTTGCTTCCGGATAGCGCTCAAGCGCGGCGCGCGCTTTGCGCTCTGCCAGCGTCATTACAACCTGCGCCGGAGCGCCTGTTAAATGCTCGTCAATATCCGCAGCGCAAGAAATGAACGGAATGCCCATGCGCTCCAGCAGCTCGCGCCTGCGCGGCGACGCTGACGCCAAAATCAGCCTCTTCGTTTTCATGTACTCATTCCCTCTGCGTATCCCCATAGAAAGATGCGCACTATATTATAACACATAATCTACCCCCGCGTACAGAGGAATTACATGCAAATGAAACAATTTTGTAAAGCAAAACAAATAATTTGCAGCCAAGCGCTTCCCTGGCTGCAAATATTTTCTAAAGATTACGTTTTTTCCCTGTCGCGGTAATGCCACGCCTCGTCAATCATATGCTGGGCATGCGCCATGCCGCTTTCGCTATATTCGCTTACGCCGCTGAGCATGCGCGCCACCTCGCGCGTGCGTTCCTCGCCGGCCAGCTCCTGCACCGCCGTTACGGTACGTCCGTCCTGTTCTTCCTTATGTACCAGATAATGCCGGGTAGCCATGGCCGCAATCTGCTGCAAATGCGTTACGCAGATGACCTGCCTGTAACGGGCAATATCCCACATTTTCTGCGCCACGACCTGCGCCGTTCTTCCCGAAATGCCCGTGTCGATTTCATCAAAGACCATGGAGGGAATCAGCGCATGCTCAGCCGAGAGCGCCTTAAGCGCCAGCATCACGCGCGACAGTTCGCCGCCGGAAGCGATTTTTGCAAGCGGTTTTTTCTCCTCGCCCGCATTTGGCGCAATCAAAAACCGCACATCATCCACGCCATCCGCCGTAGGCTGACTTCCGTCCGCGGCAAAGTCAACATAGAACCGCGTACCACGCATATTTAAATCATCCAGCTGCGCTTCCATTTGTTTTTCAAATTGCGCTGCCAGTTCTTTTCTCGCCTGCGTCAGGCGAGACGCTGCGTTCATGTACAGCCTGTACGCATCCTGCGCCTTTTTCCGCAATGCATTAAGCGATGTTTCCAGGCTTTCAAACTGTATCAGCTCTTCACGTACCGTTTCCAGCCGGGCAATCATTTCCTCGCTGCTGGCGCCGTATTTCCGCGACAGCTTGCGCAGCTGATCCAGCCGTTCCTCTACCTGCGCCGCACGCATGGGATCGTCGTCAAAAGCGTCGAGCTGCGCATGCACTGTCAAGCCAATGTCTTCCGCATCATAATAAAGCGACTCGGCTCGATGGTACAAATCGTTGTATTCGCTGTCAAGCTCGGAAATACCGGCCAGGGCCCGCATAGCGGCGCGCGCCTGCTCAACAGCAGACTTTCCGCCCGCCGTTTCATACAATACCGCATTGGCTTCACGCAGCGCCTGAACGATTCGCTCGCTGCTGCGGTAGCGGTCGCGCTCCTGGCGAAGGCTTTCTTCTTCTCCCGGCACCAGATTGGCACCGCTCAGCTCCTCCTCCGCCCTGCGCAGCTGCGCCAGCTTTTCTTCGCGGTTGGCGCTCTCGCGCTTCAAGCGCATATACGCGCCATGCGCGTCATGATACATTGCAAATGTTTTGGCCGTTTCCAGGCGTTTTTCCTGATATGCCGTATCGCCCATTGCATCCAGGCAGGCAAGGTGATTCCTGTCGTGAAGCAGTGACTGCGGTTCATGCTGGCCATGCATGTCCATCAAAAGCGCGGCAATCTCCCGCAGCGCGGCCAAAGGCACGGAAACGCCCTGAATACGGCATACGCTTCTCCCCGTTACGCTGATTTCGCGCGACAGCGTAACGCAGTGCTCCTCAGGCTCATGCTCATGCGTCAGCAACCATTTTTCCGCCTGCGGACAATCCTGCAAATCAAAAACGCCCTCTGCGTAGGCCTTGGCGCAGCCGGTGCGAATCAGTTCCCGTTCTGCGCGCCAGCCCAGCAAAAGGCTCAGCGCATCCACCACAATAGACTTGCCCGCGCCGGTTTCGCCCGTGAGCACATGGAGCCCTTCGCCAAAGGACAATTCCAGTTGTTCAATCAGGGCAATGTTGCGAATCAATAATTGCTGTAGCATTTCAATCCCCTCTTCCAAGCGGATGCGGCGCAAAAATTATTTTTTCAGAATTTCATGAAATTTCTCAACAATCTGCGGCGTTTCCGCAGCGCTGCGCACCGCAACGAAAATGGTATTGTCGCCCGAAATCGTTCCCAGGATTTCCGGCCAGCGCATGTTGTCAATCGCCTCGCAGGCAGCGTTCGCGCTGCCGGACAGGGTGCGAATCACAATCAGATTTTCGGCAGAGCTGATTGAAACGACGGAATCGATAAACATGCGCACAAAGCGCTCTGATACGCCCAGCTCCGCCTTGTCGCCCGTTGCATATTTATAGCTCCCATTATGCGAAAGTACCTTGAGAAGACGCAGCTCCTTGATATCGCGGCTGACCGTCGCCTGTGTTACGCTAATGCCCATTTCGCGCAAGCGCTGCGCCAATTCATCCTGAGTCTCGATGTCATAATGCTCGATAATGCTCAAAATTGCCGTTTGTCTTGCGTTTTTCATGCTCATATCACCTCATGCTGTATATCGCGCAAACATATTCATTATAACATATGCTTCATATTCTTGCAAGCGCCAGGCGCTTTGCTTTCAGCATCATTCTGCTTTTCTCTAAGAGCAAGCAACATAAATGGACGGTAGCCTGTCAGAGGCTGCCGCCCAGCGCTGCGTATTTATCGCTCCGTCACGCCAACATAGTATATCGGAGCGCGCGCCTTATAAGTATCCGTCGAAACCAGCTGCTGATCCAAAATCGATTCGCCGCTGCAGCGCTGCAAATACGTTTTCACAACATATCCCTCTGAGCCGCCGGAAAGCTTGTAGCGCTGATTCGTATACTTTACATATTTTGCTTCCGTATCCGGCCGGACAATTTCATCCGGGATCGGCAGCGTTTCCGTTACGACCGATTCAAGCTTGCAGTATACGCCGTCAGGCAGCGCCCGTCCATAAAAATACGTTACGCACTGAAGCCGGCCTGCGGAGTTTTCCGTCAGCCCGCAAACGATATAGACCCTGCTTCCGGTTTTATTTGAAAATGCAAGATCGATTTCATGGCCCCGCATATCATTAACGGTCGCATCCTGCCCCAGAGAAATATAAGATACCGGAATCGAATGCGGCGTTCGGCTGCGAATGCTCATCCCCGCGCACAAAGCCGCGCTGTAAATCGTCGTGCTCGCCTGGCACACGCCGCCGCCCACGGTTTCCGTCAACTCGCCGGATACATATCCCAGCGCCGTTTTAAAACCATTTTGCAGGGAACGTTTTCCCACCAGTTTATTAAAGCTGAACCGGTCGCCGTCCTCAAGAATCAAGCCGTTGATCCTGGAAAAAGCCAGGGCGATGTTTTCATTGCGTTCCTTGGTGGAATGCTTGTCAATCGCCGTCGTGCTAACGGCCAGCAGGGATACATCCTTTTTCACATCTTCCAGCGAAATATCAGGCGCAACGGCCAGCAGTTCAATTTGATATTCGCCGCCGTCTCCGGTCGCCGCCCGCTGCAAAATCTCCTTTTTTGCTTTTTCGCAGTCGATCGTAATCCCTTCTTTTGAAGGCTGAAAAACAAATGGCGACGCCAGGTTTTCTGCATCAAACGCCAGCAGCGCGGCATTTTGCGGCGCACGGTAAACATTGTCGCGGATCACGCGCAAAATATAATCCAGCTGACTGCTTTCCCCCTGGCTTTGCATCAAGTACGCGTCATAAGGCGCGGCGGCCAGCGCTGCCGCGTCAGCCCTATATTCTTCAAAGCCGCCGGTATGACCATACTGCCACGCTTCCCTCAGCAATTCGTCCAGCTGCCTCCCGTCGATCGTCAGTCCGGTTGACGCATAATTCAGCGTGGTGTATACGTGACCATTGCATGACAGCGCCAAAGACCAGCTTTTCTCCCAAGAAGCGATTTTTTCGGCAACGGCTTCCCAAGCTTCATTATAGGTAAGCCCGGAAAGGGCGATACCGTCCACATAAATATTATCCAGGAAAACATCCCGTGACCGCAAATAAGCTTGATATTCCTCGCTTTTTCGGGCAGGCTTAAGCATAAGCCAAAGCACAGCAAGCAGCAAAACCACCGCTGCCAACAAATATATTGCGGTTCGCGGCTTCTTTTTTCTGTGCGGCCTGCGCGTTGATGGCCGTGCAGGGCGATACCCCTGATACTGCATATCTCCGGATGCATCCTTTCTATCGTATTTATTTCAAAAGCGATAACTGCGCCAAAAGCGCCTCTGCGTCCTGCCTGCAGGAAGGCCAATGCCGGCACATATCGCCAATATCGGCATGTCTGTCTCCTATCTGATGAAAATCGCTCCCGCCGGTAACAAGCAGGCTGCGTTTGCGCGCCGCGTTGTCCCACACCGCAAATTGATCCGGAAAATGCGCAGGATGGTATACTTCCATCCCCATTAAACCGGCTTCTTTCCAAACATCAATGGCAGAAAGCATTTCGGATAACGCCGTTTTTATCAATCCCGGATGCGCAAGCACCGGGATTGCCCTTTCCGAACGCAGCAAAGCAATCATTTCTTTTGTGTCCCGCTCAATCCGCGGCACATAAGCTGGACAGCCCGCGCCAATATAGCGGTCAAAAGCCTCCTGCATTTCACTGACATAGCCCTTTTGCAGCAGCGCACGGGCAATCTGTGCGCGTCCTTTGACCGCTCCCTGCTCTGCCGGAATTTCTTCCATGGTGAGCTTCAATCCCAGCCTGCATAAACGCCGGATGATTTCCACCGCCCGTGCTTCGCGCTCCTGCGCCATTTCCGCAAACAAAGCGTTCAAAGCCCGTGAATCGCTGCGCACGCCATAACCCAGCACATGAATCTCGCCCTCCGCGCCGGTGCTGATCTCAACAGCCGGAATCAGCCCAATTCCTGCTTGAGAAGCTGCGCTCCGCGCCTCTTCCACGCCGCGAATGCTGTCATGATCGCTCACTGCCATCAGGCTGAGCCCTTTTTCCTTAGCGTGCAAAACGACCTGGGACGGAGTAAAAACTCCGTCAGAGGCCGTTGTGTGAATATGCAAATCTGCATAATACATATTTTTTGTCCTTTGAAATGATTTATGCCTGCGGCGGCTGCGCTTCTTCTTCGCTCTGCACGGGCGCTTCAGCCACGGCAGCCGGCTCCTTTTTCTCCGGCAAAGGACGTCCTTCAATAAAGGCCAGGAATTCCTCACGGCTCAGCGTTTCGCGCTCGATCAGCAGCTGCGCCAGGCCTTCCAGCTCATGCCGGTGCTCCTGCAAAAGCTCTATCGCCATATCATAGCAGGAAGCCAGCGTAGCCCGGATCTCCTGATCGATCTCGGCCGCAACCTCCTCGCTGTACTCCCGGGAATGGCCAAACGAAGCGCCGACAAAAACCTCCTGATCGCTGTCGAGGTAGATCGTGCCAATCCTTTCGCTCATGCCATACTGCGTGACCATGGCGCGACAGATGGATGTTGCGTGCTGCAAATCGCTTTGCGCGCCATTATAGATATCATTATAAATGAGCTTGAGCGCGGCATGTCCGCCCAGCGACATCGCGACGCGCTGCAAAAGCTTGGTGCGGCTGAACATCTCCAGCTCTTTTTCGGGCAGCGAAAGCGTAAAGCCGCCCGCGCTGCCGCGCGGCACGATGGTCACGGTATGCACCTCGTCGCACAGCGGCAGGAAATGGCCGACAATCGCGTGCCCCGCCTCATGATAGGCAACCAGCCTGCGATCCTCTTCCAGCACTTTGTGGCTCTTCTTTTCCGGCCCCATCTGTACGCGCTCAACCGCCTCGATCAGCAGCGCCTGGTCAATCTGCGTTTTCCGGGCGCGCGCAGCAAGAATGGCCGCCTCGTTCATCACATTTTCCAAATCCGCGCCCGTGGCAAACGGCGTGCGTTTGGCAATGTTCTCCAGATCAACGTCCTCAGCCAGCGGCTTTCCTTTGGAATGCACCTTCAATACAGCAACACGACCGTTAACATCCGGATAGTTTACCGTAATCTGACGATCGAAACGACCGGGACGCAGCAGAGCGGGATCCAGAATATCGCGGCGGTTCGTCGCCGCCATAACGATTACGCCCTCGTTGGCAGTAAAGCCGTCCATTTCAACCAGCAGCTGATTCAGTGTCTGCTCGCGTTCGTCATGACCGCCGCCAAGGCCCGCGCCGCGATGACGGCCAACGGCGTCGATCTCATCAATGAAAACAATGCTGGGCGAATTCCGCTTTGCCTGCTCAAACAAATCGCGCACGCGGCTTGCACCCACGCCGACAAGCATCTCAACAAAGTCAGAACCGCTGATGGAGAAGAAAGGAACGTCCGCCTCCCCGGCCACCGCTTTGGCAAGCAGCGTTTTGCCCGTACCGGGAGGCCCCACAAGCAGCACGCCCTTGGGGATGCGCGCGCCAAGCGCCAGATAGTTTTTGGGATTTTTCAGAAAATCAACGATTTCCCTCAGTTCTTCCTTTTCTTCGTCGGCACCGGCTACATCGGCAAAGCGTACCTTATTTTTGCTCGGATCGCTGACATTGGCGTGGCTTTTGCCAAAGTTCATCACCTTGCCGTTGCCGCCCATCTGCTGGCGCATCGTCAGCCACCAGAATACCATCACCAGAACGGTAATCAGAATAAAGGGCAGCCATTCCAGAATCCAGGGGGTCGTCAAAGGCGCCAGATAGATCATTTGCAGCGGCTTGCCCGCAAAGGTCAGATTGCTTTCGTTAACGGTTTCCAGCGCGCTTCCCGTGCTGGCGGCAGACATGCCGTACAGCGTGTCGATAAAATCATCGCCGATCACGCAGGCAAAATCATACCGGTTGGGAAACTCGCTTACCGAACGCTCAGAACCGTAATTCAAGCCATACAGCGTCCGCCCGCGAATTGCCACCCTTTCAACCTTTCCTTCGCCAATCCTCTGCAAAAGATCGGCATAGGTGATATCGCCGCCATTGCTGCTACCGCCCGACAGCAGCGTGGCCATCAAAATAAATGCGGCAATCAGCACAACATAACCAATAAAGCCGCGAGACGGTCTCTTCAAAGGCCAAATCCTCCTTAAAACAACACTACACCCTTATTATACCATACTGCGTTATGGAAATGCAAACCCGTGCCGACGTTATTTTACGTAAATTCTCGGAGCAAGCACGCCAATATCCGGCAGGTTGCGATAGCGCTCGTCATAATCCAGCCCATATCCCACAACGAACGCATCCGGAATCTCAAAGCAGGAATATTCCACCGTCAGCGCAGTACGGCGGCGGGCAGGCTTGTCCAGCAGCGTGGCAATGCGCACGCTGGCTGCGCCGCGGCGCAAAAGCTCCTCCTTGATATAGGAAAGCGTTACGCCGCTGTCCACAATATCCTCCACCACAATCACGTCACGCCCGGCGATATCGCAGTCCAGATCCTTGACCATACGCACATGGCCGCTGGATTCCGTACCGCTCCCATAACTTGAAACGCCCATAAAATCAATGCTCACAGGCAGATCAAGCTCGCGCAGCAAATCGGCAAAAAAGACCGACGCGCCCTTCAGGATGCATACGGCGACCGGCGCTTTATCACAATAATCGGCAGATATGCGCTTTCCCAGCGCTTTCACCTTTTCGGCAATCTCCTCGCGCGTCAGCAAAATGCTTTCCAGATCCTCATATTGTGCAAAATTCTTGCTCATTTGTGCCCCTCCTATATTCTGTCAGGCAAATCGCCCGAAAAAATCATCAGCTTAGCATCCTTTTCCGTTTCGGCCAGGCGCAGCTTCTGCGACGCGCCAACGCCGATTACCCACAGCACTTCGCCGCCCCGGCACAGCAGCGGCCAATCATCCCGAAAAGGCCGGTCAATCCCGCGGGCAATCATGTAATCCTTCAGCTTCTGCCTGCCCTCCATGCCGAAAGGCTGGATACAATCACCTGGGCGGCGCGTGCGAAGCTGCGTTTCCGGCAAAAGCATTGCGGGAATTGCCTGTTTCAGCTGTCCGTCTCCCGGATTTCCGGCAAACGGTTCCATTATCAAGCGTCCGTTCAGCGTTTTTTCAGCCTCTTGCAATGGCAGCAGATGCAGCCGCGTGCACGTTCGCAGCGCGCGCCAGCCCTGGGGCAGATTCTCCATGGCGCCGTTCTCTCGTTCCAGCAGCTTCCGCAGCCGTTCCACATGCGCAAATTCCAGCAAAAGCCCCCGCGATGCGGCATAACGGCGCAGCACCCGCCGCTGAATCGCCAGCGGCTGCCCGCGCAGCGGCTCCGCCATCAAAAAACAATGCGCGCCCTTCCCGCCATTCTCCGCGCAAAAGCTTTCCGCAATCCGTTCCAGGCAATCGTTTTCAGCCTGCATGATCTCGCTTGTCCGGCACAGAGATGCGACCGCCTGCGGCGCCAACCGTTCCATCGCCGGCATCAGCTGCGCGCGAATGGCATTGCGGGCAAAAGCCTGATCGCCATTGCTTTCATCCTCGCGCCAATCCTGTTTCCGGGCTTCCAGCGCCCTGCGCAGCTCGACGCGGCGAACAAAAAGCAGCGGCCGCCAGTAAGCGCCGCTCATCTCGCGCATGCCGCCAAGTCCTCCGCCTCCGGCGCCGTGCAGCAGATGCAGCATCACGGTCTCCGCCTGGTCGTCCATATGATGCGCCAGCGCCAATACCTTCGCGCCCGCTTCCCGCATTGCCTCCGCAAACGCAGCATAGCGCGCCTCCCGCGCCGCCGCTTCCAGGCTGCCAATGCGCCGCACATGCACATGCTTTACGATAAGCGTTATCCGATATCTTTCGCACAGCTGCCGGCAAAAGCGCTCGTCCTCCGCCGCGTTCTGCCGCAGGCCATGATTAACATGCACAGCGGCAAGCTCCATTCTGCACTCCCTTTGCAGCTCTTTCAAAAGCAAAAGCAGCGCAACCGAATCCGCGCCGCCGGACAATGCAGCAAGCACTTTGCACGGACGGCCGACGCGGTCATAGCTTTGCCGCACGCCTTCCGTCAACATGGTAATCCCATCCATAACATTCTTTATTTTACCCTGCCTTGGAGGCGCGCGCAAGTCGAAAATCAAAAATTTTAATAAGAAAATTGCCTTTTTTTTCTGTGCAAAGTAACCATTGCCGCTGAAGGCCGACAAATAAAACAAATGCATGACAAACCCGCAATTATGTAGTATACTAAAGCGGATGGTTACCGAACAAATGCACAAACGTCTTTCAAGGAGGTTTTACGGATGAAAACGACGCTTGTTATCATGGCCGCAGGTTTAGGCAGCCGCTACGGCGGAAATAAGCAGACGGAAGGCATTGGCCCCAATCACGAAATGCTGATGGAATACTCCATTTTTGATGCTGTGCGCGCCGGCTTTTCCAAATTTGTGTTTGTGGTTAAACCCGACATGCAATCCCTGATCGAAAAGCTGTGCGGCGGACTGGTTGCGTCCTGCAAAACGGCAGACGGTTCCCCGATTGAAGTTTGCTACGCTATTCAGGATTTTGGCAGTCTCCCCTCTTTTTATTCAGTGCCCTCCGAGCGCGTCAAACCCTTTGGAACCGTACACGCTGTTTTGTGCGCGGAAAAATACGTCAGCGAGCCGTTTGCCATCGTCAACGCCGACGATTACTACGGCGTAGACGCTTATGCCTCCATGCACGACTGCCTGCAGCGTTTGCGGGATGGAGAAGCCGCCATAGTTGGCTACTATCTGAAAAACACCGTCAGCGAAAACGGCACCGTTACCCGCGGTATTTGCGGACATCAAAATGGCATGCTCACCAGCGTTACCGAGACGTTCAAGATCCAACCCTTTGCCGACGGCACGATCCGGGATACCGCTTCCGATCCTGCGGGCATCGTGCTCGATCCCGAAGCGCTGGTTTCCATGAATTTCTGGGGCTGCCTGCCCTCCATTTTTGCCGACATGCATGCATATTTTGAGCATTTTCTGCGCACCCGCAGCGCGGACGATATCAAGAGCGAATGTTTGCTGCCGGTCATGGTTGACGACATGATGCATGAGGGCGCTCTGCGGGTTCACGTGCTCTCTACCAAAGCGGTATGGTTTGGCATCACCTATCCGCAGGACAAGCCTTATGTGCAGCAGGAGCTGAAAAAGCTGCACGACGCAGGCGTATATCCCCAAAAGCTCTCAGACTGATTTCATGCATATCTGCGGTATTATTGCCGAATACGACCCGCTGCATAACGGGCATGCCTGGCAAATGGCAGAAGCGCGCCGCCGCTCCGGCGCAGAGCGCCTGATCTGTGCGATCAGTTGTTTCTTTACCCAGCGGGGCATGCCTGCGCTTTTTTCTCCGCACTGCCGGGCGGAAATGGCCCTTGTCTCCGGCGCGGACGTCGTTCTGGGGCTGCCCTATTCCTTTTCGGTCTGTGACGCTGAACGTTTTGCGCTGGGCGGGGTCAGCATTCTCAAGCGCGCGGGTGCGGATACGCTTTCCTTTGGCATCGAGCCAGGCGGAGAGGCGGTCTATTTGCGCGCCGCCACCCTGCTCGAAGCCCCTACGCCGGATTTTTCACATCTGCTGCGGCAAAAGCTGGACGACGGGCTGTCATACCCGCGCGCCCAGGGCGAAGCGCTTGCCGCCGTTCTTTCCTGTCCGCCTATTACGTTGGCGCAGCCAAATACGCTGCTGGCAATCTGCTACGCCCGGGCCAATCTGCGTTTAAAAGCGGAGCTGACGCTGCTTCCCGTCCCGCGCGTCGGAGCATACCACGCAAAGGAGCTGCCTGACGAATGCGGTATGCCCTCCGCGACCGCTGTCCGTCGCGCACTTCTCAACGAGCAATGGCACGCCGTGCAAAAGTTCATGCCCGCCGCCGCTTATCGGATTCTCCGGCATGCGTATACGGAAAACGCAGTCCATTTTCCGCAGGCGCTGGATCCTTTGCTGCGCTGGGAAATACGTACCGCCGCCCCGCCCTTTCGCCTGCCGGACCTTTCCGAAGGATTGGAAAACCGTTTCTGCCGTGCAAGCGACTGCTTGACGCGGGACGAAATGATTCAGGCTATTCGCAGCAAGCGTTATCCATATGCCCGCGTCAGCCGCCTGCTGACGCATCTGCTGATGCATACGGACGCGCGCATGCTGTCTTCCATTCCTGGTTATGCTTACATTTTAGGCTTCAGACGAGATGCTTCAGGGCTTTTGCGGGCCGCGCAGGACCGCGGGCTATCGCTCTGCCCCTCTCTCGCCCGCAAGGATGCCGCCCCGGAAAGATTGCTGGACGCTCGCGCTGCCGATTTATGGTCGCTGGGCGCGCGACAGCCGTTTGGTCTGCTTTACCGTGCAAAGCCTGTCATATGCTGACAAAAAGCGCAGGCCTGTACATCCAGCCGGCTTTGTGGTAAAATGATACGGTACATTTACTCGGAGGATACCATTATGCTGAAGCGCTTCACTTGCCTGCTGCTGACATTGCTTTTGTCGGCGCTTTTGTGCATACCCGCGCTGGCAACCGGAACAAATTACGACAGCAATCATCCTGAGTCGCTTAACGATGTGGACTTGGATGCCACCGCGGCCATTCTTGTCGAGCTGAATACCGGCATGGTGGTATATGAAAAAAATGCCGACGCGAGGATGTTCCCCGCTTCCACCACCAAAATACTGACTACGTTTCTGGGCGTACTGTTGGGAAATCCCGAACAGACCGTGGTTACCAGCGATACCTGCCTGCAGATCGATTCGGATTCCTCAACCATTCCATTGGCGCAGGGAGAAGAAATCAATTTTCAGGATCTGCTATATGCCACCATGGTGCGTTCCGGCAATGAGGGCGCAAACCTCATTGCAGAAACGATCAGCGGTTCCATCCCGGCTTTCGTAGAACTGATGAACCAGTACGCCGCTTCCATCGGCTGCACAAACACTCATTTTGTCAACCCGAACGGTCTGCATAACGACGATCATTATACCTCCGCGCGTGATATGGCCATGATCGCCCGGGAAGCAATGCAGGATGAGACCTTCCGTGATATTGCAGGCACGGTTCGCTATGTGTTGCCGCGCAGCAATGTATACCGCGAGCGCACGCTGACCTCCCGCATGAATGAATTTTTCGGGGATTCCTCCTCCTCGTCTTACTATCAATATGCCAACGGCATCAAAACCGGCTATACCTCAAACGCGGGAAACTGTTTTGTCGGTTCTGCCACGAAAAACGGGGTCTCGTTCATTTCCGTGGTTTTTCACAGCAGCAGCTATTCAACGGCCTGGCGCGACACCCGCCGCCTGATGGAATATGGTTTTTCGCAGTACGTCAGCACATCGGTATCCGAATTGTATGCCATGAGTCCCAAGGTGCTGGAAGTCAGCAAATATGCGCTGGACGATCCCGGCCGCGGCCAGCTGGAGTTGACGCTGAACAAGCTCAGTTCCTCCACCGGCGATTCCATCGTTACCCTCAACGGTCGTCTCAATTATCTGGTTTCAAATTTTAATGACCTTGTTTCCATCGAATATGTGCGCGATCCCGTCGCGCCTATCGAAGCCGGCGAGGTCATGGCTACGCTGACATATTATCCCGAAGCCGGCGAGCCCATTGAATATGAGCTGCTGGCCTCGCGCAGCGTTGCCCGCCGCTATCTGGGCGTTCCTTCTCTGGATGAAATCATTACCAATACCATCAATGATGCAAATCCGTTTCCGCGATTTACGGTTGAAATTTTCCTTTTTTTCGCTGCCGTGATCGCCGTTATCGTCTTGCTGGTATTTGGCATAAAGCGACTGTTTGGTTTCAGAAGCAAGCGTCCGCGCCGCAGACCGGTTCGCCCCATCGGCCGTTATTACCGCTAAAATACAAAATTGAGGCGCTGCATACCCATGCAGCGCCCCTTTTTTATTGTATTTCGTTTTATGCTTCCGCGTTGCGCTCATAAATCAGCCGCAAGCCCTTCAATGTCAGCAAACCATCCACTTGATCGATCACAGGCGTTTCCGAAGCAATCATCCGTGCCATACCGCCGGTCGCAACAACCTTGGCGTCCTCGCGTTTCATTTCGCGCTTCATTTTATTGACAAGATATTCCACCTGACCGACATATCCGTAAAACATGCCTGCCTGCAAGTTGGTTACCGTATTTTTGCCAATCACGCTTTCAGGCTTGACCAGTTCAAAGTTTGGCAGCTTCGAAGTGCCGCGCACCAACGCCTCGCTGGCGATCTTGATACCAGGGCAGATGCATCCGCCCACAAACGTGCCCTTGCCGTCCACCACGCCAAAGGTCGTCGCCGTGCCAAAATCAATATAGATGCAAGGGGAGCCATAGCAGGCGTGCGCCGCTACCGCGTTGCATATGCGGTCGCTGCCCAAAGCGCGCGGATTGTCGTACTGAATATTGATCCCCGTTTTGATTCCCGGAACAACAAATTTGGGCGTAAGGCCAAAATAATCATTGCACATGTGCTCGATCGTAAAATTAACGGACGGCACAACGCTGGAAATCATGATCCCGCTTACCTGGTCGCGGCTCAGTCCCGCGCTCTGAAAAAGGCTGGTTGCCAAAATGCCGTATTCATCGCTGGTACTGGTGCGGTTTGTGGACAAACGCCAATAGCGGACAAGCTCTTTGCCATTAAAAAGCCCCATTTTAATGTTTGTGTTGCCCACATCCATGGTAAAGATCATAACTTCCTCCGTCAATCGCAAAAGTATACGCGCAAGGATGTTTTCCTGAGCGCCGCCACTATCGGGGTTGTAATCAGTGCCGCCGCCACTGCCTCGCATCCGCCGGCAATCAGCCCCGTTCCGGCAATGAGCGCAAGAATTTTAGCCGAATCCAGTCCGTAAAGTACATAGAACAAAAGCATCAGTCCCAAATACAGTACCGTATTTGTAACCGAGCCCAGGAACGCCGCCGCGGGCATGGCACCAAATTTGGCTTTCTTACCGCTGCGCAGTGCTTGATATACATAATGTGCTACCACCGGCACAAGCAGGCGCGGCACATAGCACATAAACACCGCACAGAACGGCGACGCGGCAAAAAGTGCCGAGGCCAATGCGGACGGCGGCGTCATCGACATGCCAAGCATGCTCAGCGTGCTGGCCGTGCCAAAGCACAAACCAAGCAGCAAGCCGCTGCGCAGACCCAGCAAAATGGTGCCCACGATCACCGGCACGCACAGAATGGTCACATTGATGAAGCCCAGAGGAATCAGGCCCAGCGGCGTCATCCCCAACAAAAACACCAGCGCCATCAAAAGCGCCGCAGCCGTCATGCGGTAGAGTTTTTTTCTGTTATTCATTTTTCCTTCCTCCGTTCAAGTTCATAAAGATACCTGACGAAATGTCCGCAGTTTCGTTTTGTTCGACCCCTTCCGGGTATCGACGTGGATTATTATAGCACCGCTGCCATCCCTTGTCAAAGCGTGCAGCTGTACAGAAAATGTATTATTCTTCGCCGTCGCGCAGCATTTTTTTCAAATTCAGCGACGCGGCGTAAACGGCATTCTTGCGCGCACCCATGGAGATCAGCTTCTGTGACGCCGCGCGCATGTCAAGGCCGGACAGCATTGCGTCCAGCAGCTGCGCTTCCATGCACAGATTGAGCGCCTGCTCCGTTTCTTTGCGCGGAACCGCCCGAAAATCCAGTACAATGCAGTATTCGCCCTTTTCCGTTTTCTCGTTCGCCCGCATCCGCGCCAGCACATCGCAAACGTTGCCGCGCAGCGTCAATTCATGCAGCTTTGTCAAATCGCAGCTGACGCTCACATAGGTCTGCGGCAGCAGCTCCGCGACCGTCGCCATTGTATCCAGCACCCGATAAGGCGATTCGTGAATGATTGCCGCCTGAAGGCGCGAAGCCGCATCGCTCAGCGCCGCCCGCAGGTCCTTTTTTTCACGCGGCAAAAAGCCCAGGAAGGTGAATTCGTCCGCGTCAATACCAGATACCGAGATCGCGCTGGCCATAGCGGTTGGTCCGGGAACGGCCACCACCTCAATCCCTGCTTCAGCCGCCAAGCGCACCAGATATGTGCCCGGATCGGAAATGGCTGGCGTGCCCGCATCCGTTACCAGGGCAATACTGATCCCCTCTTCCGCCATCCTGCGCACAAGCTGCTGCGCTTTGCCGAATTCATTGTGGCGATGACAGCTGGTAAGCGGCGTTTCAATGCCAAAATGCTGCGTCAGTTTCATCGTCATGCGCGTATCTTCCGCAGCAATCAGGTCGGCCTTTTTCAGCGTCTCCACCGCGCGCGGACTCATATCTCCCAAATTACCAATCGGGGTTGCAACTACATACAGCATAGCGGCTCCTTACAGCTTTTCCGCCACACGCAGCGTAGCGCTGCGCGCGCGGGGATTGCGCTCGATCTCCTGCGCTCCGGGGCGGATCGCGCCGCCGAGAACCCTGGCTACCGGCTTTCGTCCGCAGGTGCATACCGGCGCTTTGGGCGGGCAAACACAGGGATTCTGCATCCGCCGGAAAGCGTGCTTGACGATCCGATCCTCTATCGAATGAAAGGTAATCACGCATAGCCTGCCGCCCGGCTTCAGTCGCTTCATCCAGTCCGCAAGCGCCTGTTCCAGCGGGGCGATCTCATCGTTTACGGCAATGCGTACCGCCTGGAACGTGCGGCGCGCCGGATGCCCCTCATCCTTGCGGCGCACCGCCTTGGGGATGGCCGCGTCCACGCAGGCCACCAGGTCAAGCGTCGTTTGCAGCGGCCTTTCTTTACGATGCTCAACAATGATCTTGGCGATCCGCGCCGCCCACTTCTCATCGCCATAATCATAGAGCGCGTTCATAATGTCTTTTTCCGGCGTTTGGTTCAGCCAGTCAGCTGCCGTCATGCCGCAGGAACGATCCATGCGCATGTCCAGCGGCGCTTCCTCATGGTAGGAGAAGCCGCGTTCCGGCGTATCCAGCTGATAAGAGGAAACCCCCAGATCCAGCAGCCCGCCATCCAGCAAAACCCCTGGCGGCAGCAGATCATCCACATCATGAAAATTGCCATGCATGGCGCAGAATCCGGCATATCCCTGCAGCCGCTGCGTGGCTGCCTGCAAAGCATCCTCGTCGCGGTCAATGCCGTAGAGTATGCCGTGCCCGCCGATCCGCCGCAGTATCTGCTCGCTGTGCCCGCCGCCGCCCAGTGTTCCGTCGGCAAACACGCCCCCGTCATGGGGAGCAAGCCATTCAAGCGTCTCCTGCAATAGCACGGGTTCATGTCTAAACTCCAAGCTGTTTTCTCCTTTTTCCTTTTGGCAAAACCGCCTGACGCCCCTTCATGCATCCAGGTGGAAGGGGCATCAGGCGCCGCTGCCTTTACTTTTTCAATTCGTCGATACGCGTCTCAAGCGAAGAGAGCATTTTCTCATTAGCGGCCAGCTTCTCGCGCTCCGCCTGTACCAGCGCCTCTGGCGCTTTCTTCAGGAAGCCCTCGTTATTCAGCTTGCCCTGTGCGCGGGCGATCTCTTTGTTCAGGTTGTCACGCTCCTTGTTCAGACGGGCAATCTCTTTTTCAATATCGACCAGATCGCCCAGCGGAATCAGGATTTCGCCTGCAACCGTGACTGCGCCTACCGTCTTTTCCGCAACGGTTTGTTCCTTTTCCAGGATTTCCAGCTCAGATGCATTGGCCATACGGCGGAAGAAGGTCTCCGCGCCGGCTACCGCATCTTTCCACCCGTCCGCCGGCCGCACCATCAGGCGCGCTTTATGACCGGCCTGCACGTTCATTTCCGCGCGCAGATTGCGAACGGCGCGGATGATATCCATAATGCCGTTCATGCGTGCCTCTTCCTCAGGATAAACGGGAATTTCTTCCGCCAACGGCCAGGCAGCCAGCATGCAGGAAGCATCCTCGCAGCCGGGCAGGAAGCCGTACACCGTTTCGGTCAGGAAAGGCATAAAGGGATGCAGCATTTTAAGCAAACCGGAAAGTACCGTGCTCAGCACCGCGCGCACCGCGGCCTTCCGCTGCGCATCATCGCCCAGCAGTCCGCCCTTGGCCAGCTCAATATACCAGTCGCAGAACTCGCTCCAGGCAAAGTCATATATTTTCTGCGCTGCCAGGCCGAATTCGCACTCGTCAAAGTGCGCGGTCACCTCCTGCGCGCATTCATGATAGCGGCTGAGGATCCACTGGTCGGCCAGCTCCAGCTTTTTGCCGTCAAGCTTCTCCTCGCCATCCAGGTTCATCAGCACAAAGCGGCTGGCATTCCATACCTTGTTTGCAAAGTTGCGCGCGGATTCCAGCTTCGTGGTCGAATAGCGCGTATCGTTACCCGGGCTGATGCCCATGCACAGCGAGAAACGCAGCGCGTCCGCGCCATACTGATCGACCACTTCCAGCGGATCAATGCCATTGCCCAGGGACTTGCTCATCTTGCGCCCCTGTTCGTCGCGCACAAGGCCATGAATCAGCACCGTATCAAAAGGAACCTCGCCCATGTTTTCAATGCCGCTGAAAATCATGCGCGCTACCCAGAAGAAGATAATGTCATAGCCTGTTACCAGCGTACTGGTAGGATAGAAGTGCTTGAGATCCTCGGTATTATCCGGCCAGCCCAGCGTGGAGAAGGGCCACAGCGCAGAGGAAAACCAGGTGTCGAGCACATCTTCATCCTGCTTGAGATGCGCCTTGCCGCACTTGGGACATACCGTGGGATCCTCGCGGGAGACGATCACCTCGCCGCACTCCTGGCAATACCAGGCCGGGATGCGGTGCCCCCACCACAGCTGACGGCTGATGCACCAATCGCGGATGTTCTCCATCCAGTTAAAATACGTTTTGCTGAAACGCTCAGGAACAAACCTGGTTTTTCCCTCGCGTACCGCAGCAATGGCCGGCTCCGCCAGCGGCTGCATCTTCACAAACCACTGCGTGCTGACCAGCGGTTCAACGGTTGTATGGCAGCGATAGCAGGTACCCACGTTATGGGCATAATCTTCGATTTTCACCAGCGCGCCCAGCGCTTCGAGATCCGCCACAACCGCTTTGCGGCACTCAAGCGCTTTCATACCCGCATATTTGCCGGCCAGCTCGTTCATCGTGCCGTCATCATTCATTACGCGCAGCACTTCCAGATCATGACGCTGCGCCACCTCAAAGTCGTTGGGGTCATGCGCAGGAGTCATCTTCACCGCGCCGGTACCGAATTCCAAATCCACATACTCGTCCGCCACCACGGGAATTTCCCGGTTCACCAGCGGCAGAATCAGCTTTTTGCCGATCAGCTCCTGGTAACGCGGGTCGTTGGGGTTCACGGCCACGCCAGTGTCGCCCAGCATTGTCTCCGGACGGGTGGTGGCCACCACCACGCCTTCGCCGCCGTCCGCTGCGCGGTAGCGGATGTGCCACAGATGGGAGGCCTGCTCCTCAAACTCCACCTCGGCATCGCTCAGGGCCGTTTTACAGGTCGGGCACCAGTTGATGATGCGGTTGCCGCGATAGATCAGACCCTTGTCGTACAGGCGCACAAACACCTCGCGCACCGCTCGGGAACAGCCTTCATCCATGGTAAAGCGCTCGCGCGACCAGTCGCAGCTGGCGCCCATGCGGCGAAGCTGGCGCGTAATACGGCCGCCATATTCCTTTTTCCACGCCCATGCATGCTCCAAAAACGCCTCGCGGCCAATATCCTGCTTATGTATTCCTTCCTTGGCCAGCTTTTCCACGACCTTCACTTCGGTCGCGATGGAAGCATGGTCCGTCCCGGGCAGCCACAAGGTCGGATCGCCCTTCATGCGGTGATAGCGAGTCAGCGCATCCTGAAGCGTCGCGTCCATGGCATGACCCATATGCAGCTGGCCGGTAATGTTGGGCGGCGGCATCACAATGGTGAAAGGCTTTTTGCCCTCCACATAATGCGCCTTGAAAGCGCCGCTTTTTTCCCAGCGCTCGTAAGTTTGCGTTTCAATCGCCTGCGGATTATACTGTTTTTCCATGGTGAATTCCTTGCTCATGGAAATGCTCCTTTCTGCATAAACAAAAGCCGCCCCATCCATCTTGCATGGACGGAGCGACCCGTGGTACCACCTTGCTTTACGGCGCAGACATGCGCCGCCTCACGGCGCAATAACGCGCGCCAAACGGACGGGCTACTTGCTTCACCCCTCCCCCTCCGAAGCGACCTTCCGCGCGCGCTTTGTCCGGGCAGCCTTGCAGCCGACGAACCGCCCTCTCTGATGACAGCCTGCGCGTACTCCTCTTCCTCTCAGGGAAAACAGAAATTGATTTTACTGTTGCTCGCCCTGCGCGACAACGGCAACGCCCTTGTAGTAGCCGCAATTCTTGCAGACACGGTGCGCCAGCATTTTCTTGTGGCACTGGGGGCAGGTGACAATCGCCGGAAGCGTGAGCTTCCAATTCGCGCGGCGGCTGTGCTTACGAGCTTTGGAAATTTTTCCCTTAGGAAGAGCCATGATTTATACCTCCTGATCCTTCTGATCCTTAGTCAACAATTGTTGCAGCACTGAAAAGGGACGCGCATTTTGCGTCTCTTCCCGTTTTTCCGTGTACTGCGGCGCCATATACCGGTAACCCTCGCAGTCCGGTTTGCACAGAATGCGAATAGGCAGCTCCAGCAGCGCCAGCATCAGCGTCAAGTGCTCCAGTTCCACCTTGGAGCCGGTAAACACCAAACGTTCCGGATCGTCTTCCGCCTCGGACGTCATGCGATCGACCCTTGTGAAAACTTCATGAAAAGGAACCTTCAGATTCACAGTGGCCATCTCAAGGCAATTACAGCAGCGGGAGTGGGCCGTGGCCGTAAGCGTGCCGTCAAGCGAGAGATCAACGCCGGACATGGAAAAGCGGCCTTCGAGAACCACCGGTTCATCGAACGTCACTTGCTCGCCGCATATGTCCTGCGGCGCGATGCGCTCATGATGAATGAAGGCAAAGGACTCGCCCGGCATACGCATAGCGCGCGAAACATCCAGCAGCAAGCCAATCCCTCCAATCGTGAACAGCACTATTATAGTAAGCCGGACAAAGTTTGTCAACACTTTATCACGCGATAATTCGCTACTTTTTGAGAAAAATTCAACATTTATTCCGTTCCGCTGCCCTTGGACGCGCCCCGTTTTCATTTTTGCCGGGATATGGTATAATGGCATTATTCTTGCGAAAGGACGCTAAAGCATGTCTAAGCACCTGACCCTGCTGGCAACAGGCGGAACGATCGCCAGCGTTCCCGGCGAGCGCGGCCTTGCCCCTGCTCTGACCGCGCGGGATATTCTCCGCCTCTGCCCCATCGAAAACTGCACCGGAACGGACGTTTTCCAGATGGATTCAAGCAACATCCAGCCCGAAGAGTGGCGCGCGCTTTCCCTCGCCGTGCGAGAAGCGCTCAAAACGTCGGATGGCTGCATCATCACCCATGGGACCGATACGATGGCGTATACGGCCGCGGCGCTGTCCTTCATGCTGATGGACCTGCAAAAGCCCGTCATCCTCACCGGCTCGCAGCTGCCGCTGCTGCACAGTATCACCGACGCGCGCAACAATCTTCTGGAAGCGGCTGAAGCGGCGCGCACGGCAACGCGCGGCGTATATGTCTGTTTTCATCACAAGATCATCGCCGGAACCCGCGCCGTGAAGATGCGCACCACCTCCTACGACGCGTTTGACAGCGTAAATGCGCCGCTCTGCGGCGAAGCCGACGCATCGGGCCTGCATTTTTCCACCATGCTGTCAAAGCCCGTTCTGCCCGCAGCCGTCTATGGCGACAGCATTGACCCGCGCGTTTTTTTGCTCAAGCTGATTCCCGGCACCTCCCCCGACATTTTGCGCCATATCGCCGCCACAGGCTGTAAGGGGCTTGTCGTCGAGGCGTTTGGTCTGGGCGGCCTGCACTACATTCGCCGCAATCTTGTCGGCACGCTGCGCGAGCTTGCCGCGCAGGGCATTATCATCCTTGTCACGACGCAGTGCATGTATGAAAAAGCCGATTTTTCCATCTATGAGGTAGGGCGCGACGTTACGGGCGGAAACATTCACAGCGGCCGCGACATGACAAGCGAAGCTGCCGTAGCCAAACTCATGTGGGTGCTGGGAAAACCTGAGGAACGTTTGCCCTTCCTGGAGCAGCCCTTATGCATGGAAATCAGTCCTTGACCATATCCCGGACGAAAGCCCTTTGGCCTTCGTCCCTTATTTTTTGACCGCGCGCGTCGCGATAAAGGTAGGGATATGCTTTTCATGCAGATACCCGCCGCCGTTTGTGTCCTCATAAAGATCCGTCAGCACAAGTCCCGCCTCCAGCTGCCCGCCCAGCTGCTCCTCAAGCGTATGTGAAAACTGTACGCCGCAGTCCGTATCCTCAAGCTGCTTCATCTGCTCCGGATTACGCAAGGGATCAAAGGGAAGGGCGTTGACGATCGTTTTTTCATCGTCGTCCACCAGAAAATTGATTCCGTTATCCAGGCCGCACAGCAGAACGCCCCCTTTTTTCAATACCCGGGCGCATTCACGGAAAATGGGCTTCACTTCCCGTACATAGCAGTTGGAAACCGGATGAAAAATAAGATCAAACGTTTCGTCCGCGAAAGGCAAAGGCTTCGTCATGTCGGCATGTACGATCTCGACCTTGTATCCTTCGCGCCCGGCAACCATTCGTTCGCTTTCCAGCTGTTTTGGAGAATAGTCCAGTACCGTGCATGCCGCCCCCAGCGCGCTGAAAACAGGGATCTGCTGCCCGCCGCCGCTGGCCAGCCCAAGCAAGCGCTTGCCGCGCAGCTCGCCAAACCATTCGTGCGGAACAAAACGCGTCGGGGTCAGCAGCACATCCCAGCGGCCGCGCAGCGCCTGCGCATACATCTCATGGGTGATGGGCTTTCCCCACTCCCATCCTTCCTCAATCCAGCGGTCAATCGTCCGCGCGTTCAATTCCTGATAATCCATTTTTTCACCTCATTTTTTTAAGAAGGCATAATGCCCCAGCGCTGCATGGCGTACTTTACCCATGCCAGCGCTTCGCGGAAATGGTTCTTGGGCCAGTAAATCAGCTTGATCGGGCTGCCTACGCCGCTTGGTTCAAACCCGGCGTCCGCCGCAATCGCCATCGCGCGCGGCAAATGATAGTCGCTGGTCACGATTAGTACCTTTTTCGTGTCCGCAGGCAGGAGCTTTTTCGCATTTTCAAGGTTCTGCCGCGTGTTGAACGAGGCAGCCTCCATCAATATCTCCTCCTCCGGCACGCCATGGGCAACCAGATAGTCGCGCATCGCCTGCGCCTCGCTTACCGGCTCGTTGCTGCCCTGCGCGCCGCATACCACAATCCGCTGCGGATGACTGCGATAGATTTCAAGCGCCTTTTCCACCCGGTGCTGCAGCTGCACGCTCAATTCGCCGTTCTCCTTGACCTGCGCGCCCAGCACAATGATGGCGTCCGTTTGCGCATCCGGAGCGGGAACGGTATATTCTTTCACGCACACAAAAATCACCAGCGCAACCCACGCCAGCATCCCAGCGCCAAGCGCGCTCAAAAAAAGCCTAATCAGCATCGGCATCTTCCTTTTCGAACTCCGCACTTTCTTTTTTCCTCCTGTTTGTCATCCCGGCGCGAAGGATTTCCTCCCGCGCTGCCGGCAGAATGCTTTCGAACTGCTGCGCCGCCCGCGCGACCGTCCCTTCCTCCGCCGTAAGCAGCCCGCCGCGGCGAAAGCTGAAGGTAGCGTCTGTGGAAACGATCATATGGTCATACAGCCGGATACCCACGCCGTCCAGCAGCCGCGCAATGCCGTTCGTCAGCAAAACGTCTTCGGCGGAGGGCGCGGCCGTACCGGATGGATGGTTATGGGCAATGATCGCCCCCATTGCGTTGCATTGCGTAAGCGCGGCCAGCACATGCCTTGCGTATACGCGCACCTCAGCGATATCGCCCGTGGAGATCAGCGCGGTGTTTAAGCGGCGCATACGTGCGTCCAGGCAGATCACATAGAATTTTTCGTACCGTTCGCCCTCAAAAAGACTTTCGCAGTAACGAACGGCCTGCTCCTGATTTGTAAGCGTCGGCTGATCCTCCTCGGCGCTGCGTCGGTAAGCGCGGAACAAGGGCGTCATCAGTGAAATCAGCGTCGCGGCGTTTTCACCCAGACCTTCGACAAGCATCAGCTCCTCGGGCGCTGCCTGAAGCACCGCGTGCAGCGAACCAAACCGATCCATCAGCGCATAGGCAATAGGTTTTGTATCCCGCCGCGGGATCGCATACGTCAGCAGCAGTTCCAGCGTCTCATGAGGCGCAAAGGCGTCCAATCCGGCATGCCGGAAACGCTGCCGCAGCCTTGCTCTGTGCCCCTCGTGATCCATTTTACCACTCCTCCTGCCTTGAAAAAAATCCCGTCCGCGGTCGGGCTGCGCGCCATTTTCTGCATCCGCAGGCATTATAACATAAAACGGCGGAATTTCCTATCCCTGCCGCGCTTTAGCAGCGCGTTCATGATTATTTTACATATCTTTTTTGCAATATTTCCTGCTTTCCTCTTAACAAATTCTCAAAATCTGTTATAATAAGTGTAGGCTGGGAAAGCGAGGTAGATGCTCTTGACTTCATTCTTGAATCAGATGAGAATGTTTATTTGGAATATTTTCAATCGCCCGCAGCTGAACGACATTATCGATATTTTGATTGTTGCCGTGTTGATATATCAGCTCATCATGCTCACGCGCGAAACGCGCGCCAGCGAGGTCATGAAGGGGCTTGTTTTGCTCATTGTCGTTTGCCTGCTCTCCAGCGTATTGGGTCTGACCGCTTTAACCTGGGTGCTCAATTTGATCCTGAGCAACGGGGCGGTAGTGCTGGTCATTCTTTTTCAGCCCGAATTGCGCCGCGTTCTGGAGCAGCTTGGCCGCGGCGCAAAGCTTGAGCATACCGCAGGCGACAGCGAGGAAAACCGCCGCATCGTCAATGAGATTACGCAGTGCCTTATCAGCCTTTCCCGCCGCCGCGTAGGCGCGCTGATCGTCTTTGAGCGCCGTACAGGACTGAAGGACGTGATCGAAACCGGCACCCTGCTCGACAGCGCGATCTCTGCTCCCTTGCTGGAAAACATTTTTGAGCCAAACACGCCTCTGCACGACGGCGCCGTCATCATCCGCGACACGCGCATTATGGCCGGCGCGTGCATGCTGACAACATTGAGCGAGTCCAACGCCATCACCCGCGACCTGGGTACGCGCCACCGTGCGGCCATCGGCATCTCGGAAACGACGGACGCAATCGTGCTGATCGTCAGCGAGGAAACAGGCGTAATCAGTATGGCGCGCGGCGGCAAGCTCGTTCGTCATTTGGATGGCGACGCTTTGACCGAGATCCTGTCCGCCATGTATCATCAGCCGCACGCAACAATGTTCCAGCGCGTTCGCAAGCGCGTCGAAGGGTGGCTGAAGGGAGTGAAGAGCCATGGCAAAGAATAATATCGACGTTAAAGCGTTGGGCAAAAAAGCGCTTTTTCTGCTGACGCACAACTGGCAGTGGAAGTTGATTTCCCTTCTGATCGCCGTCTGCCTTTGGAGCGGACTGATTACGCAGGACGGCTCCCTCACGCGGGAAAAAATTTTCAGCGACGTTGCGATCAACGTATTGAACGCCGACACGCTGCGCAGAAACGGCTATATCATCGTTTCCGGTTTGGAAGAACTCCCCTCCGTCCGTATTCGGGTGGATGTGCCGCAGCGCGTTTACAACTCCGTCACCGCCGCCAATTACAATGTGCGCGTAGACCTGAGCCGTATCCGTGAATCCGGCGAGCAAACGCTCAACGTAATTGCCACAAGCTCCACCACTTACGGCACGGTAACTGAAATCAGCCTGGCCACCATCACCGTTCAGGTGGAAAAATACGTGACCATCAACCGCATCCCTGTGCGGCTGAACGTCTCCGGCGAAGCGCCGGAGGGCTTTTATGCCAGCGACGCCCGCGTCGATCCCTCCTTTGTTGTCATATCCGGGCCTGAATCCCTGGCAGGCAGCGTTGTTCGCTGTGTAGCCGACTATAACATGTCCATTCTCACGCCTGTTTCGGGTACCGAACGAACGGCTGTTCCTTTCCGTCTGGTTGACGCTAACGGCAATGAAGTTGACCGTTCCCTGATTGACGTTACCAGCGAATCAGTGCTTTTGAGCAGCATGGTTGTTGAGCAAACGCTGTACAAAGCCAAAACACTGGTGGTCAACACCACCGATCTAACCTCCGGAAAGCCTGCGGACGGATATGTCATCAAGCGTATTACAACGGAGCCCTCGCTTTTGACCGTAGCGGGGACGGATCAATTTATGTCAACCCTGAACGAGCTGCATCTTGTCGAATACCTCGGGACGGATCAGTTCATCAACGTTAACGGCGCGACGGGAGAAATCAAACGGAAAATCCGCCTGGTTAAAAATGATAACATCGCTTATTTCAGCAGCGACACCATTCTGGTTGTCGTCGAAATTGCCGCAGAATAACGGAGGAGAAGCATGAACCGTCTCGCAGACTCGCTGCTTACGCTGCTGCTAAGCTGGATGCGCGCGCTTTTCAGCGACATTCTTTCGCTTTTTAACGGCAGCGGCGCGGGCATTCTTACCTGGCTGCAATCCCGCTGGCTACCGCTGACAGCCGTTTTACTGCTCTCCGGCCTTACAATCGACGCCGTTGTTTATATCATTCGCTGGCGGCCGCAATATGTGTGGCGAACGCGCTTGCAGCATCTTTTTCACCATAGGGAGCCAAACGACAGCGAACCTGATTTCGAAGCGGGCTATACCGACGCACTGTCCGGCTTCAATTTTACCGACACCCCCATCCAGGATCTGCAAAGCGGTGACGTATCCCTTTCCGACCGTCTGGAGCAGTATTATGCCAAGCCGGTAAACGCTGCGGACGACGCTTCGGGCGCCGCCTCTCAAACGCAGCGCAACCGCCGCAGCGCCCGTTATGGAAGGCGTATGAGGCGCAGCATGCAGCTGCACGCTGCCAGCGAAGCAGCCGCAGCGCAGCTTCAAGATCACAGTGCCTTCCATGAAACCGTTTATCCCGCCATGCCGCCCCGCGGACAATCCGCCGGCATCCCGGATACGAATGAGGACATCAGAAAAATATATGAATGATCTTTCGCTTCCTTCATCTTTTATAGAACAAATGCATCTGCTTCTCGGCACGGAAACAGATGCATTTCTTGCGTCCTATTCACAGCCTTCATACCGCGCGCTGCGTTTCCGCGACGAGCGCCGTCCCTTGCCCGCCGCAGAGCTTTGCGGCGCCGTTCCCTATGCAAACAACGCTTTTTTTCTCGCTGCCGATTCCAAAGCAGGCACGCAGCCCCTTCATGAAGCTGGCGCCTATTATATCCAGGAGCCTTCAGCCATGGCCGCCGCGGCCGCTCTCGCTCCGCGGGATGGCGATCGCGTTCTCGATCTTTGCGCCGCGCCCGGAGGCAAAAGTACGCAGCTGGCGGCTTGCGCCAGGCTCTCGCTGTTGGTTGCCAACGAGCCCATTCCCTCCCGCGCGCAAATTCTGTCCCGCAACATTGAACGTATGGGGATCGGCAACGCCGTCGTCACCTGCGCCTATCCGGATGCGCTGGCAGCAAAGTGGCCGCATTTTTTTGACAAAATTCTGGTAGACGCGCCCTGCTCCGGCGAAGGCATGTTCCGGCGCCATCCGGAAACAATGCAGGAATGGACTGCCGCCTCGCCGGTAAAATGCGCCGAGCGCCAGCGCCTGATTCTTCATGCCGCCGCGCAAATGCTTCGTCCGGGCGGGCGGATGGTATACAGCACCTGCACATTCAACAGGAGCGAAAACGAGGGCGTCATTCATGCCTTCCTGCACGATTTTCCAGACTTTCATCTCATACCTTTTGCGCTTGAAGGATTGCCTGCGGCCCCTGAGGGTCTGCTGCGTCTTTGGCCGCATAAAATCAAAGGCGAAGGCCACTTCGTCGCTCTTTTGGAAAAGGACGGCTCCTTCGTCAACGAGCAGCCGTTTCCGGCCCCCCTCCCACCGCCTGACAAGCTCGCGCAGGCAGCGTTTTCCGCTTTTTCCGCCGAAACAGGCTTGCCCGCTGAAGTTACGGCAAATGCCGTCTTTGCCAACCGCCTGATCCATGCGCCCCTGGCATTACCGCCGCTGGACAAGCTGCGCGTGCTTCGCCTTGGTTTGCATCTTGGAGAAATGCGCGGTCGGGTGTTTATGCCCGATCATGCCCTGGCGCTGGCCGTTCCCATGCAGCGCCAGTATGCGCTGGATGAAGCGCAGGCAGCCGACTACCTGCATGGCGAAGCGTTGGCCTGCTCCGAGCAGCTGCGTTCCTTTTTTGCGCTTACGCTGAACGGCTATCAGTTGGGATTTGGCAAAGCGTCAAACGGCCAAATGAAAAACCATTATCCCAAAGGGCTGCGAAGATAACAGACCTTATTTAACAAAATCCCCGCCGAGAGGCATGCATGTCCTCTGGCGGGGATTTTGTTGCTTAACTTTCGTAATATGCTTTTATCAATCCAGACGATCCAGATAGACCTTTACGTCCGCTGCGGCAATCCATTCCTTCAGCGCCGCATCATATGCCGCATTCTTCGCATTTTCCAAAGTTTCGTTATAAATGGCGTCGCGCATTTCCGCAAGCGTAGCCGTATGCTCCGCAACGTCATCCACATATTCAGCCAGCACATAGGCATTTTCGGTTTCGATCACGTCGGTGTGCGTGCCTTTTTCGGTCAGCGCCATAACAGCGGCAACCACAGCGCTGTTCACGTCGGTGCTGGACTCGCACACAACGCGGCTGTCCGCTTCCTCGCCCAGCGCGTCAAAAGACTCGCCGGCGTCAAGACGGGCCAACAGCTCTTCGGCCTTGGCCTTCGCCTCAGCATTGGCCGCTTCCTGCTCAGCATCGGCGTTGTCAGCAGCCGCTTTGGGCAGCGAAATCATCCGCATGGAACGATAGCCCGCGGGCGTGTAGTAAGTCACAGTACCCGCGTTGGCTTTCGTGCCATAAGCGCCCAGATTCGTCTCGCAGCTCGCCTTATCGCTTTCAATCTTGGCGTCCAGCGCAGCCTGGAGATCCTCGTCATCCACCGTTACCTGATCGGTCACGGACGTGGTCAGCCGGTTGCTGATTTTTTCATTTTCCACATTGTCACGAATGCTTTCCAGGGTATAGCCAAGCTCCTGCGCATGCGCGGCAACAGCGGCCTCCAGCGCTTCGCCTTCCAGATCGGTTTCGGCAAAGTCGTTTTCTTTGATATTGGCCAGCTGGTTATCATACTCCTGCTGCGCTTCCGCCTCAATTTCAGCGCGTTCCGCATCAGTAAACGTCTTGAAGCCCAGTTCCTCAGCCTTTTGATTCTGCACTAAGCCGCTGATGTAGGAATCAACCGTGTTCTGACGCACTTCAGCCTCGTTCACCTCACTGCCAGACAAGCCAAACTGCGCCATCATCTGCGCATAGTATTGCTGCATGTAAAGGTTATAGTTATACGCGCTCATAAAGGTTGCCTTGTCAACCTTGACGCCGTTCACATCGATAATCGTCTGCAAGGCGTCCACCTCGCTGTCACGCATCACCAGAGAACAGCCGGACAGCAGCATCACCGCCGCCAGCAGCATTGCGAATAAAGCTTTCTTTTTAAACATGATAGAATGCGCTCCCCCATCTTGTGTTTTTTTCATATCAATTATACAAAAAATTTACAGATATATCAAGCAAATTTTTTGTGAACAATGTCGCGCAGCAATCCGTCTGCATTTCCCTTTTGCGATACCGTAACTTCCCCGATATTCAGCGTATCCATCACGGCCAGAAGCGTCGCCAGACCTGTTGGAAAAATGTCCAGACGCGAGGCGGGAAAGCCCGTCAGCGCCGTCCGCAGGCTGCGCGGCGTTGACGCAATGCGCTCAAGCAGAGAATCAATTTCCTGCCGGCAAAGCGTGCATCCCTCCACGCTTCGCTCAGGATACAGCATATGCGCCGCAGCCGTACCCGTACCGCCGACCAAATAAAAGCGCAGACCTTGCGCGCTTTCACGCAGCCTTGCCGGCGTTTGCTGCGCAATTTTCCGCGCTGCCGCCAAAGCAGGCGCAAGCTGCGCCGTTTCGTTGATCGGCTGTATGCGGAAAAGCCGTGAAGCTCCAAGCTGCAAGGAAACCGCGCATGCGATCCGCATACCCTGGCCGATTGCTATTTCGGTCGAACCGCCGCCAATATCAATCATACCGCAGCTTTCCTCGCCGGAGACGCCATAAAAGGAGAGCGCCGCCTCCTCCTGTCCGTCAATGATCCGCAGCAGCAAGCCGCACTTTTTCTCAAGCTCACTGGCAAGCAACGGCGCGTTGGCGGCGTCGCGCACGGCGCTGGTTGCGCACAGCGCCGCAACCTGCGCCCCCTCTTCCTGCGCCGCCCGCTGCAGCGCGGCAATTCCCTCGCACAATTCATTCACCGCCTGCGCAGAAAACGCGCCCTTTTCCATATGCAGAAAAAGGCGCGTTTCAATCCGCCTGCGCACAGGCTGCAAAAGCGTTTGCGCATCAGCCGAAAGCATTCGCGTAGAATTGGAACCGATCACGATCACGGCGATACGCTTCATTCGTTTTCCTCCAGGACGTACATTTGCACTTCATCGCCATTGCCATACAGCGCCTCGGGATTTTTGACGACAAACAGCAGTTCGCCAGGCATCATATACCCATAAAGCTGCCTGGCCTTGGCCATGATGTAATCATCCGTATTCGCTACTTGAAGTTCGCTGCTCAGCTGATTGCGTTCTTTGAGCACGCTGTCTCGGGCAATACGTATATCCGCCATGCGGTCTGCCAAGATCTGCGCGTCATCGCGCATGCTTCCAACCAGCATGGAGCCAATGGCAACAACCACAAAGAGCACGCACACAACCACAAGCGGCCGAACGCGCAGAGACATCAGGCGTTCGATCCTGCTTCCCGGAACGGACTTGAACATGGACACCCTCCAGCAAATAGATGATATGCATCTATTCGCCGTCTTTTGCCTTTTTCCTGTTACGATGAAAGAATTTTATGACGCCGGCAAATATCCGCCGCACGCCCATGCGGTAAACCGCCGCGCCCAGGACAAGCGAAAGCAGCATATAACCCCGCAGCTCTCCGCAGCGCGTTACCGCCAGTGCCAGAAAGCAGCCGAATGCCGTCGCCGCGCACAAAAACAGATCCAGGAGCATATGAAAAATGCCTTTTCCCACCCGCAGGCATGGCAGCAACAAATCATACAGCAGTGCGGAAAGCGCGCCGACATAGCAAAAGGCCAAAAAGGTATAGGCCTGAAAGGCCGTTTCGCGCATCGGCACGGCTATTTAAGCAAAGAGCGCAAACCCTTGCGGGAACGCGGATTGCGATTGGCGTACGCAATCGAATCGATCTGCCCCTCCAGGGAAACGCGCCCTTCCTCCAATAACAGCGCCGTTATATGCAGTCCTTCGCCGCTGACAGTCATTTCTCCCCCTTCGGTTTGCAGCGATATTTGCTTTTCGTCAAATGCCAGCACTTCACGCACGCCTGTTAAGCCCATAGACGCGCGGCTGTCAATCGTTACCGTATGCGGGCGAGCTGCCTCGCTTCCCGCAGCCTGCTTTGCCATTTTTCCTCGCCTCCTTGCTTTATCCTATGCGCCGTCCGCTCTGTTTATCTCCTTTTTACAAAAGGATTGCACAAAAATTATATTTCATGTATAATAGGCTGGCAGGTCGCCCCTGCGTGGAGGTAATAAGAATGTATCAGGTTTTGATTGCAGTCAACGATCCCGACATGCAGAGTAAGTTGAAATCACGCATCAACTGGCAGGAAATGCATTTTCGCCCGCCCTTTATTGCTTCTACGGCGGACGAGGCAATTACGCTGATGGAAAGCAAACGCGTCGATTGCGCAGCGTATATGCTCACAACCGACGAGGCCCGCACGCTCAGTATCTATTTGAATAACTTCCGCCCCAGTCTCCCGCTCTTTGAACTTCGGCAGAATCTTCAGGAGCAGATCAAGAGTCTGGAAGATGTTCGCGCTGTTCTCAACCGCCTGCACATGGACATTTCTGATGAAGAAATTGATCCGGAAACGCTCTTTGACATGCTGCGCGACGAGCTGTTTCACAAGCTGCTGGTTGGCGAAATCACCGACGACAATGTGCTGCGCGGCCGTCTTCCGCTGCTGCGTTCCTCCATTTCGGCCGACAGCGCCTGTATCATGTACGATTTTGATTTGCCGCAGGGCGAGGTTTATCTCAGTTCCCAATGGCATTATGGCAGCGAACGTCTTGAAAACGCGCTGCGCGTAAATTTCTTTGGCCGCTATTACGAAAATCTTTATTATATGGTAGCGGTATTAACGCCGCGGCATATCCGGCTGGTAGCCTGCCAGCGCATGGGAGAAACCATGCCGGATGCATTATTGGCAGAGCGGGCGGACAAGCGCGTGAACGATGTGCTTGAAAATATCAAGGAATATCTGAACCTGGATATGCTCCTTACCTCCCGTCAGCTTCTTCCAAGCCTCTATGATCTTGTCGCAGCTCCGGAATGCGAATAAATCCAGTCTGCGCCAGCGCGCATATCAAACGCTGGCGCATTTATGTTGGCACCCAAAAGCAACAAAAAAAGAATGAATCACAACTGATCCATTCTTCATGGCACCTCCGACCGGATTCGAACCGGTGTTTCAGCCTTGAGAGGGCCGCGTGCTAGGCCACTACACAACGGAGGCAAATGGCTGGGGAACAAGGATTTGAACCTTGACAATACGAGTCAGAGTCGTAGGTGCTGCCGTTACACCATTCCCCAATGCCGGGCAGCTCAACACTGCGAGAGATATTATACAAAAGCCGCGGGCGCTTGTCAAGTAGTTTTTTGAAAAAAGTTTTCAATTTTCCCTATTGTCCCAAATTATGCCATCCGTACATCTCAAACCGCGCAGACCGCCGGCTGACAAAGCAAAAAAATATATTGACATTTCTTGCATTTTTGCGTATAATAATGGGCGCATCAATAGACTCCGCTAGCCCCGGGAACTATTGAACACCGGTTGCGCATGCTGACCATCATGCCTGACCAAACAGATATTGTTTTGATTTTGTCAAGGAGGAACTGCTCTTGAATACCTTTATGGCAAATGCGCAGAACGTTGAGCGCAAGTGGTATGTCGTTGATGCTGACGGCATGGTGCTGGGTCGCGTTGCGAGCCAGGTTGCGAATATTCTTCGCGGTAAGACCAAGCCCATCTACACCCCTCATGTTGATACGGGCGATTATGTGATTATCATTAACGCCGACAAGGCGATCCTGACCGGTAAAAAGCTGGATCAGAAGGTATATTATCATCACAGCGGCTATGTTGGCGGTCTGAAAGAAACCAAGTACCGCGCCCTGATGGCTGAAAAGCCTGAGTTTGCCGTGCGCCGCGCCATCGTTGGCATGCTTCCCAAGGGACCCTTGGGCCGTCAGATGGCGAAGAAGCTATTTGTGTATGCCGGTGCCAATCATCCGCATGCCGCTCAGAAGCCCGAAGCCCTCGAACTCATCAAGTAATGCGGAAGGAGTAATATTTTCATGGCTAATGAATTCAATGCTGTCGGCCGCCGCAAGAAGGCTGTCGCTCGCGTTCGTCTTGTTGCCGGTGATGGCAAAATCATCATCAACAGCCGCGATATTGATAATTATTTCGGCTACGAAACCTTGAAGATGACCGTCCGTCAGCCCCTGACGCTGACCAAGGTGTCCGGTTATGACGTAATCGTAAACGTAAACGGCGGCGGTTTCACCGGTCAGGCCGGTGCTATCCGTCACGGCATCAGCCGCGCCCTGTGCAAGGCCAATCCTGACCTGCGCGGCGACCTGAAAAAGGCTGGTTTCCTGACCCGCGATCCTCGCATGAAGGAGCGCAAGAAATACGGCCTCAAAGCCGCTCGTCGCGCGCCTCAGTTCAGCAAGCGCTGATTATCGGCTGCTGCAAATATCGCTTTCAAGGATCCGTTTCCCATTCCGGGAGCGGATTTTTTTCATGTTTCATTCGAAATCCAGGATAATTCAGCGCCCTGTGCCCGTTATTATAATAGACCGCCATTTGAAAGGAGCCTGTTATGAAAACGCTGCGCAAATCCATCACCGCCATGCTGACGCTTATATGTTTGGCTGTTTGCGGTGCGTCGTTTGCCGAGTCCGCTTCTCAGCGCTATGTATCCAAAAAGTATCTGGCCGCGGACGCGATCGAAGCTTTTCCCGGCTGGACGCTCTGGCAAAACAGCACCTATGGAAGCGGATTATGGAACGATGAATTAGCCATTCACGGGGAAATCGTTCTATACCGGATCAGCAGCGACCGGATTGAATTCTGCCGCCTTGAAACGCTCCTAAACCCACTGCGCGAGGGCAATCCGATTCCCTGGGAAATAACGCGCTGGGCACCGGTCTCCATCGTACCAGGGAAAGCAGACGTGGTTGCCGCGCTTTCCGCAGCAGAATTATTCTGTTACGGCAGCGGCACATCCTTCAGTGTCCTGGCTCTGCCGCTGCTGGCCCCGGTGCTGACTGATGATGGCGAAACACTCTATTAATGGCTTGTTCAAAGAACCTGATCGCCGTCACTGAAACAGCTTCCGGCACCTATCGATTAAAAATCGCGGAATGGGACGGGACACAATACACGCACACCACCGCCTCTCCCCCGCAAGCTTTGCTGCAATTCAATCAAATTCATTCGTGGAATGAAGGCATTGAAATATACTACGCGAATGAAATGGAAGGATACATTACCCGTTCGGACGACGGCACATGGCGCTTATCGGGCATAAACAATGGCGGTGAAATCATCTGGCTGGGCGAGGATTCCATCCAAGAGACCGCAGCCCTCATTTCTGACCAGAATAATGACGCTATTCTCTACGGCCGTCCAACGTTTGCCACCACTTTGAGCGTATTGGATCTTTCCAGCATTCCCTCCTGCATGCAGGAAATGGCTGCGGCGCTTGATACCTCCCTGTGCGTGTGCACAGCGCAGGACGATGTTCCTATCTATGCAGCGCCGGAAGGCGAAGAACTGGCCCGTTGCTACGCGCGGGTTCCGGGAACGCTGCTGTCCCGCGACGAGGAATGGGTTCAGTTCCGTATCGGCAGCGTGCAGAGCGGCTTAACCGTTTGGGCCAAAGCCGCAGATCTCGCCTTTGGCGCGGGCACGGACAAGACGCTTTGCTCTTTCCCGTCATATGAGCCATTTTACAGCGACGAGGAGGAAATCCACAAAGTAGCCGCGGTGGCTGACGGCCGCGTGCTCCGGCTGGATTCGTCGGAGCATGCGCCATGGCTCATCGGCAAGACCGCGGACGGCAGCTGGCTGATTCTCCTCAATTTCGCAGAAGAAGGCGTCGTATGCACCGCAGCAGCCGATACCTTCCAGGGCATTGGCCCAACGCAGCATGAATGGGAATGACCGCCGTTCGGTATACTTTGCCACGCCTTGTTTTTTCACGTGTTTTCCTGTATAATAGCAGCCAGTGAAAGGAGGTGGGACGATGCGCTATCTGCGCCGCCTTGTCTGGTTTATTGCCTCGCGTTTGTTTATTGTACTTATTCTGTTGGGGATTCTGACGGTTACATTTTATTATGCCATGAACGCTACCAATATCTATATTATCATTAAGGATGGTATGGCCCGCCGGGCGCAGGTCGTTATGATGAATGAGCCCGTCTCCTCTCTCGACAGCTATTTTTCTCCTGCCTGGATCGAGCGCGACGCGCTGGTGCAAAATGCGCTCAACGGTTACGGCGCTTATGAAAATTGCAACATTACCGGCTTCGATCATCGCATCACGCTCAGCCGTGTCTGGTGCTGGCCCTGGGATACTACCGCCAACGCCACAATCATTGAACGCATTCCCGCCATTGACGGCAAAACCTCCGCCGCCTCTGGCGTTCCCGCATGGCAAAGCGCCAAATATACTGTCATCCTGGCACGGGAAAGCGGCAACTGGAAAATAAGAAATATTATTACAACGGAATTGTTAAGCAATGAATAACACTCCCATTTTAGCCTTGGCGCCAATGGCAGGCATTACCGACTGGCCTATGCGCACCCTTTGCCGCGAGCAGGGCTGCAGCTATACGACCACCGAGATGGTCAGCGCCATGGGCTTCTTGACCGCTCCAAGCTCGCTTTATGTCTACCAGCATCTGCTGGCCGTTGATCCGCGCGAACCCAAGCCAGCCGTACAGATTTTTGGCCGCCGCCCCGATCTGATGGCGCAGGCTGCCGCGCAGCTGGCAGAAAGCGGCCGCTTCAGCGCCATCGATATCAATATGGGCTGCCCGGCGCAAAAGGTCGTATCCTCAGGTTCCGGCAGCGCATTGATGAAAGATCTCTCCCTCTGCCGCGAAATCATGACCGCCGTGCGCCGCGCCACCGCTTTGCCGCTGACCATCAAAATCCGTTTGGGATGGGACAGCGCATCGATTTGCGCCGTCGAACTCGCCCAGCTTGCGCAGGAATGCGGCGTTTCCATGCTGACCGTTCATGGCCGCACGCGCATGCAGCAATATTCCGGTCATGCGGATTGGGAGGCAATCGCCCGCGTGCGCGAGGCAGTCCATATTCCGGTACTGGCAAACGGCGATATTGTTTCAGCCGAAACCGCGCTCCAGGCATTATCGCAAACCGGTTGCGCCGGGGTGGCTATTGGCCGCGGCGCGCTGGGCAATCCCTTCATTTTTGCGCAAATTCGGGCAGCCCTGGATGGGTATGAACCCGCTTTTCCCGATATTGATACCGTCATCCGTACCGCCATCCGCCATGCAGAAATGATGCGTGCCTGGAAGGGAGAGCGCTCCGCCGTGCTGGAAATGCGTAAGCATATGTGCTGGTATATCCACGGCAAGCGCGGCGCCGCCAAGCTGCGCACCAAAATCACGGCGCTGGACAGCTTGGACGCAGTATATGATTTGCTGCATGAATTCTCTCATTTAGCCGCACAGGAATAAAAACACGCTCACCTTCTGGGTGGGCGCGTTTTTTGCTCAATATCCAAAATATAATCTACAGAAACGCGATACAATTCCGCCAGCTTAATCAGGTACTCAATCGGCAGCTCCCGCTCGCCGTTTTCATAACGGGAATAGCAAACCTGCGTGCAGTGCAAATAGTCCGCCACATCCTGCTGGCGCATATCATGATCCTCACGAAGTTCCCGCAAACGTCGAATGAGCACAGCCTTTCCCCCTATCATTTTTTCTATTGTAATGATATTGGCATTTTCGCTTGACATATATACCAATTCGGTATATCATTCATTTGAATATGACTGCCGGAGGTTTTTATGAAACGTTTGTTGGGATTATACTTTGTTTTTCTGCTCATTTGTCCGATGGCGCATTCACCGGGCAAAAATCCATTAACGCTTTCTGGGGCAGCACGCAGAACGAATTGCGGATCGCCCGCCCATGGCGCCGGAAATGCGCGTTTTTGCCGCCGAGGCTGGCGCTGCTCCCTTTGAGGTTGCCAGCCTTCAAATATTCATTGATGATCATGTCTATACCGCAGCCAATCTATACGCCCGCGAGGAAAGCGCCTACTTTTTTTGCGAGCTTGGACCGCATGGCCGCAGCATGCTAAACCGTCTTGCTTCCGCGCAAGCAATTACGCTTCATCTTTCCTGCCGTGACGAGCGCGGCAAACCATTTTCCCTCCAGACCGCGCCGCTCCCATCCGAAGCTTTTCAGGAATTCATCGTCTTTCATACTTTTCTTACCGATTCCGGTTTTGGGGATGCACTGTCCGCTTTCTCTTTTGCCGAAAATGATTATGCCGTTGACTGGAGATAGTCTCGCTGCGTCCAAACAACCGACCGTACACTTTTTTACATATTTCGTCCCGCCGTATGTTGACATTTACCATGGAACGTGATATTCTTTATGCGAATCCCGATTGAATCAGTCGGAATTGCGGGAGGGAATGATTTTTGAAGCTCTCAACACGCGGAAAATATGGCTTGTACGCTATGGTTTATCTGGCGCAAAAGAAAAATGACGGCCCGCAGCCGCTGCGCGAAATTGCGCGTTCCGGATTGCCAGAGCAATATCTGGAGCAGCTTTTGGGAAGCCTGAAAAAAGCCGGTCTGGTAACAGCCGTGCGCGGCGCGCAGGGCGGCTATCAGCTGGCCAAAGCGCCGAGCGAGATCACCGTGGGCCATATCATCGACGCTATGGAAGGGCCGCTGAACCTTTCCGAATGCGCAAGCGAAGGCGACCATCTCTGCCCGCGCAGCGAAGGATGCCCCACCAAGCGCGTCTGGGAATACCTGACCGACCGCATCAACCAGCTGCTTTACAGTATCTCTCTGGAAAAAATGCTTGAGTCAAAGGAGATCGATGAATCTTGAACCGCATTTACATGGATAACGCCGCGACCACTGCTGTCAGTCCGGCGGTGCTTGAAAAAATGCTGCCCTATTTTACTGATTGCTATGGAAATGCCAGCAGCGTTTATCAGACCGGCCGCGAGGCGCGAAAGGCGGTGGAGGAAGCCCGCCGGCAGGTCGCCTCAGCCCTTAACTGCAAGCCGCAGGAAATCTACTTTACCTCAGGCGGCAGCGAAAGCGACAACTGGGCCATCAAAGGCACGGCGTTTGCCAACCGCAAAAAAGGCAACCACATCATTACTTCAGCCATTGAGCATCACGCCGTGCTCCATACCTGCGAATGGCTGGAAAAACAGGGGTTTGAAATTACCTATTTGCCGGTTGATGCGGATGGCAGGGTCTCCCCGGCCAGCGTAGAAGCCGCAATTACCGATAGGACCATTCTGATCAGCATCATGGCCGCCAACAACGAGATTGGCACCCTTGAGCCCATTGCCGAGATTGCCCGCATCGCGCATGCGCGCAGCGTGCTTTTCCACACCGACGCGGTACAAGCCATCGGCGCGATTCCCGTTGACGTGCAGGAAATCGGCTGCGATATGCTTTCGCTCTCCGCGCACAAGTTCCACGGCCCCAAGGGCGTAGGCGCGCTGTATATCCGGCAGGGGACGCGCATTGAAAACCTGCTGCATGGCGGCGCGCAGGAACGCGGCCGCCGCCCCTCCACCGAAAACGTCGCCGGTATCGTCGCCCTGGGCGAAGCCATCACGCTGGCCACAGCCAATATGGCGGAAAAAAATGCCCGCATCACGGCGCTGCGCGATCAAATGATCGATGCGCTGACTCAAATCCCCTACGTTCGCCTCAACGGGCACCGCACGCAGCGACTGCCCGGCAACGTGAATGTATCCGTGCGATTTATCGAAGGCGAAGCGCTGCTTCTGCGCCTGGATCTGGCCGGCGTGGCCGCCTCCAGCGGCTCTGCCTGCACCAGCGGCTCACTTGACCCGTCGCACGTGCTGCTTGCCATCGGCCTGCCGCACGAAATCGCGCACGGCAGCCTGCGCCTGTCCCTGTCCGATACTACCACGCAGGAAGAAGTCGATCATGTCCTTTCCATCCTGCCCGGCATCATCAGCACGCTGCGGGATATGTCCCCGCTGTACAACGATTTTATGGAGGAACAAAAAGCATGTATTCCGATAAAGTGATCGATCATTTCAGCAATCCGCGCAATGTGGGCGAAATCGCTGACGCCGACGGCGTGGGCACAGTCGGCAACGCAAAATGCGGCGACATCATGCGTATGTATCTGAAGGTAGATGATAACGGCGTTATTACTGACGTAAAGTTCAAAACCTTTGGCTGCGGCGCTGCCATTGCCACCAGCTCCATGGCGACCGAAATGGTCAAGGGCAAAACGCTCAAGGAAGCGCTGGCGCTGACCAATGCCGCCGTAGCGGAAGCGCTCGACGGCCTGCCGCCGGTCAAAATGCACTGCTCGCTTCTGGCGGAAGAGGCCGTGAAGGCCGCCGTCGAGGATTATATGAAAAAGCATCCCGAGGCCGTTATCTGATTGACTTTCCCAACGATTGGAGGACTTTATGCCTGATATCCACGGCAATCTGGAAGGAATTCGAAAAAGTCTCCTTGCCGAATTGCAAACGCTATATGAATATCCGATCGACAGTGACGAATACCTGCCCCAAGAGCTGGCAAAGCTCATGGGCAGGTATTCGTGTACCTTTAACCGCGAGATTTCCCTCTATATCAGCCGCGACGGCGAGGTGCTCGACATTACGGTGGGCGATATTTCCAGCGTTCCGTTAAGCGATATCCGCCTGCGCCGCAGCACCTGCCGGCTTTCCCGCGTGCGTTGCGTGCATACGCATCCCCGCGGCGCGGCAGAGCTGTCCGACGTGGACATTACCGCGCTCAAATCGCTCTGGCTTGACAGCATGTGCGCCCTGGGCGTTGACATGCAGGGAAATATTACCGGCGTTCAGGCCGCGTTCCTGCACGAGAAGGTCAACGGCGAACCGCAGCCTGCCTGTACGCCCATCCTTCCTCTGAGCCGCCTGCCGCAAGGCAAATGGATGGAGGAGATCCGGCTTTCCGAGGAACGCGTCATGCAGGGCGAGGACAAGCAGGACTCCGACGCGCCCGAGCGCGCCCTGCTGGTGGGCATTGACAGCGAGGAATCGCTGAATGAGCTGGCAGCGCTGGCCGAAAGCGCAGGCGCTGTAATCATTGGCCGTTCGCTTCAACGCAAATCGCGTCCTGATACCGCAACCTACGTCGGCTCCGGCAAGGCCAGCGAACTGAGTCTGGATGCGCAGGCATTGGAAGCCGACGTTGTGATCGTGGACGACGAGCTGACCGGCGCGCAGACGCACAACCTTGAGGATCTGCTGCATGTGAAGGTGGTTGACCGCACCACGCTGATCCTTGATATTTTTGCCCAACGCGCCCGCACGGCTGAGGGGCGCTTGCAGGTTGCCCTGGCGCAGCTGCGCTATCAATCCAGCCGTTTGATCGGTCAGGGCCTTGTGCTGTCCCGTCTGGCCGGCGGTATCGGCACGCGCGGCCCGGGTGAAAGCAAGCTGGAAATCGACCGCCGCCGTATACGCGAACGCATTACCCAGCTGCGGCGCGAGCTGGACGAGTTGGAAGCCCAGCGTGCTCTGCGCCGCCGCGCCCGCGAACGCAACGCCGTCCCCGTGGTCGCTCTGGTGGGATATACCAACACGGGAAAATCAACTTTGCTGAACAAAATGACCGGTTCAAACGTCTATGTAAAGGATAGGCTTTTTGCCACGCTGGACGCGGTATCGCGCAATGTTGCGTTGCCCGACGGCGGCTCCTTCCTGCTGGTCGATACCGTTGGCTTCATCCGCAAGCTGCCGACCGAGCTGATCGAAGCCTTCCACTCCACCCTGGAGGAAGCCGCGCTGGCAGACGTGCTCGTCATCGTATCCGACGCTTCCTCGCCGGACATGCTTTCGCAGCGCAGGACAGTAGAAGAGGTGTTATCCAAGCTCGGCGCCGTCGGACAGCCGCGCATTGATGTGCTTAACAAGTGCGATATCGCTCCGAACGAAGAATTTTCCGCCCTGCCCCGTGCTATCCGGATTTCCGCGCAAACGGGAGAGGGCCTGGACCAGCTCACGCAGGCTATCGCAGGCGTTCTGCGCAGCAGGGAGCGCAAGGTATCGCTGCTTGTGCCCTTCGATCAGTACGCCATAATCGCCGATATTCGCGCCATGGGGCGGATCGTCAGCGAAGAGTACCTGGAAAACGGCACGCAGATCGTTGCCATGCTTGATGACGCCGCATACGGCCGTCTGCTGGCCCGCTATCCGGCTGTATTGCAGAGGGAATAATTATGCCGCACCAGCTTGCCGCGCTATTCATGACATTTCTCTCCGTGCTGTCCCTGGGCTGCGAAACGCTTACGGGCGCGATGTCGCTTGGCGGAAATCTCATGCTGGTCAACCGCGGCTATATGCTCAGTCCGGATTACGAGCCGGACGACCTGGTTCAGCCCAACGTTGCCCACACCAGCAGCGCGATTCTGATGCGGGCCGAAGCCGCCGAAGCGCTTGAGGCGCTGTTTGCCGCCGCCAAGGAGGAGGCAGGCTATACCCTCTATGCACACTCCGGCTATCGCAGCTATGATACGCAGGACATGATCTATCAGCGCAAAATTAAAAACAGCAAAAATTTGGCCGAAGCGCGCCTGCTCGTAGCCGATCCCGGCGCCAGCGAGCATCAGCTGGGGCTGGCCATGGATGTGAAAAACAGCAAAAACGGCAGTCTTTCCGCCGCGTTTGGACGCTCCAAGGAAGGGATCTGGCTGGCAGAAAACGCATACCGTTTCGGCTTTATCATCCGTTACAAAGCGGAATGGACCGACATTACCGGTTATGCCTATGAACCATGGCATATTCGCTATGTCGGAAAAGAGCATGCTCAAATCCTTTATGAAATGGATATTCCGCTGGAAGAATACATCGGTACGCTGCGTTCCATTGCCATGGACGAGTACCTGAAAGGAGATACCCCGTGAGAAAAGCGCTCAGCTTTCTGCTGCTTGCACTTCTGCTCCCCTTTTGCACCCTGGCAGAGCCAGAGACTCCCGTGTGGAACTACCCCATCGGCGCGCTGACGCTGCAAAACAATCAGGGCTACCTGACGCTGGCCAACCGTGAAAGTCTGCTGGATTCGACCTATATCCCCGATGACCTGGTCAAGATCACCGCCAAGCGCGTCGGCTCCTTTGAAATGCGCGAGCAGGCGCACCAGGCACTGCTTGATATGTTTTCCGCCGCGCAGGAAGCAGGCTATACCCTCTACGTCAAAAGCGCTTATCGCAGCTATCAAACCCAGAATACCATGTATTATAACCGCTATAACAAAAACGGCTATGACGACGGCTGGGTCGCTTACCCCGGCTCAAGCGATCACCAGACCGGCCTGGGCGTTGATATCCTGAACTATGCCTGGACGCAGAAGGACGGCATGAATGCCGAGTTTGGCAAAACCGCCGAGGCCCAATGGATGGCCGCTCATTGCCATGAATATGGCTTTGTCATTCGCTATCTTGCCGATAAAGAGGAGATTACCGGCATTAATTATGAGCCATGGCATCTGCGCTACGTTGGCACGGAATGCGCCGCATATATGAAGGAAAACAACCTGTGCCTGGAAGAATTCACCGCTGAATATCAGGCATATATTGAAAGCTTTGAAGCGCTGGGCGGCGACTTTAAGCAATACTGCCGCCAGCTGACCACGCTTCCCGTTCCCAAGGGCACGGGGGAAGCCGATGAAAACGGCGACGAGGAAACATCGTTTTTTCACTGATGCCGCGTTTTTTATTGGAGGCCGTTGTGCAAAAGAGAATTTTTGTTTGCCTGCTGTTATGCATGCTCGTGTTCAGCAGCGCATGCGCTGAGGATTTGCCCGCCATTTTGCAGGAAGGAGGCGTTCTTTGTCTTGTCAATCGCGAAGTCAACCTAAGCGGCAGCTATGAGCCTGCCGATCTGGTCAAGCCCCGTGTTGACACCCGCAAGGAAAGCCTTCAGGAACGTATTTATATGCGCGCGGAGGCTGCCGATGCACTGGAGCAGCTTTTTGCCGCCGCTATGCGCGAAGCCGCCTATAAGCTCCTTGCCGTGTCCGGTTACCGCTCCTATGGCACGCAGCAGGTGCTGTTCAATCAAAAAGCCAATGCCGTGGGGAGAGCCGCCGCTTCCTTGACCGTAGCCCGCGCCGGGCAAAGCGAGCATCAGCTGGGATTAGCCATGGATGTGCAGTGTCCGGACACGCCTACCCTCAGCGAAGACTTTGCCGAAACGCCCGAGGGGCAATGGGTCAGCGAAAACGCCCACCGTTTTGGTTTTATCATCCGCTATAAAGCCGAATGGCAGCCCTTTACCGGATACAGCTATGAGCCATGGCACCTGCGCTATATCGGCATTTCACATGCCACGGCTGTTCATATGCTCAACATCCCCTACGAAACATATTATGAACAGCTATGCCGTTTGCCGGAATACGTACTGCTCCAGGGCAATCCCTATTTGCTGGCAGGCGCCGTAAGCGATCTGATCGCCGGAGACAACAGCATTTTATCGCTTTTGCCCGCTGACGCGGCAGACCCGACCGCCGCGCTTGAAGCCGCATCCGCGCGCTATCTGCCCGCCGAAATCACCTACCAGCAAGCCGTTTACCAGGGCTTTCCCACCCCCAGGCCCTCGCCGGCGCCCCGCGTTGATACCGACACCGAGGAATCATCCTACCTTTCACTCGAGGAGAATCGCTGAAGCATGCTGTCTTTGCGCGACAAACTGCGCGCCAGCCAGGGCGCGCCCAAGCGTCCCGCTGCGTCCAAACCGCTCCCGCAGGACTGCTATGTCAAAGAAACACAATTCCGGCTGGACCGTCTTTTCCTGCCGGACGGCATTCTGCCCTTCATGCAGGGAGACCCAATGCTGCCGGAACGCATCCGCCCTGAAGAGCTGCTTTTTCTTGATACCGAGACAACCGGCCTTTCTGGAGGCGCGGGAACAATCGCGTTTCTGGTAGGCGTTGGCGTCATCGAGGGACATACGTTGACCGTGCGTCAGTATCTGATGCGCGACTATGATGAAGAAATTTTTGTCCTGCGCCGTGTGCAGCAGGATCTGCGTGTCTGCCGTACACTTGTCACTTATAACGGCCGTTCTTTTGACATGCCGCTGCTTGCCTCGCGCTTTGTTATGCAGCGCATGCCCATGGATATCGCCGCCCTTCCCCATGCCGATTTATTGCACACCGCCCGCCGCGTATGGAAGCTCCGGCTCAAGCGCTGCACGCTCTCAGCGCTCGAAGAGCATATCTTCCACAAACCGCGAAACGGCGATCTGCCCGGCTCCGAGGTTCCGCAGCGGTATTTTCAGTATTTAAAAACGCGCAATTTCGCCCTGCTCGACGATATTTTACGGCATAACGCGCAGGATATCGCCACGCTCGCACGGCTTCTGTTCGTCCTTGCCGGTTTGCATGCCTCGCCCATAACGGCCGAGCATACGCAGGACATATACAGCCTTGGCCGTGTATATGAAAAACGCGGAAAAACGGAGGAAGCCCGCTTTTGCTATCGCGCCGCCGACGCAGGCAGCATGAGCGCCCTCAGCCGCGCAAGGCTTGCCGACAGCTTTCGCCGGGGAAAAAGCCCCGAAGCCGCCGCGGCAATTTATGAAAAAATGATTGCTTCCCGTCAGGGCGGCGCAGCGCCTTATATTGCATTATGCAAGCTTCTGGAGCATAAGCTGCACGATCCTGACAAAGCGACCGCCATTGCGCGCAAAGGACTGCTGATGCTGGCCGACCATCCCATGGACGCGCGCACACAAAGCGACTTTGACGATCTGACGCGCCGTTATGCCCGGCTTCTCGGCAAAGCGGGCAGTCATATTAACGATCGTTGATTTTTCTTTTTTCGGTTGACAAACTTTCCCGGAAAGGGTATGCTATTTCCCGTATGATTCGGGAAGGACAGTGAACAAAGCATGTTTGATTCTTTTAAGATCCGCAGCGCGATCCTCAAGCAGCAGCGGGGCGAAAATGCCCAGGCTAAGGCGGCCTACGAAGCGTTCTACCAAAGGGGCATAATTCAGTGCGCCTACATGCTGCCCTGGGCCGTCATGCTTTTGCGCGAGGGCGGCAAAGAAAATTACCAGAAGGTAAAGGAAATTCTCTCCAAGGCGCAGAAGGCTGCCGACATCAATCCCAAGAACCGCAGCGAGCTGCTGCTTGATTTTGCGGTTGCCGATTATAAGCTGGGCAACATCGACCAGGCCGTCGCGCTGCTGGAGCGCGTGCATCAAAAATCCCCTTCAGGCGATACCTATGCCGCGCTCGGCTATCTTTACATTGAGCAGGGCAGCCTCGAAAAAGCGCTGTCCTTCAACCAGGCCGCCCTGGAATACGACGACGAGGATCCCATCGCGCTGGACAACATGGCGCAGGTCTATTACCGTTTGGCCGGCGATAAAGAAAAGGCGCTGGAATTCTTTGTTAAGGCGCATGAAATCAAGCCCTCGCAAATTGACACGCTCTGGTTCCTGTCCCGCTATGATTTGGACAACGGCAAAACGCAGGATGCGATCGAAAAGCTTGAAACCGCGCTGGAAGGCCGTTTCTCCCCCCTCAACCATAAAACAAAAGCAGAAATTGAAGCAGAACTTGCCCGTCTGCGCGGATAAACCCGCACGCCTTTGGCATACTATCCCTATAAGCAGGAGGGATTTGTATGCGGAATCATTTCAAAGCCATCCCCGCCCTTTTGCTGGCGGGGATTTTTCTCTTCACGTCGCTGCCATTCGCCAGCGCGCAGCCGCTCGAGAGCACGCCGCCGCTGACGCTGACCGCCCCGGCCTATATGCTGCTGGAAGCGGATACCGGCACGGTCATCTTTGAAAAAAATGCGGATGAGCGCCGCACCGTGGCCTCCGTCACCAAGCTGATGACAGTGCTTCTGCTGCTGGAGCGCCTGGATCGCGGTGAAATAACGCTTGACGACAGCGTAACCGTATCCAAAACCGCCGCGGGCATGACCGGTTCCACCGCCCTGCTGGACGCCGGTTCCAGCTACCCGCTTGGCGACCTGCTGCGCGCCACCATCGTTGCCAGCGGGAACGATAGCGCTGTAGCGCTGGCGGAATACGTCGCCGGCAGCGAGCAGGCATTCGTAGCACTCATGAATGAAAAGGCCCGGCAAATGGGCCTGAAAAACACGGTTTATGTCAACTGTACCGGGCTGCCGACACAGGGACAGTACACCTGCGCGCGCGACGTGGCCGCCATTTCCTGCGCCGTCAGCCAGTATCCGCTGTATTTCACCTACTCGTCCCTGTGGCTTTCCAGCATCAAGCACCCCTCGGGACGCGTAACAGACCTGACCAACACCAACCGCCTTGTGCGCTTCTATGCCGATTGCGACGGCATGAAGACCGGCTCTACCAACGAAGCCAAATACTGCCTCTCGGCTACCGCCTCGCGCAACGGCATGCGTTTGATCGCAGTTGTGCTTGGCGCTTCGGGAAGCCAGGTGCGCTTTGATGAAGCCCGCGCCATGATGGATTACGGCTTTGCCACCTACACGCGCACGCAGGTCATCGCCTCCGGCGAGCTGACCGGATACAGCGTTCCCGTGACCCGCGGCGCGCGGGAAAGCGCCGATGTGGCTGTTGGCAAAGGGCTTTCCATGCTGCTCAAAGCCGGCCAGGCCTCCCAGCTCAGCGTTGAATTGCAGCTGCCCGAGTCCATTCAGGCGCCCATGAGCGCCGGAGAGGAGATCGGCACAGCGCGTGTACTGCTCAATGGATGCGTTGTTGCCGAGCTGCCCGCCGTCCTTGCGCATGACGTGCGCCTGCCCGGCTATCTGGAAGGCTTCCTGCGCATTCGCGATTTGTGGCGCTGAAAAGAATGAAACTTGCCATTCTTCCGCACATACGGTATAATTGTGCGGAAGAGTCTTTTTATGGAGGCAAGTATTTTGCTGGAATGGATGCGCAATGACCCCATTGCATTTTTCACCTTTATGCTCTACCGCGCGCCCGCTGTGCTGATCGCGCTGACGCTGCATGAAATTGCCCATGGCTATGTCGCCTATCTCTGCGGCGATACCACGGCGCGCGACCGGGGCCGCCTGTCGCTGAATCCCTTCAGGCATTTAAGCTTGATCGGCACGCTGCTCATGTTCACCGCAGGTATGGGCTGGGCAAAGCCTGTACCCGTTAATCCCAACAATTTGCGCCATCCCCGGCGGGACGACTTTTTTGTTTCCATTGCCGGCGTCAGCGTCAATTTTATGCTGTTCACGCTGGCCACCTTGCTAAGTATTGGCGTGCATCAGCTGCTTTGGACGGGCGAGCTTTCCAGCATTGCCCCAGCCTATACCTCTCCCATGGCCATGCTTTCCTTCCGGGGCGAAAATTTCTATCAAATCCTGTATTCCGAGGATTTGCTTGTCGTCGCACAGCAGGGGAACCAGTACCTGGGCGTTGAAGCCGCATCCTACCTGCAAACGCCATGGCTGCTGCACGTGCAGCGCTTTCTCTATCAATTTGCCCTGTGCAATCTGGGCGCATGTCTGTTTAACCTTCTGCCTTTCCCGCCGCTGGACGGCTTTCACGTATTCAACGACATTCTGCTGCGCGGAAAACTGAAGCTGAGCCACAAGGTTTTTCAATACTCGATGCTGGCGTTGCTGGCCTTGAGCTATTTCACCGATATTTTCTCCAACTATCTTTCCCGCGCCATTGACTGGGTACAAACCGGCATGCTGTCTGCCCTGCTGGCGCTCGTCGGTCTTGTCTGAGGATACAGCCATGCAGATCACTTACCATTTAAGTCAGTTTGACGGCCCGCTGGATATGCTTCTTTTCATGCTGGATAAAGCGAAAATCGACATCCGGGATATTTTCATTTCGGAAATCACCGATCAATACATCCAGGCCGTTCGATCCGCGCCCGAGCTGGATATGGATGAAGCAAGCGCCTTCATTACCGTTGCCGCGCGCCTGCTCGAAATCAAAAGCCACAAGCTTTTGCCGCGTCCCCCGGCTGAGGAAGAGGAAGATCCCGAAGCGGCGTTTATCCGCCAGCTGGAAGAATATGCTTCCTTTAAGCAGATTGCCGCCGATATGCAATCCTTTGAGCGCGCCGCGGCGCTGGTCTACCACAAGCTGCCGGAAGAATACCCCCTTCCGCCGCCCTCCTTTGAACTGACAGGGCTGACAATGGACGGCTTGCTGGCGGCTTTTGCCCGCGTTCTGGCCCGTACCAAGCAAACGGATGACGAGCCAACGCCCCAGCAGGCGCGCCGCATCATCCGTGACGAACACACGGTGCCCATGTGCATGGCGCATATTCTGCGCCGCGTGCGCCGCGCAAGTGCCCCCTTTCTTGCCCTTTTAAGCGCTGCGCCTACCCGCGAGGAGGTTGTGACGCTGTTTCTGGCGCTGCTTGAGCTGCTCAAGCTGGGCAAAATTACCTGCGCGCAGGATGGTATCTATGGCGATATTACCGTGTCCTGCGCCTGAATACAGGAGCTTGCAAATGAGCGATTTAGCAAAAATTATCGAAGCCATTCTATTTGTATCCGGCGAGCCGGTGCAGCTGGCCGCACTGGCGCAGGCGCTTGAAGTGACCGAAATTGAAATCTCCGCCGCGGCCGACGAGCTGGCCAGCGATTACGATTATCAGCGCCGCGGCGTAAGCCTAAAGCGATTTGGTTCGCACATTCAGTTGTGTACCCGCGCAGACTATGCCCCGCAGATCGAAAAGCTTTTGCAGCCGGTGCAAAAGCAGTCGCTTTCCCAGGCGGCGCTGGAAACTTTGGCTGTCATTGCCTATAAGCAGCCCGTTACAAAGCTGGACATTGAAGCGGTGCGCGGCGTCAAATGCGACTATTCCGTGCAGTCGCTCGTCAGCAAGGGGCTGATCGAGGAGGTCGGCCGTAAAGAGACCCTGGGGCGTCCCATTCTTTATGGCACGACGGACGCTTTTCTTTCCCATTTCGGGCTTTCTTCGCTGGCAGAACTTCCGCAGCCCCCGCAGACGGAAGTGTCTCCCGAGCCCTTGACCCCTTGAACGGTTTGCTTTTTCCCTGAATAAGCAATGCAATAATTTTTGTATTTTTCTCCCGTCAGTTGCAGGAATTTTCCATTATGCATAGAATAGAATAAATTGATTATATCGTTTTTTCCCGCGTCAATCTTACAGCAAAAGGAGTCGTCATCATGAAGAAACGTATCTGGATCCCCGTTGTTGCCATATTGATTGCCGTCGCCGCTTTGGTCTGGCTCATCAGCGCCAACGGTGCTCTGCGCAGCGATAAGGACGCGCTGAACGATCAGCTCGCCGCTGCCGCCCAGGATGCCGCCGCTTACCAGGCCAAGCTTGCAGATTCCGAAAAGAACGCCGCTTCCCTCCAGGAATCCCTTGACGCGCTTGAGGCCGAAAAGGCCCAGCTGCTGCTGGATAAAGAAGAAGCTGCCGCCGCCATTGCCGCGCTGGAGCAGACAAACGCCGATCAGGCTGCCGTTATTGCCGTCCATGAACAAACAATTGCCGCTGACAAAGAAACGATCGCTGCCAAGGAAGCAACGATCGCCGCTAACGAGGAAAGCATTGCCGAAAAGGATACTGCACTCAGCGAAGCCGCCGCGCTCATCGAATCTCTGAATACCGCCGCGGAAAACAATGTACAGACGATTTCCGCTCAGGCTGATGAATTAAGCAGCGCCTCGACCTCCATCGCCGCCCTGGAAGCCACGGTTGAGGTCTTAAAGCAAACCATTGTTGACCGCGACAATACGCTTGACGCGCTTGAGGCACAGCTTGCTGCGCTTCAGACGCAGCTTGACGAAGCCATTGCCGCCAAGGCTGATATCGACGCTTCCATTCTCCTGGAGGCTGCCCTGGAAAAGCTGACCACCGAAGAAAAAGAAGCGTTGTCCGCCATGATCGACAGTATTGTATCACAGCGCACCGTGCTCAAAAATACCTTCCCTGCCGGCAGCCTGTATCGCCTGCAGCGTGCCAATATCGAAGAAAACATCGCCGGCGAATGGGAAGCCTTCAAGGATCTCCTGCTGAAATAAACAACCCTCAGAATCCCCATTGACGCAAGAACAGTATTCCATAAATCGACAGCCGCAGTTCGCTGCGGCTGTTCTTGTATTTTATTCTGTAATATGATAGGATGGATCTGAACAGGAGCAAATAAGTATTGAGGAGGTTCACAAGCATGAATAAACTGATTGCATATTGCGGACTGAACTGTGAAGAATGCGACGCATATCTTGCAACAATTCACGACGACCAGAAACTGCGGGAAAAAACCGCAAAGCTCTGGGCAGAATTAAATCAGGCGCCTATCCTTCCCGAACATATCAACTGCCAAGGCTGTCGTGTTGAAGGCGTTAAAACAGTCTTTTGCGATCATATGTGCGAGGTGCGCCAGTGCGCGTTAAAAAAAGGCGCTGCAACCTGCGCTGCTTGTCTGGATTTCGCAAGCTGCCCGACTGTCAGGGCAATTTTAGAGAATAATCCTTCTGCTTTGGAGAATTTGAAGGAGTAAATTATGCCTTCCTGCAGGAGTTTCTGCCTGCAATGGTTGGTGGGAAATTTAGACGTCTGGATCATTTAGACTGAGCAAAACAAGGGCTATGCGTATGAGGCTTTGCATGTAGTCCTTGATTATGTGCGTACAAAATATGAGAAGATTGCATTCTTTTACGAGGCGGATGTTCGCAATACCGGCAGCATAAAGCTATTACACAATGAAGCACCCCCGATAGCCGCCAAGCATTTTCTCGCATCATTTCGATCAAAAAATATATTTTTTGATTATCCGTTATCTTTTTAATGCAAAAGGCGCGACCATTTTCAGTCGCGCCTTTTAGGTGTTTTTTCGTTTTTTGCCCCGCCGGAATGGCAGCAGAGAATGGTTTTACAGGATATACTTTCTGGCGTCCATACCTTGCAGGCTGCTGCCGAGATGTTCACGAACATATTCAGGCGTAATGTTCAAATAAACATCCGGCATCTCTTCGCCGCCTGCATTGAAGGAAATATCTTCAAGCAGCGCTTCAAAGACGGCATGCAGACGGCGGGCGCCGATGTCTTCGCCAGACTCGTTTGCGACAAACGCCGCCTCGGCAATCATTTCCAGCGCTTCATCCTCAAACGTCAAATGCACCTTGTCGGTAGCCAGCAAAGCAGTATACTGCCTGGTCAGAGCATTGTCCGGCTGGGTGAGGATATTCACAAAATCCTTGCGCGTTAAGCTTTCCAGATTAACATGAACGGGGAAACGACCTTGCAGCTCGGGAATCAAATCATTCACCTTGGCCACATGGAAAGCGCCGGCGGCAATAAAGAGCATAAAGTCTGTTTTTACCGGACCATATTTTGTATTTACCGTACTACCTTCTACAATAGGTAAAATATCGCGCTGCACGCCTTCCCGGGATACATCCGGACCATGGCCGCCGCCCGAGCGCCCGGCTACCTTATCGATCTCATCCAAAAAGACAATACCATTCTGTTCAGCGCGGCGCACGGCCTCTTCCTGTACCGCATCCTGATCGATCAGTTTTTCCGCCTCTTCTTCAATAAGGATCTTGCGGGCGTCGGCAATCTTCATGCACCGCTGCTTGGTACGTTTGGGCATCAGCCCGCCCATCATATCCCCCAGATTGATAGCATTACCGCCAACCTCCAGTTCCGGCGTTTTTTCGGTAACCTCGATCTCAATCTCCTTATCTTCCCATTCGCCACGACGCAATTCCTCGCGCACCTCATCGCGTCGGCCGCGCATACGTTCCTTTTCCTCGTCAGAAACGGCAACTTCCGTGCTCTGCGGATTCAGCAGCGCCTGGAAAGGATTCGCGCTGGTCTTTTTGGGCGGATGTACGATCAGGCTTACCAGCCGGTCTTCAGCCAGCACCTCTGCACGCACGCGCACGCGCTCCTCATGCTCCTGACGCACCATACGTACCGCGTTCTCCACCAGATCGCGGATAATACTTTCCACGTCGCGGCCCACATAGCCCACTTCGGTAAACTTGGTCGCCTCTACTTTGATAAAGGGAGCCTGCACCAATTTGGCCAAACGGCGGGCAATTTCCGTTTTGCCCACACCCGTAGGACCGATCATCAAAATATTTTTGGGATAAATTTCGTCGCGGATATCGCCCTCCACCCGGGCGCGACGATAACGGTTGCGCAGCGCGATCGCTACCGAACGCTTCGCTGCATCCTGACCGATAATATAACGATCCAATTCACGCACAATTTCGCGCGGCGTCAGCTCTTTCATTTGCGCATCTCCTTTTCCTGTCTTGTCAGCAGCGCCTCCACATTTTTCACCCGCGTATGCACCACGCCGCCGCATTGCAGGCAAATCACACAAATTAAGCCGCTGCTGAGAAATACATGACCCGTTCGCGTAACATCTGCATATCCGCCTGCCGCCGCCTCGCAGAATTCATGTCCGCCGCAATAGGGACAATCTGTATAGACGGGCGCCTGTGTCTTGCTCATACTTCCTCCACAATAATGTGGTCGTTGGTAAACACACAGATCGACGCGGCCACATGCAGCGCCTTCTCGGCAATCTCCGCCGCGCTCAGATCGGTATTTTCAATCAGCGCGCGCGCGGCCGCCAAGGCATAATTGCCGCCCGAGCCGATGGCGCAGATGCCGTCATCGGGATCAATGACCTCGCCGGTGCCGGAAAGAATCAGCATATTTTCCTTGTTGGCCACAATCATCATGGCTTGCAGCTGCCGCATGGCCTTGTCGCTGCGCCAATCCTGCGCCAACGACACCGCCGCGCGTTCCAGGCTGCCATTGCACTGATTGAGGCGCTCTTCAAACCGGTCGCAAAGCGAAAAAGCATCCGCCACCGAGCCGGCAAAGCCTACAACCACCTGATCGTTATATACCCGGCGTACCTTTTTCGCGCTGTTTTTAAAAATGGTATTTTCACCCATGGTTACCTGGCCGTCGCCCGCAATGGCAATTTTGCCATTGCGCTTAACGGCGCAAATCGTCGTTCCCATCATTGCCATAGTCTCTTGCTCCTTTTCATCGGTTTGACCATTAAAAGTTTAGCACGCATGCCCATTGCATGCAAGCCCTTCTGACTCAGTTGTCAAGCTGCGCGCCCAAATCCCGCACAATGGCGATTGCCCGCTCGCTGATTTTTTCATAACGCTGCGCTTTATTGCGCACGCGCTGTTCCAGCGGATCGATCAGGCCAAAGGTAATGTTCATCGGCTGGAAATCATGGTTTGGCGCTGCGATATAGTGCGCCAGCGCGCCAATGGCCGTCGCGGTAGGAAAGTCAACCGCTTCCCTGCCCTGCAAGCGCCGCGCCATGGAAAGGCCCGCGATCAGGCCGCTGGCCGAGCTTTCCACATATCCTTCAACCCCGGTCATCTGCCCGGCAAAATACAATGACGGACGGGAAATCATGCGGTATGTGCTGTCCAGCAGCCCCGGACTATGCAGGAAGGTATTGCGGTGCATCACCCCGTAGCGGGCAAATTCCGCCGCCTCCAGCCCCGGGATCATGCCGAACACGCGCTTTTGCTCGCCAAATTTCAGCCGCGTCTGGAATCCGACAAGATTATACATCCTGCCTGCCGCATCATCCTGCCGCAGCTGAACCACGGCATACGCTTCCTTCCCTGTATGGGGGTCAATCAGCCCCACAGGCTTCATGGGGCCAAAGGCCAATACCATATGCCCGCGCCGCGCCATGGATTCTACCGGCATGCAGCCTTCGAACACCATATTTTCCTCAAAACCATGAACGGGCGCCGTTTCCGCTGCCAGCAGCGCTTCCACAAAGGCGTCATACTGCTCCCGATCCATGGGGCAGTTCAAATAATCATCTCCGCGGCCATAGCGGGAAGCGCGAAATACCTTGCCCATGTCCAGCGATTCCGCCATCACGATGGGCGCTGCCGCGTCATAAAAATGCAGCACGCTCATGCCCGGCAGCGCATTGATCGCCTCCGCCATCGGCTCGCTGGTCAGAGGGCCGGTAGCAATAATGACGTCTCCCTCCGGAATCCGCGTGATTTCTTCCTCACGCACAGTAACCAGCGGATGACTGCGCAGCGTTTCGGTGATATACCCTGAAAATCGCTCCCGATCCACCGCCAGCGCCCCGCCTGCCGGCACGCGCGCCTGATCCGCCGAGCGCATAATCAGCGAATCCAGAACACGCATTTCTTCCTTCAAAAGCCCTACAGCGTTTTGAAGCCGATCAGAACGCAGCGAATTGCTGCAAACAAGCTCGGCAAACAGCGGACTTTTGTGCGCCGGAGAGTGTTTTTGCGGCTTCATTTCATACAGCGTAACTTCTACGCCGCGTTTTGCCAGCTGCCAGGCTGCCTCGCACCCTGCCAGTCCCGCGCCAATTACCGTCGCCTTCATTCCTTTTCCTCCGCTTCCTGCTTCACCTCGACGCGATGACGGCACGTTTCATTCGCGCATAGATGCCACTGTTCCCCCTTGCGGTTGCGCTTAAGCGTCATATAACTTCCGCATTTGGGACAGCGTTCATTCACCGGCATTTCCCAACTGACAAAGTCGCATTCTGGATAATGCTCGCAGCCGTAAAATTTACGATTTTTGCGGCTGGTTTTTTCAAGCAGCCGACCGCCGCATTGGGGGCACTTGACGTCAATATAGTTCAGCACCGCCTTGGTATTGCGGCAATCCGGAAAATTGGGGCACGCCAGAAATTTACCATAGCGCCCCATGCGGTAGACCATGTTCGCGCCGCACTTATCGCAGATCTCATCGCTCGGCTCGTCGCGCAGTTCGATTTTTTCGATGGTATTCTCCGCCTCGGTCAGCATCTCGTTAAATGAGGGATAAAAATCGCGGAGCACCTGCTTCCATTCCACGTTTCCTTCTTCGATCGCGTCCAGCTTATCCTCCATCTGCGCGGTAAACTCCGTATCGGCAATCTCGCCAAAATACTGGATCATCACGTTGGTCACCATCCGCCCAAGCTCGGTAGCATAAAGGCGTTTGTTCTCCCGCATCACATAGCCGCGGGAAATGATGGTCGTAATGGTCGGCGCATAGGTCGAAGGGCGTCCGATCCCCTTTTCATCCAGCATGCGGACGAGCGACGCCTCGGTAAAACGGGCCGGGGGCTGCGTAAAATGCTGCGCGCTTTCAACGCTCTGGATCGTCACCGGATCGCCTTCATTCATTTGCGGCAGCGTCGTCTCGCTGCTTTCCGCCGCCTCGTCGCTGCCTTCCTCATAAATGCTGCTGAAGCCGGCAAATCGACGGTGTTCGCCATAAAAGCGCAAACCCACGCCATCGCCCGTAATATCCATGCTCAGGGTATCATAACGCGCATTGCTCATCTGGCTGGCGACAAAGCGAGCGTAAATCAGGCGGTAAAGCTGAAACTGCTCTTTGCTCAGCGACGCTTTAATGGAATCCGGCGTGCGGCGCACATCCGTGGGCCGGATCGCCTCATGCGCATTCTGCGCGTTGCTGCGGCCCTTATAAATGTTGGCTTCCGCAGGCAGATAGGCTTCTCCGTACTCCTGGGCGATGTATTCGCGCACCGCGTCCAGCGCTTCCGTGCTGACCGTGACAGAATCGGTACGGATGTACGTTACCAGACCCTGCATTCCCTCGCCTTCCAGCTCAATGCCCTCATAGAGCTGCTGCACCACCTGCATTGTCTTTTGCGTGGTAAAATTGAGCTTGCGTCCAGCCTCCTGCTGCAAAGAGGAGGTTGTAAAAGGCGGCGCAGGCTGCTTCTTTTTTTCGCCATGCTTCACCGACGCTACCGTAAAAGTGGCTTTTTCAACCCGAACGCGCGCCGCTTCCACCTCTTCCGCATTGCTGAGCACCGCTTTTTTTCCATCCAAAGAAACAAGGCGCGTCTTAAAGGTATTCTTGCGCGCGCGCACATTGGGCAGCAGCGCCTGCGCCGTCACATCCCAATACTCTTCTGGAATGAAGGCTTCAATGTCCTGCTCCCGCTCAACCACCATGCGCGTTGCCACGCTTTGCACGCGCCCGGCAGAAAGTCCCTTTTTGATTTTTGCCCACAAAAGCGGACTGATTTTATAGCCTACCAGCCGATCCAGCGCGCGGCGTGCCTGCTGCGCGTCAACCAAACCCATATCAATTTTACGCGGCGATTGCAGCGCATTTGTAATCGCTTTTTTAGTTATCTCATGGAATTCAATGCGGCAGGGCGCTTCCAGATCCATGCCAAGCGTCTGCGCCAAATGCCAGGAAATCGCTTCGCCTTCGCGGTCCGGGTCGGTTGCGAGGAAGATCTGCGAAGCGTTTTTGGCTTCCTTGCGAATCTTCGTCAAAATTTTCCCGCGGCCATGAATGGTGATATATTTCATGGCAAAGTCCTGCTCCACATCCACGCCCAGCTGGGATTTGGGCAAGTCGCGCACATGTCCCTGCGAGGCCTCTACCTTGTAGCCCTTGCCAAGAAATTTGGCGATCGTCCTTGCCTTGGCGGGCGATTCCACAATCACAAGTTTGCTTGCTGCCACGTTCATTATCCTCCGATAAATAAAAGTAAAAATGCCGTTTTAATTGGACTTTATCGCATATATTCTGCCGGCGCGCGGCTCAATGATACCATCCATTTCCATCAGGGTCAGCTCGCCCATGAGCTGATCCGGCGCAATTTGCGTTTCCGCCGCCAGTTCCTCAAAGCTGCGCGGCTCATCGAGCATCAGTCTGGCAATGCGGCGCTGCATATCGCTGAGTCCCTTGAGTATTTCTTCCGCCTCCGGCGCGCTCGGCGCCGCCTCCGTCATCTTCCGCCAACCCATATCATCCAGAATATCCTGGGCGCCGGTACAAATGCTCGCTCCCTCGCGCAAAAGCTTCAGCGGCGCGGCGCTGCCGGGCGCATCCACCATGCCGGGAAGCGCAAACACTTCGCGTCCCTGTTCCGCGGCATACCCCGCCGTAATCAGCGCGCCGCTCTTCGCATGCCCTTCGACAAGCAGAACAGCCGCGCTCATACCGCTGACAATCCGATTGCGAATGGGAAAATGATAGGAAAGCGGTTCCGCTTCCAAAGCAAACTCCGTTATGATCGCGCCGCCGCCCGCTATGATCCGCTCGGCCAGCGCCTTGTTCTCTTCCGGATAAATGCGTTCAAGACCGCTGCCCAGTACTGCCACGGTACGCCCGCCGCCGGCAAGCGCCCCCTCATGCGCGGCAGTATCAATCCCCCGCGCCAGACCGCTGACAACCGTTACCCCTGCCATGGCCAAATCACGGGCGATGGCAAAGGCTTGCGTGCGTCCATACCGCGTTTCCCGCCGGGAACCAACAATCGCCACGCTGCGCACATCCTCCTGCACGCTTCCGCGCACGAAAAGCGTTTGCGGCGGATCAGCAATTTCAGCCAGCAGCGGCGGAAACCCTGCTTCGCCGCGAAACACCGCCTGAACGCCGTTCTTTTCCATACGGCGCAGCAGCGCCGTTTCTCCCTGCGCTTTCATTGTTGCCAATTCACGGTAGGGTTTATCCCCAATCGCAATGCGAACCGCGGCGTCAAGCTGTGCAAAGACTGCTTGCGCGCTGCCATAATGCATAAGCAACGCTTCCCGCCCGCGCCAGGTCAAGGACTTTGCGCTTTGCAGCCAGATCAGGCATTTTTCTTCCGCAGAGTATTCCCGCATTGCTTGCAGACGCCTCCGAAAATGCTGAAATAGAATGAGTTTTTCTTAAAGAAAACTCGTTCACATTTATTTATGTTAGCATACTTTATGATAAAAAACAATGCCCTCATTGATATTTGCGCATTTCCCCAAAAGTTTCCCAAGAATTTTAAAAAAGCCACGCTCCGCATCTGTACAGGGCATGGCTTGGGGGTTTATGGCATCATATTCAAGATGGCCATCATATTTTCATCCGAATACTCAATCTCTGAGGAATACATTCGAGCAAGCTCTATCATATCCTCCATCCGCGGCGCAGGACGAAATACGCATAAATCATAAACTGTCTGCATACTAAACAAAGCAAATGCTACGCGCTGAAGCAGATTTTCCTCCTTAACACCATTGCTCAAATGCCGGTAAAGCAGATACGCAAGCAGCTGTTCAAGCGCCGTGTCCCATATCGGAGAATGAAAGGCTTCCGCATCACATAGACGCGCCTCTCCGCTCAATGTAAGCAATTCCTTTTCCCATAGCGGATCCAAGCGCTCCAGCGGGTCCAACATTTCCGCAATCTGCCGCGGCGTCCATGACAGCGCGGAAAATCCGCATTGCGCTTTCAATGTCTGGATCCGCTGCGTCAGCGGCCTGCTGCGATCCTGAACAATATGCATCAGGCCATCCCGAAAAGCGAAAAACCGGGCTTCAGTCTCCGTCTGCGTCTCCTTATCGCCCTCCAGCACAACCAAACGAACAGGCTGCTGTCGCCTGAGGATCAAGGAGGCAGCAGCTTCGCAGCATAATCCCAAACCGATCTCAATCCGGTCCGTAAAAAAAGCGCGAAAGCGAGGATGATCGTCACAGACCTGACACAGCGCCTGCGCACCCAAATGACTTATAATATCGCACAATCCCTGAGCGTTCAAAAACGGGCACCGTTCCTGAGAATCCAGTTTAAAGCGCGCGCCATCCTCATCTTCAATGATTCCCGCCCGCAGGCGTTTGCCGAACGTTCCTTTTATGCTGCGATACAGCGCAAGCGTCTGCGCGTCAATATCAATTTCCCAATTTGCGCAGCAGGTATGCTTGCATCGCTCAGCAATGCAAGTAAACTCAGGGTAATAGTCCGGAGCAATTAACCGCATTCCTTCCTCCAGTTTCTGAAAATGCATGACAAAAGGCCGCCGCATTCCTGCGGCGGCCTTCGATCCGCAAAGCAATTACTGCTCTACCGGATAAACGCAAACCTTTTTCTTATCGCGGCCCAGGCGTTCAAAACGAACGACGCCGTTCTCTTTGGCGAACAGGGTATCATCCTTACCGATGCCAACATTCAGGCCGGGATGGATGTGGGTGCCGCGCTGACGAACCAGAATGTTGCCAGCCAGCACGAACTGACCGTCCGCGCGCTTCGCGCCCAAACGCTTGCTTTCGCTGTCGCGGCCGTTACGGGTGGAGCCCATACCTTTTTTATGAGCAAACAGCTGAAGATTAAGTTTCAACATAATGTTGTTCCTCCGTTCTGATATGCTTTGAATACGATGCGGCAATGTCGCTGATTCCCTGCTCGAAGGTTCTGAGAATGATCTGTGCGTCTCGGATATCCGCCTGCACCGCCGTCAAAACGGCGCGCATTGCTCCATCTCTAACCGTCACCGTCGGTTCAACGCCCGCCACGCTTTCCAGCGCGTTAACGCAGGTCGTCGTCAGTACCGAAACGGCGGCGCATACAATATCCTTTCCGGCTCTGGCGTATCCGGCATGGCCTGAACAATCAAAGCCACGCAAACGCCCTTGTCCATCCCGAAGCAGGGTAACGGTGATCATTAAGCGTTGATCGCGGTGATCTCAACCTTCGTGAAAGGTTGACGATGACCAGCCTTGCGGCGGTAGTTTTTCTTGCTCTTATACTTCAGGATCACAATTTTCTGACCCTTGCCCTGCTGCAGCACCTTACCGGTAACAGCAGCGCCGGCCACAACAGGATTGCCCACTTCTACCGTCTCGCCGCCGAGCATCAGCACGGGGAAAGAAACTTCATCGCCCACTTCGTTGTTGAGCTTTTCAATGTAGATTACGTCTCCCTGAGAGACACGGTACTGTTTGCCGCCGGTCGCAATAATCGCGTACATTCTGGCAGCACCTCCTCATCAAAACTCGCCGGGACACACAAGCATCTTTCAGCCACGAGGCAGCGCAAGCACGCATTTAAAAGCCTCTCCCGAGCGGCTACCATAGCATCATACCATATTCGCTACGTTCTGTCAATACAAACGCGCATTTTTTAGACAATAACCGTAATTCTACCCGATAAGACGCATAAAGCTCTGCGAAACCTTTCGCATGACCACCATCAGCGCTTATGATGGCGAAGGAAATCGCCCATCGCTTCCATCGCGCGCGTCAGCTCCTGCGCTTCCGGCAGCATAACGATACGCACACGGATATCCTCGTTCCAGTCAAAACCGGAGCCGGGAATCACCAGCACATGCTTTTCATGCAGGAACTGCATGGCAAAATCCTGCCCGTCCTTGAAATTGTACATCTCCCCGTCAATGCGCGGGAAAAGATAGAAGGCCGCGCGATTGCTCTCAAAGCTTACGCCCTCGATCTTTGCCAGCGCTTCCGTCGTGGCGCGGCGCTGTTCATAGAGCCTGCCGCCCGGCACCAGCATGGCGCGCGTGCTCTCCGCATCCACCAACGCTGCCGGAATCACCAATTGCGTCAGCGCATTGCCGCACAGGCGCATGGCCGCCAGCTGCGTAACGGCATTTTTGACCTCGGCAAGTTCTTCGCGCGGGCCGGAAAAAACCATCCAGCCGCAGCGGAACCCGCAGATGATATGCGATTTGGAAAGCCCGTTGAACGTAATACAGGGCACATCCGGCGCAAGAGCGGCCAGCGACGCATGATCTACGCCATCCATGACCAGCCGGTCATAGATTTCATCGGCCAGCAAAACCAGATGATGACGGCGGGCAATATCGGCAATGGCCAGCAGCGTTTCCCGGTTATAAACCGCGCCGGTGGGATTGTTGGGGTTAATGACCACGATCGCCTTGGTGCGCTCCGTCACCTTATCGACAATATCCTCCGGATCGGGATTCCAATGGTTTGCCGGATCGCAGCGGTAAAAGACCGGCTTGCCGGCACAGATATAGGCATTGTTGCTCCAAAGGGAGTAGCAGGGCGAAGGCATGAGGATCTCGTCTCCCGTGCATACCAGCGCCGTCATCGCCATGGACGCTGCCTCGCTGACGCCGTTGCAGACAAAAATATCATCCGGATTGATGCCGGTAATCCCGCGCCCGATATGATAGGTGCAGATCACCTGACGGGCAGAAAGCATGCCGCGCATGTCGCAGTAGGGCACGGCTTCGTCAATATGGCGCGCCAGCGCATAGCGCACACTGTCCGGCAGTTCAAAGCCAAAGCGGCCCGGATTGCCTGTGTTCAATTTCAAAACGTTTTCGCCCTGCGCCTGCATGCGCAGCGCTTCCTCATACAAAGGGCCGCGAATGTCCGAATGCACCTTTTCCATTCTGTCGGAACGCGGAATCATACCAAAACCTCCAATATTAAACCGTAATCATTTCCGTGCCGGCAACCGCCGCATCGACCAGCGCCTCGACGTCCAGCGCCGCCTCCGCACGCTCCACCTGTTCCATTTTGGGATGTGTCGCCGGATGCCGCGGCGTAAACACCGTGCAGCAATCCTCATAAGGTAAGCACGAAGTTTCATAAGTGCCGATTTTTTCGGCAATGCGGATAATCTCAATCTTGTCATTGCCGATCAACGGACGGAAAACGGGCATGCCCGCTACCGCGTCAGTGCAGCACAGCGCCTCAATCGTCTGGCTGGCCACCTGACCAATGCTCTCGCCCGTTATCAGCGCTCTGGCGCCCTCCTGCCGGGCAATCCGCGCAGCAATGCGCATCATGAAGCGGCGCATAATCAGCGTTCCGTATTCCTCCGGGCACTTTTCGTGGATCGTCAGCTGCGGTTCGGTAAAAGGAACAATATAGAGCTTAACCCCGCAGCAGTAGGCGGAAAGCTGTTTAGCGAGGCTGATCACCTTTTCCTTGGCCCGCTCGCTGGTATAGGGATAGGAGTGGAAATGCACCGCGCTGATCTCCACGCCGCGTTTGGCGATGCAGTAGCCGGCCACCGGGCTGTCGATCCCGCCGGAGAGCAGCAGCGTGGCCTTGCCGCCCGTTCCCGACGGCATGCCGCCCACAGCCTCCATCACTTTTACATAGAGGTAAGCCATATCGCGGATTTCCACGTTAAGCACATGCTCGGGCGCGTGAATATCCACCCGCAGATCAGAGCAGTGCTCCAGCACATAGCCGCCCATCTGCATATTGATTTCCGGCGAAGTCATGGGATAACGTTTGTCCGAGCGGCGCGCGTCCACCTTGAACGTGCCGGTCAAGCCCTTCATCATTTCCGCCGCCTGGGCGCAAACCGCGGCAAAATCGCCCTTTTCCATTTCGATCGCCGGGCACAGCGAATGCACGCCAAAAACCTTGCTGACCGCTGTCATGCAGCCTTCCATATCCGTCATGTCGCTGACGAAAATGCGCGCGTCATGCAGCCATACCTTTCCCCCAAACGGCCGCGCCGCCTGCTTGACACGCGATACCAGCGCGCGCATGAAATAAGGACGGTTCAGCCCCTTCAAATAAATTTCGCCATAGCGTACCAGAATCAGCTGACGCATAATTTACCTTCTTTCGTAGCGTTTAAGGACGTCGTAATGACGTTTGATGCAGTCCGCGGCATAATCGGCTTCCTCAATCGTCGTATACGGGCAAAGCGAAAAGCGCAGCGCCGATTCCGCCTGCTTGCGCGGCGTATGCATGGACGCCAGTACCGGCGATATTTTCTGTTTGTGCGAGGCGCACGCCGAACCGCCCGCCACATACACCCGATCCGCTTCCAAAGCATATATCATCGTTTCCGAACGCACGGGCATAAGAGAACAATTCAGGATATGCGGCGCGGATTTTTCGCTTTCCGGCGCGGGGCCGTTGATAAAAAACTGGCTGCCGCCAATCTCTCTCAGGCGGCCGCACAAATGCATTTTCACCCGCCGCATATCATTCTCTTTGGGATAGGAAACGATTGCTTCCAGCAGTCCGGCGATCCCCGGTGTATTTTCCGTGCCGGAGCGCAGGTTTTTCTCCTGTCCTCCGCCCAGCATGCGCGGCTGGAGCCGTACTCGCGGCCCCGTTACCAGCGCGCCAATGCCCTTGGGCGCATGGATCTTATGTCCAGAGAGCGCATAGCTGTCAATCCCCAGGGCGCGCATATCCAGCTTTTGGCGCATAAATCCCTGAACGCCGTCCACATGCAAAAGCGCCTGCGGACATTTGCGGTCGCGCAGCGTCGCGATTTCCGCAAGAGGCATGACCGCGCCCGTCTCGTTATTGACCTGCATTACGCAAATCAGCAGCGTATCGGGCGTAAGCAGCTCCTCCAGCGCATCCAGTTGCACCGTGCCCTGCGCATCGTAGGGAATCTCCTGTACGTCAAAGCGGCCGCGCAGGCTTTCGCACGGCACGCGCACCGCCGGATGCTCGCCGGCCGTAAATAGAATTCTGCCGCCGCGCGCGCCGGAAAGCGCGCCCAGAATCGCCAGATTATCCGCCTCAGTGCCGCCTGAGGTGAAAACCACCCGTGCCGGATCGGCATGCAGCTCCGCGGCAATCGCTTCGCGGCAGGCTGCCATCCGCTTTTCCGACTGCACGGCCGGAGCGTACAGGGCAGAAGGGTTATAAAAACCCTCCAGCATGCAGTCGCTCATCGCGTGTACCACGCGCTGCGTCGGCTGCGTGGTCGCGCTGTTATCAAGGTAGCATTGCATGTCAGTTTACCTGGAACGTCCCCGGCGCCGCGTAGCGCTTAATCAGCGTCAGCATATCGTCGCTGACCTCGATAATGATAATCCGCTTGACGGAATCCTTGCTGAAATAGAAATAAAACAGCTGCGCGTCGCGGTTGATGAACCAGTTGCTCTTCTTCACGCCGGGCATGCTGATGTAGCGGTTAAAGCTGCCCGAATTGACCAGCCCGAGCGCCTCAACATTCTTAATGTTCATCGTGCCCAGGCTCTTGCGCTTTTTATTGTTGAACACCTGGGCAAAGTCCATCTGCCCGTTGGTAAAGGTGTACTCGTATTCGGTGCGGATGCGGTCGCGGCGGAAATACAGCAGCACCGCGGAACCGGCAAACAGCGCCAGCGGAAATACAACGCTGATAAGGATCTCGACCAGCCCCGCGCCCTCGCCGATTGCAAATTGCAGCGCCATCAAATACCACATGGCCATAATGCCAAAGACCACCATCATCACATTGGCCAGGGCAAACATTACGCTTTCTGCGCCCCGATTGCGCCGGGACGCCACTTCCTCCAGAAAATTGTCCATGGTAAAAACTCCTCCTTCATCCATGCCCCTTTATTGTACGCGAACAAGCGCACGCTGCGCAAGTATTTTCAGAAATTTTGCCGGTTCCTGCCAGTTTTTCAGGCTTTCCACCGCCTGTTCCGTGTATCGCTGCGCGTCTTCCTTTGCCTGCTCAAGCCCGTACAACGCCGGCCAGGTGCATTTATGCTCCGCGGCGTCCTTCCCCACATGCTTGCCCAGCAGCTTCTCGTCGCCCTGCACATCCAGAATATCATCAATAATCTGAAAGGCAATGCCCAGCTTTTCCCCGTATTCGCGCCCGTCTGCCAGCATTCTCTCATCAGCATCCGCCAGCAGCAGTCCCATTGCAACAGGAGCGATGAACATATCCGCCGTCTTGTGCCGGTGGATATATTCAAGCAGCGCGCCGTCTCCTCCCTGCGTTTCCGCATTCAGATCGGCGCATTGGCCGGCCACCATCCCCCGCGTGCCGCAGCGCAGCGCCAGTTCGCGCATCGCCGCAAAAGCCTTGGGATGCCCCGTTGCGGCCATGGTCTCAAATGCCAGCGAAAGCAGCCCGTCCCCAGCCAGCACCGCCATTCCTTCGCCATACACCTTATGGCAGGTAGGCCGCCCGCGGCGCAGATCGTCATTATCCATCGCCGGGAGATCATCATGAATCAGCGAATAGGTATGCACCATTTCAACTGCCGCCGCAAAGGGCAGCGCAGGCGTAATGTCCTCATGCAGCACCGCATAGGCTGCCAGCAGCAGCACAGGACGCAACCGCTTGCCCCCGGCCATCAGGCTGTACCGCATGGCGTCCGCCAGCGGCTGAGGTACATCGCACGGTACCGCGCTGCGCAGCGTTTCTTCCACAGCGCAGCGGAAAAATTCATAGCGCTCGTTGTAATTCATGCCTGTTCCTTTTCCGCCGACAGCACCGTCAGCTTTTCTTCAGCCGCAGTGAGCTCTTTTTTCAGGCTTTCGGCCAGTTTTTCACCCTGCTCATAAGCCTTGACCGTCTCGGAAAGCGGCATATTGCCCGCTTCCATGTCGCGCACAAGCGCTTCCAAAGCGGCCAAACGCTCCTCAAAGCTCTTCTCTTTCTTCGCTGCCAAAGGGATCTCCCTCCTTACTGCTTATCACACGTACCAGCGCGCGTCCGTCGCGGAACAAAAGCTCCATTTCACCCTGCGCCTGCAAAACGCTGGTTATCACCGTTTCACCGCGCACCGCAAGGGCATATCCGCGTTCCAACACCTGTTTGGGACCCGCCGCATGCAGCTTTTCGCCAAGGAGCTGAACGCGCTGCCGCAGCAGCTGCACCCGTTTTTCCAGGACGGTACGCAGCAGCATTTGCTGTTTTTCTGTCTGCGAAAGCATTCTTTGCACCTGCGCACGCGGATGGCAGGAAATCAAGCGGTTCTGCATATCTCCCAGCGCCGCGCGGGCGGTCAGCATGGTATTCCCCGCCGCCCGCCGCATGCCCTGCCTGCATTCCTCAATGCTTGCAAGCAGCGCTTCCCGCTCCGGCACAGCCAGCTCTGCCGCAGCCGAAGGCGTCGGCGCGCGCATGTCCGCGGCAAAATCGCACAGCGTAGTATCCGTTTCATGTCCGACAGCCGAAATGACCGGCACGGGACACACAGCCACCGCGCGCACGACCACTTCTTCATTAAAAGCCCACAGATCCTCCATGGAGCCGCCGCCGCGGCCAACGATCACCACATCCACGCCCGGAACAGCGGCAACCTCAAAAATGCCCCGTGCCACATCCTCCGCCGCACCCTCTCCCTGTACCTGCGCCGGGCGCAGCACCAGCGGCAAGCCGGGGAAACGGCGGCCAGCTACCGTGCGGATATCATGCTGCACCGCGCCGGAGAGCGATGTGACGATCCCTACCTTGCGCGGCAAAAGCGGCAGCGGACGCTTGCGCGATACGTCAAACAGCCCCTCGCGCATCAGCCTGTCCTTAAGTTCCAGATAGCGCTGATACAGCGCGCCCACACCTTCCTCGCGCATGCCGTCGGCATAAAACTGATACTTGCCGCCCTGCACATACAGCCCGGCCGCTCCTGTCACCAGCACCTGCATGCCGTCGCGCGGCTTAAAACGCACATTCATGGTATACTGGCGGAACAAGGCGCAGTCAATCCGGCTTTGCTCGTCCTTGAGCGTAAAATACCAATGGCCCGAGGTATAGGGTTTGAAATTGCTGATCTCGCCGCGCAGGGTAATATGCTGCAGAATCGGATCGCTCGCCATGCTGCGGCGCACATAATCATTGAGCTGCGATACCGTCAGCGTAAGCTCCTGCATGCTGCCTCCAGCGTATTTTCCATCAGCATCCGCACCGTCACGGGCCCCACGCCGCCGGGCACGGGTGTGATCCATCCGGCCACCCTGCTGACTTCTTCATAATCCACGTCGCCATAAAGCTTGCCGTCGATACGGTTGATGCCCACATCGATTACCGCCGCGCCCGGCTTGACCATCCCCGCTTTTATCAGCCCGGCCTTTCCTGCGGCAACAACCAGGATATCCGCCTGCCGCGTATGCAGCGCCAAATCCCGGGTATGCGAATGGCACACCGTGACCGTGCAGTTCTCCTGCAAAAGCATCAGTGCCAGCGGCTTGCCGACAATGTTTGAGCGCCCCACGACCACGGCATGCGCGCCATCCAGCGCAACGCCGGCCGTTTTAAGCATGCATACGATCCCCTGCGGCGTACAGGGCAGCACCGCGGGCCTTCCTTGCAGCAAGCGGCCGCCATTGAGGATATGAAACCCATCCACATCCTTGCGCGCATCCACGCGAAGCAGCGCCGCGCCTTCATCCAAATGGCGCGGCAACGGCAGCTGAACCAGAATCCCATGCACCGCAGGATCGGCGTTCAGCCGGTCAATCTGCGCATGCAGCTCCTGCTGGGGCACATCTTCCGGCAGTCGCACGAGCTGAGAC